>CAKVBV010000026.1 GCA_934725535.1 uncultured Bacteroidales bacterium | reverse complement strand
ACGATCAACGCACTATCTCACACTACTACAAAACAGAAAAACTGCCTAACAACTTTACATTGTTAGACAGCCTCTTGGGACGATATTCCAATACTATTCTTCCGTTGCGCAAACAGAGACCGCCCGCGCACTACAGTGCCACCTTGTATGTCCCCACCTGCCCTTCGGCAGCCACTTGCAGCACGTACACGCCCTGCAGATGTGCACCGAACTCCGTAACAGGTGTCGCGGTCTGCAACAGGCACTTGCCGTTCATATCGTACAACCATGCCTCTGCCCCTGCTTCAAGCGTCAGGGTGTGCCCATGCAACGTGAAGTACTTGCCCGCAGGCATAGTCTCAACATCTGTCTTCGCATCGTTGTGCATACAATTATAGCGCGCATAGAAGGGCTGATAATCTCCCATAGCAGTATATACACATTCCCCATTCTGGTATGCGCACAGGAGGGCATACGAGTAACCTCCCGGCAGACCATATCCGCCTGTCTGCAGCAGTCCTTGTTGCGTGCCTACGCCCCAAACCCAGTTGGTGCTGTCGCCCTCAGGGCGATACTCATCGGGCACAATGCGAATGCTCGCGAATGTCCTCTCCCCGGGTGCCCCATCTATATAATCCACCACCACGCGCTGCGTCTTGAAGTATGCCACATAGTTCAGTCCGGCAAACACGGTCAACGTATCACCTTCCTTCGCCCCGAAGTCATACAGCAGGTATTCGCTGTCCTCATAATGGAAATACACCTTCTCATCCTCTGTAGTGCGCATCGCACCAACATACTGAATATCACCGCTCTTCCATGATGGCTGGCATAGTATCTGCCTGTATGTCCATGCCCCGATAATGGTATCCTCCGACAGCGTATAGAGCCATGTCCGTCGCTCCATATCCTCGCTACCCGCAACACTCCTGTACTCAAACACATTCCATTGGTCGCACCATTGGGGTGCCTCCACCTCTTCTTCGCACAGACACATCGCACCTCTCTCTACCCGTTCTGCATAAGGCATCTCGTACAGCATCTTGCCGTTCTTGCACACGCACACGAGGCGCCGCTCACGCAGGCAGAGAGGTATATCCTCCACTATCAGTTGGAAGAAATCGCCTGCAAACGCATCATTGCCATACGTCCCGACGCCTTCCACATACTCCATGCCGTCGTCGAACACCCATTTCTTGCGCGCCTTGCCGTCCTGTAGCACCACATTCTCAATTTTGGTCACATGCGCGGAATAAGACTTGTTCTCTTTGTCAGTATTCGAGAAAACGACGGTGCCGCACGTGTTGTCCCACACCTTAAATATATACGCGAGACCGTCGCCCACTTTCAGATTGAAGTCATAGAGCACCAAGTCCGTTTTCGTGCAATCGCCGCTGTACAGCAGCACCTTGTTGTCTTCCTCGCGCAGGAATATATCCTCGCCGTATTGCAGATAATGTTTCTCGTTAATCACGGTATCGCGCTGAGCAGCAATTAGATACATCTTTATCTCATAGTCCGTTGAGTCGCGCCCGTCAATATGCATTTCCATCCTTTCCGCCATTGTCCTGCATAACCCTGAGAGCATAGGGAACTGCGCATCCATACCATCCGTCTCGCTCGTAGGCTGAGCAGAGATATTGCCAATGCCAAACAGGCAAATTACAAGAAGTAAAAAGTTGCGTTTCATAACATATAATAATTTAGTTGGTTATTATGCTGCCTCATCGTTAAGTTTCCGACGGCAAAGGTACGTAATTTTTACAACATACACAAATATGGGTATAAGAAAACAGGGCAAGGTCTGCTGTTTGTTTTTTTCCATAGAAATGACAAAGCGACAAATCTTGCCATTATAGTGCTGTACTCAAGACACACAAACAGGCAGCCTCTATGCGAGACTGCCTGTTTGTTGATGATGACGCGAGCCGCGTCGTCTCCAAAGCGTATCGTCCCCAAAACGGGAACTATCGAAGATTACAGGTCTTCGGGGTCGGTGGTGTCGTCGGAGTCGGAGCCTGACTGGCGGGCTTCTTCGGCGGCAGCACGGGCTGCCTGGAGAGCAGCGTATTCCTCGGCGTTGTGAACGGGTATGTTCTGGAACTCGCGCAGACCCGTACCCGCAGGGATAAGGTTACCGCAGATAACGTTCTCCTTCATACCGTCCAGATAGTCTATCTTGCCTTGGATAGCGGCTTCGTTGAGCACCTTGGTGGTCTCCTGGAAGGACGCTGCAGACATAAAGGACTTGGTGCCGAGGGCGGCGCGGGTGATACCCTGAAGTATCTGACTTGCCGTAGCACACATGGCGTCACGTGCCTCAACCAACTTCTTGTCGCGGCGGCGGAGACTGGAGTTCTCGTCGTGGAGACGGCGTGCGGTAACAATCTGACCTGCGCGGAGCGTCTCGCTGTCACCGGCATCGGTAACGACTTTCTTGCCCCAGATACGGTCGTTCTCGTCGAGGAAGTCCATCTTGTCAACGATTTGCTTCTCGAGGAAGCGCGTATCGCCGGCGTCTTGGATTTCGACCTTGCGCATCATCTGACGTACGATAATCTCGAAGTGCTTGTCGTTGATTTCCACACCCTGCATACGGTAAACGGACTGTGCTTCGTTGACGATGTAGTCCTGTACGGCAGTAGGTCCTTGAATAGCCAAGATGTCATCGGGCGTGATAGCACCGTCGGACAAAGCAACACCTGCATGCACGTAGTCACCCTCCTGTACAAGGATTTGCTTACTCAACGGAATGAGGTACGACTTGACCTCACCGAGACGCGATGTGATAGTGAGTTCACGGTTACCACGTTTGATTTTGCCGAAGGAAACTTCACCATCAATCTCAGCCACAATAGCGGGGTTGGACGGGTTACGTGCCTCGAACAACTCGGTAACACGCGGAAGACCACCGGTGATATCGCCTGCGGTACCGAAGGAACGTGTCTGCGTGAAGAGTGCGTCTCCGACTTTGACTTCGGCTCCGTCGGGGTGAACAAGCAGCGCCTTCACAGGCAGGTTGTATGTACGGAGCACATTGCCTTCCTTATCGAGAATGAGTGCGGCAGGCATCTTGGTCTTATCCTTGGTCTCGGTGATGGTAACCTCTTTCTTACCGGTCTGCTCGTCGGTCTCGGTCTTGGCGGTAACGCCTTCGATAACATCCTGGTACTGAATGGTACCGGCTTGCTCGATGATGAGGGCAGCCTTGTAAGGATCCCACTCGCAGACTTGCGTGCCCTTGTCATAGACATTGCCCGGGGTGACGAAGAGTTTGGAAGCGTATGGGATATTGAACTGGGTGAGTACGACACCTGTCTTCTCGTCCACAAGACGCATCTCGTTAAGACGGCTGACCACGATGATGTCGCCTTCCTCGGTGGTGATGGTACGCATATCATCGATTTCGATACGACCAGCCTGCGGGATAGCGTAGGTGTTCTGCGTAGCCGCGTTACCAGCGACACCACCCGAGTGGAAGGTACGAAGGGTCAACTGCGTACCGGGCTCACCGATAGCCTGTGCGGCAATCACGCCGACCGCCTCGCCTTTCTGTACGAGTTGGCGGGTAGCGAGGTTGCGTCCGTAGCACTTAGCACAAACACCGTGTTTTGCCTCGCACGTGAGCACGGAACGTATCTCAACGGCTTCGATACCTGCGTCTTCGATAGCCTGGCACTGTGCCTCGCGTATCTCGTCGCCTGCGGCAACAATGAGGTTGCCCTCGCCATCGTAGATGTCATGGACGCTGACACGTCCGAGGATACGCTGGGTAAGGGTAGCGACCACGTTGTCGTTCTGCTTTACGGCGCGTGCGGTCAAGCCACGGAGGGTACCGCAGTCCTCTTCGGTGATGATGACGTCGTGCGACACATCGACAAGACGACGGGTAAGGTAACCTGCGTCGGCGGTCTTCAATGCGGTATCGGCAAGACCTTTACGGGCACCGTGCGTGGAGATGAAGTACTCCAACACGCTCAAGCCCTCCTTGAAGTTGGACAGAATCGGGTTCTCGATAGTCTGACGACCTTCTGCGGCACCTGCCTTCTGCGGCTTCGCCATCAGTCCACGCATACCAGCCAACTGCTTGATTTGCTGTTTGGAACCACGGGCACCGGAGTCCATCATCATATATACAGAGTTAAAGCCCTGGTCAGCCTCCTTCATGTGCTTCATCAGCACTTCGGTAACCTGTGCATCGACATCGGTCCACGCACCGACTACCTTATTATAACGCTCGTTGTCGGTCATGAGACCTTCCATATAGAGTTCGGTAACCTCTTCGACAGTCTGATTACCTTTGGCAACAAGTTCGTTCTTCTCCTCAGGGATAAGGATGTCGTTGAGGTTGAATGACAGACCTCCCTTGAACGCCATCTTGTAACCAAGGTTCTTGATGTCGTCGAGGAACTGCGCCGTGCGAGCCACACCGCAGGTCTTGATGACATCGGCAATGATGTTCTTAACGGCTTTCTTGCCGAGGGTTACGTTCTGGTAGCCTACCTCTTCGGGTACGAAATGGTTGACCAAGATACGTCCCGGTGTAGTCTCTACGAGAGAGGTCTCGTGGGTACGCCCGTCGTGGATACGCACCTTAACGATGGCGTGGATATCCGCTTTGCCCTCATTGAGCGCGATTTCGCACTCTTCGGGGGAGTAGAAGCAGAGCCCTTCGCCCTTGACGCCTGTACGCGGCTTGGTGATATAGTAGAGACCGAGAATCATATCCTGCGAAGGTACGGTAATCGGGTTGCCGTTTGCGGGATCGAGAATGTTGTGCGAGCCGAGCATAAGCAGTTGCGCTTCGAGTACCGCCTCGTTGGACAGCGGAAGGTGCACTGCCATCTGGTCGCCATCAAAGTCAGCGTTGAAGCCGGCACATGCAAGCGGGTGCAACTGGATAGCCTTACCCTCAATCATTCGCGGTTGGAAAGCCAGGATACCATGGCGGTGGAGTGTCGGAGCACGGTTGAGCAGTACGGGGTGTCCCTCCATAACGTGCTCAAGAATGTCGAAGATGACCGGGTCTTTGCGGTCAATGACCTTCTTTGCCGATTTGACCGTCTTGACGATACCACGCTCGATGAGTTTGCGAATGATAAACGGCTTATAGAGTTCGGCAGCCATATCCTTGGGCAGACCGCACTCGTGCATCTTGAGTTCGGGACCTACGACGATAACGGAACGTGCCGAATAGTCCACACGTTTACCGAGCAAGTTCTGACGGAAACGTCCCTGCTTGCCCTTCAGCGAGTCGGAGAGGGATTTGAGCGGACGGTTGGCGTCTGACTTGATGGCAGTGGTCTTCTTGCTGTTGTCGAAGAGAGAGTCCACAGCCTCCTGTAGCATACGTTTCTCGTTGCGAAGGATGACATCGGGTGCCTTGATTTCAACGAGTCGTTTGAGTCGGTTGTTACGAATGATAACGCGACGATAGAGGTCGTTGAGGTCCGATGTAGCGAAACGTCCACCATCCAGCGGCACAAGGGGACGCAGTTCAGGCGGGGTAACAGGGATAACGCGGAGCACCATCCATTCGGGGCGGTTGCGTCCCTTGCTGGCACGGAAAGACTCTACCACCTGCAGGCGTTTGAGTGCTTCCGCCTTGCGCTGCATGGATGTGTCGGTGTCGGCACGGTGGCGGAGTTCGTAACTGAGGGCATCGAGGTCGATGCTTGCGAGCATCTCTTCGACAGCCTCTGCACCCATCTTGGCAATGAACTTGTCAGGGTCGGAGTCGTCCAAGAGTTGATTATCCTGAGGGAGACGGGCAATGAGTTCGTTGTACTCGTCTTCGTCAAGAAGCATGCGGTCTGCCACGATGTCATCGCCAAGTTCCTGTCCAGCCAATACGCCGGCACGGATAACGATGTACTTCTCGTAGTAGATGACCGACTCGAGTTTCTTGGTAGGTACGCCGAGGAGTGCCGCCATCTTGGACGGCAGTGAGCGGAGGTACCAGATATGTGTAACGGGAACTACGAGTTTGATATGCCCCATACGCTCACGGCGTACTTTCTTCTCTGTTACTTCGACGCCGCAACGCTCGCAGACAATACCCTTGTAGCGAATCCGCTTGTACTTACCGCAATGGCACTCGTAGTCCTTGGTAGGACCGAAGATGCGCTCGCAGAACAGACCGTCGCGCTCAGGCTTGTAGGTACGATAGTTGATGGTTTCAGGTTTGAGCACTTCGCCCGAACTGATACGCATGATTTCGTCGGGCGAAGCAAGCCCGATGGTGATGCGTGAGAAACCGTTTTTCTTATTATCTTGTTTGAAAGCCATATTCTATTAGTTTGATATCCGTAAATCTTACGCTTATTCCATAGTGATTGAGAGTGCGAGACCCTGCAGTTCGTGTAACAATACGTTGAGCGACTCGGGAAGTCCGGGTGTCGGGAACGGTTCGCCTTTGACAATAGCCTCGTAGGTGCGGGCACGCCCTGTGACGTCATCGGACTTGACGGTCAGAATCTCCTGCAGTACGTGAGCGGCGCCGTGCGCCTCGAGTGCCCAAACCTCCATCTCACCGAAACGCTGTCCACCGAACTGTGCTTTACCGCCCAACGGTTGCTGTGTGATAAGGCTGTACGGACCAATGGAACGTGCGTGCATCTTATCGTCAACCATGTGCCCTAACTTCATGAAGTAGGTAACACCGACAGTAGCCATCTGGTCGAACGGTTCGCCTGTGCCACCGTCATAGAGTTGTGTCTTGCCGGCACGCGGGAGCCCTGCTTTGTCGGTCCACTCGTTGAGCGAATCAAGCGTGCAACCGTCGAAGATAGGCGTAGCGAACTTAACGCCCAACTCGCGACCTGCCCAACCAAGGACAGCCTCGAATATCTGACCGATGTTCATACGCGAAGGCACACCCAGCGGGTTGAGGACGATATCGACAGGCGTTCCGTCTGCCAAGAACGGCATATCCTCTACGCGAACAATCTTGGAGACGATACCCTTGTTACCGTGACGACCTGCCATCTTGTCGCCGACGCGAATCTTACGCTTCTTGGCGATATATACCTTCGCCATCTGAATGATACCGTTAGGCAGTTCGTCGCCGATGGTAAGGTTGAACTTCTCGCGTTTGAGTTGTGCGTCGAGTTCTTTGTATTTGGCAATGTAGTTCATGATGCAGCGTTCAACGAGGTCGTTGATGTGTGCGTCATTGGTCCAGTCAGCCAACATGACCGATGTATAGTCGATTTGCATAAGGCGTTCGCGGGTGAAGGAAAGTCCTTTGGCGATGATGTCGGACTTGACATAGTCCACTACGCCGGCAGACTGCTTGCCTTCGAGCAACTTGACGAGTTTCTCCACGAGAATTTTCTTGAGTTGTTCGGCTTTAGCCTCGAACTCTGCGTCATATTTAGCGAGCGTCTCCTTGTCCTCCATCTTCTGCTTACGGTCTTTGAGTGCCTTGGCATAGAGTTGGCGGTCGATAACCACGCCGCTGAGTGACGGACTGGCTTTAAGAGAAGCGTCCTTGACATCGCCCGCCTTGTCGCCGAAGATAGCCTTGAGCAGTTTCTCCTCAGGTGAGGGGTCGGACTCGCCCTTCGGGGTGATTTTACCGATGATAATGTCGCCCGGCTGAATGTGCGCACCAATACGAATGAGACCATTCTCATCCAAATCCTTGGTGGCGTCTTCGCTGATGTTAGGAATATCGGCAGTGAATTCCTCCATACCACGCTTGGTCTCGCGTACCTCAAGGAGTTGCTCGACAACGTGAATGGACGTGAACATATCCTCACGCACAATGCGTTCGCTGAGGACAATGGCATCCTCGTAGTTGTATCCCTTCCAAGGAATGTAGGCTACCTTGAGGTTCTTACCAAGTGCCAACTCGCCATTCTCGGTGGCATAGCCTTCGGAGAGTATGTCGCCCTTCTCCACGCGGTCGCCCTTGCGTACGATAGGACGGAGGTCGATGGTGGTGTTCTGGTTGGTCTTCTGGCACTTAGGCAGTTTGTATTCCTTCTCTGCGGGGTCGAAAGAGATGAACTCTTCCTCGGATGTGCGGTCGTATTGGATACGGATTTTGTCGGCATCGACATAGGTGACCGTACCTGCGCCCTCCGCTGTGATTTGTGTGCGGGAGTCCTGTACGAGTTGTGCCTCGATGCCGGTACCTACTATAGGTGCTTCGTTGTGGAGCAGAGGAACTGCCTGGCGCATCATGTTGGAACCCATGAGGGCGCGGTTGGCATCGTCGTGCTCAAGGAACGGAATGAGTGCCGCTGCGATAGACGCAATCTGCGACGGCGACACGTCCATAAGGTCGATTTGGTCGGGTCCTACTACAGGGAAGTCCGCCTCGTAGCGCGCCTTGACTTTGTCGCGAACGAACTTGCCGTTCTCGTCGAGGGGTGCGTTACCTTGTGCCACGGTGGACTGCTCCTCGTCCTCGGCGGTGTAATAGACTACATGGTCGTTGTTGAGGTCCACGACACCGTTCTCCACCTTGCGGTAGGGGGTTTCGATGAAGCCAAGGTTATTGATTTTCGCATATATACAAAGCGAAGATATAAGTCCGATGTTCGGTCCTTCAGGAGTCTCAATAGGGCAGAGTCGACCATAGTGCGTGTAGTGGACGTCTCGTACCTCGAATCCCGCACGGTCACGGCTCAAGCCGCCAGGACCGAGGGCAGACATACGACGCTTGTGGGTAATCTCCGCGAGCGGGTTCTGCTGGTCCATGAACTGGGAGAGCGCATTGGTACCGAAATAGGAGTTGATGACACTGGAGATGGCCTTTGCGTTGATAAGGTCGGTAGGCGTGAAGACCTCCGTATCACGCACGTTCATGCGCTCGCGGATGGTGCGCGCCATACGTGCGAGACCTATACCGAACTGGTTGTAGAGTTGTTCGCCTACGGTACGCACACGACGATTGGAGAGGTGGTCGATATCATCGACTTCGGCATTGGAGTTGATGAGTTGCACCAGATATTTGATAATCTCAATCATGTCTTCCTTGGTGAGCGTGCGCGTCTCCATAGGGATAGACATATTGAGTTTGCGGTTGATGCGGTAGCGTCCGACTTCGCCAAGGTCATATCGTTTGTCGGAGAAGAAGAGGTTTTGGATGACCTCGCGTGCGGTGGCATCATCGGCAGGCTCGGCGTTGCGGAGTTGGCGATAGATGTAAAGCACAGCCTCTTTCTCGGAGTGCGACGGGTCTTTCTGGAGGGTGTTGAAGATGATGGAATACTCAGCCTCGTTGGCTTCCTCCTTGTGCAGAAGGATGGTCTTGACACCCGATTCGAGAATGGTGTCGCACATCTCCTGTGTGAGCACGGTCTCGCGCTCGATGATGACCTCGTTACGCTCGATAGTTACGACCTCGCCCGTGTCCTCATCGACAAAATCCTCGGTCCAAGCCTTGAGGACGTTGCCGGCAAGGGTACGCCCTACGACAGCGTCGAGGTTCTCTTTGGTACACTTGATTTCTTCTGCCAGTCCGAAGCAATCAAGGATGTCCTTGTCGCTCTCGAAACCGATGGCACGGAGAAGGGTGGTTACGGGCAACTTCTTCTTGCGGTCGATGTAGGCGTACATGACGCGGTTGATGTCGGTAGCGAACTCAATCCACGACCCGCGGAAGGGGATGATACGTGCGGAGTAGAGTTTGGTACCATTGGAGTGCATAGAGGTGCCGAAGAAGACACCCGGGGAACGGTGTAACTGGCTGACAACCACGCGCTCTGCGCCGTTGATGACGAAGGTGCCTTTGGGTGTCATGTAGGGGATTGTGCCAAGGAACACGTCCTGCATCACCGGCTCGAAGTCTTCGTGGTCGGGGTCGGTGCAGGTGAGGAACAGTTTCGCCTTGAGGGGCACACTGTAGGTGAGTCCGCGACGAATACACTCCTCGATGGAATAGCGCGGAGGGTCGATGTGATAGTCGAGGAACTCGAGGTTGAAGTTGTTGCGTGTGTCCTGAATGGGGAAGTTCTCCGAGAACACTTTGTAGAGTCCTTCTGTGTGGCGCACTTCCGGAGTGGAGTCCATCTGGAAGAATTCGCGGAAGGATTTCAATTGGATATCCAGAAAATCGGGATACGGCATCTGTTGTTGCATTGCCGAGAAGTTGATTCTCTGTGTTTTCTGTTGTTTAGCCATTTATTTATGTAGATGGGTTTATATTATTCGGATGTTAAATCGTTGGTAACGAATTATTTAGACCTAAATAGATGATTCGGCGGATTATCCTTTCTTAACCTGAATCGCAGTAGAATTACCGATATTTAACCGATTTTTAACATCCTCGTATATTCAGAGAAAAAGGTTTAGACCCCCGTTCGGGGTCTAAACCTAACACCTTACAGGTAGGGTTATTACTTGAGTTCAACCTCAGCGCCGACCTCTTCAAGAGCCTTCTTGAGAGCCTCAGCAGCAGCCTTGTCAAGACCTTCCTTAACGGTAGCAGGAGCAGCGTCAACGATGTCCTTAGCCTCTTTGAGGCCGAGACCGGTTTGCTCCTTAACAGTCTTAACGACTTGGAGTTTCTGTGCGCCAGCAGCCTTGAGGACTACGTCGAACGAAGTCTTCTCTTCAGCAGCGGGTGCTGCGTCAGCTGCGGGACCAGCAGCAACTGCAACTGCAGCAGCAGCGGGTTCGATACCATACTCGTCTTTCAAGATTTGAGCGAGTTCGTTTACTTCCTTAACCGTGAGGTTAACCAATTGTTCAGCAAAAGCTTTCAGATCTGCCATTGTTGTATAATTTTAAGTAGTTTATTTTATTATTAAGTTATTTTTCATGCCCGATTTATTCGTTATAGGATGCTTATAGGTTGCTTATCCCTTGCGTATCCTTTGCTGCGGGATTGCGACTTGACAGCACGTTAAAATGAATAAATGTCGGCATGTTTGCTGATTACTCAGCGCGTTCTCCCAGCGTTTTGAGGACGCCGTGGATGGTGTTACCTCCTGATTGGAGTGCAGAAACGACATTCTTAGCAGGCGATTGCAAGAGTGCAACGAGGTCTGCGATGAGTTCGTTCTTGGACTTGATGGTGGAGAGGAACTCGAGGTTTTGGGCACCTACGTAAACGGTTTCCTCTACGTAAGCGGCCTTCAACTGAGGTTTAGCCTCGCCCGTCTTGTCGCCCTTGGTGAACTCCTTAATCAGTTTCGCGGGCGCGTTGCCGGTGTTGGAGAGCATGAGGGCGGTGTTACCCTTGAGAGCAGCGCAGATTTGGTCGTCGATGCCTTTTGCAAGAAGAGCCTTGTGGAGCAAGGTGTTCTTGGCAACAAGGAGTTTGATGTCCTGTTTGAAGCATGCGCGGCGGAGAGCACTGGTCTTCTCGGCGTTCAACCCCTCGATATTGGTGAGGTAGAAGTGGGAGTACTGACCCAGTTGCTCCTGCAACTCTGCGATGATGGCGGTTTTATCTTCCTTCTTCATAATAACTGTCTTGGATTAAATGATTACTCAATGGATTTGGGGTCAATTTTAATGCCCTGACTCATCGTACTGGAAAGATAAATGCTCTTGATATAGGTACCCTTGCTGACAGCAGGTTTGAGTTTGACGAGGGTCTGGATGAACTCGTTGGCGTTCTCGGCGATAGCCTCGGGGGTGAAGGAAACCTTACCGATGGAGGTATGCACGATACCGAACTTGTCCACTTTGAAATCAATCTTACCCTGCTTAACCTCCTTGACAGCCTTAGCGACGTCGGGGGTAACAGTACCTGATTTGGGGTTAGGCATCAAGCCACGGGGACCAAGGACACGTCCGAGAGCACCAATCTTGCCCATGATTTGGGGCATGGTGATGATGACGTCGATGTCGGTCCAACCACCTTTAATCTTCTCGATGTACTCGTCGAGACCTACGTAGTCGGCACCAGCCTCTTTGGCAGCAGCCTCCTGGTCGGGAGTACACAATGCGAGTACGCGAACCTGTTTACCGGTTCCGTTGGGGAGACTTACCACGCCGCGCACCATCTGGTTGGCCTTGCGGGGGTCCACACCGAGGCGGACGTCGATGTCCACGCTGGCGTCGAACTTGGTGGTCGTAATCTCTTTGACGAGAGCGGCAGCCTCGGCTACCGTGTAGAGTTTACCTGCTTCAATCTTCTCTGCAGCAAGTTTCTGATTCTTTGTCAATTTTGCCATGATGATTGAAGTTTAATTATTTAACGGTAATACCCATACTACGTGCCGTACCTTTGACCATCTTGTAGGCGCTTTCTACGGTAAAGCAGTTCAAATCGACCATCTTGTCCTCAGCAATCTGGCGGCATTGCTCCTCGGAGATGTTAGCCACCTTCTTACGGTTGGGTTCAGCCGAACCGCTTTTGAGTTTGGCAGCCTCCTTGAGTTGCACGGCAACGGGCGGAGTCTTAACGATGAAATCGAACGACTTGTCAGTGTAAACAGTGATAACTACGGGCAAAATTTTACCTGCCTTATCCTGCGTTCTGGCATTGAATTGTTTGCAGAACTCCATGATGTTCACACCCTTGGAACCGAGTGCCGGTCCTACCGGGGGCGAAGGATTGGCTGCGCCACCCTTGATCTGGAGTTTGATAAATCCAGCAATTTCTTTAGCCATAATTAGTTAGTTTTACTTTGTTAATAGTTTTGACCTCAAGCGGATACGTGGTATCCTCGGTCGGTTGATAAATGAAACTATCGAGTAGTACAACGGCCTGTAACGGGTGCCTCCTACTCTTTTGCTACCTGATCGAAGCCCAACTCGAGGGGGGTCTGCCTATCGAAGATAGTAACGACGACCTTGAGTTTGCGTTTGTCGGCAGCGACCTCGTTGATGACACCTTCGAAGCCGTTGAACGGTCCGTCGGTGACCTTGACGTGTTCGCCAACCAGATACGTTTCGTCGAGAATGCTCTCCCCTGCGGTCTCATCGGCAGTACCCATAATCTTGTTGATTTCGGATTGGGGTACCGGTGCCGGCTTAGTGGAAGCCTTGCCGTCACTGAGGAAACCGAGCACGTTGGGGATATTGCGAAGCAGCGGGTAGCACTCGTCGGTAAGGTTGCACTCTACAAGCACGTACCCCGGAAGGAGGTTGCGCTCTTTGATGACACGCTTACCACCGCGCAGACTCACTACTTTCTCGGTGGGAATCAATACTTGTGACACATACTCCTTGAAGAGCGTAGAGGTGACCAAGGCCCCTTCGATGTACTCTTTGACCTTGTTCTCCTTGCCGCTAATCGAGCGGAGGACGTACCACTTCATGTTACCTTCAGCCATATCCAAGTCTTGATTAGAGAGATTAGAACAAGCCGTAGATGAACGTCATTATTGACTCGAAGCACCAGTCCATAAGCCAAACAATCAGCGCCAGTATAATGGAAGCAATCAACACCAGCACTGCGCTTTTAGACAACTCGTTGCGAGTAGGCCAACTAACTTTGTGGACCAACTCGTCGTAGGACTCTTTTACATTATCAACGAACTTCATATCAGTAGTTATTTCTATTGTTGTTCTTTATTCACGCCAACAATCCGGCTCCTGTGGGTGACAGAAGTCAGATTGGAAGCTATTTGTAACAGCACGGAAGGCAGGAATCGAACCCACATTGACGGTTTTGGAGACCGCTCTCCTACCATTGGAGGACTTCCGTCGTCGGAATGCGCTTACGACATTGAAATTCGTTACACGAATTTAGGTCGCCGCGATTCCTCCTCTCACAATTACCAATCTGCGCTTGCGCTTGATTGCTAATTGTGTTTTGCCGACTGCGTCGGCGGGATTTCCGACCTACGGTCGGCGTATCTCTCTCCGTAGAGCAGCGAGGCTTACGCCTCACCGCTCAGTCGAGAGATATGATAGATTGATATTAGTCAATCAGTTTGGTAATCTGACCCGAACCTACGGTACGACCACCCTCACGGATAGCGAAACGCAGACCCTCGGAGCATGCTACCGGGTAAATCAACTTAACTTGAATCTCCAAGTTGTCGCCCGGCATTACCATCTCAGTGCCTTCCGGAAGAGTAATCTCACCGGTAACGTCCATAGTACGGATGTAGAACTGAGGACGATAGTGGTTGTGGAACGGAGTGTGACGTCCACCTTCCTCTTTCTTCAGGATATAAACCGAAGCCTTGAACTCGCTGTAAGGTTTAACAACACCCGGGTGGGTGATAACCATACCACGGCGAACCTCGTCTTTGTCAATACCACGGAGCAACAGACCTACGTTGTCACCAGCCTCACCTTCATCGAGCAACTTACGGAACATCTCAACGCCGGTTACAACCGATTTCTTGCCGTCTGCACCGAGACCAATCAACTGAACCTCGTCACCTACCTTGACAACACCTGTCTCAATACGACCGGTAGCAACAGTACCACGACCGGTGATAGAGAAGACGTCCTCAACAGGCATCAGGAAAGGTTTGTCAACGGCACGTGTAGGCAATTGAATCCAATTGTCAACAGCGTCCATCAACTCCATAATCTTGTCCTCCCACTCAGGTACACCGTTCAATGCGCCAAGAGCAGAACCACGGATAACAGGAGTATTGTCGCCATCGAAGTCATAGAAAGAGAGCAACTCACGCATCTCCATCTCAACGAGGTCAAGCATTTCGGGATCGTCCACGAGGTCGCACTTGTTCATAAACACAACCAAACGAGGAACGTTCACTTGGCGAGCCAACAGGATGTGCTCACGTGTCTGAGGCATAGGACCATCGGTAGCAGCCACTACGATGATAGCACCGTCCATCTGCGCAGCACCGGTAACCATGTTCTTTACATAGTCAGCGTGCCCCGGGCAGTCAACGTGTGCATAGTGACGGGTAGCGGTTTGATACTCAACGTGAGCGGTATTGATAGTGATACCACGCTCTTTCTCCTCGGGAGCGTTGTCGATAGAATCGAAAGAACGCATCTCAGAGAGACCTTTCTTAGCCAGCACCATTGTGATGGCAGCGGTCAAAGTAGTTTTACCGTGATCGACGTGACCAATAGTACCAATGTTCACGTGCGGTTTAGAACGGTCAAATTTTTCTTTTGCCATAATTCTAGAATTTAGATATTAACGTTAATACTATTTTTAATCTATTCCTTTTCTACAAAACACAATACTCCCTGTACATCGGAAGTATCGTTGTTTGGTATTTGTTGGAGCTGATGGCGGGAGTTGAACCCGCGACCTCATCCTTACCAAGGATGCGCTCTACCACTGAGCTACATTAGCATACGAGGTGCGCGATGTCCTCGTTTTAGCACAAAAATGGAGCGGAAAACGGGACTCAAACCCGCGACCCCCAGCTTGGAAGGCTAGTGCTCTATCGACTGAGCTATTTCCGCAGATGTCCGCTTCCGCGCGTATATATAATAATGTGGGTGCGGATGGATTCGAACCACCGAAGTCGAGAGACAGCAGATTTACAGTCTGCCCCATTTGGCCACTCTGGAACACACCCTCGCGTTCGCGTGCAAGGTCGCAAAGGCTGATTGCTGCGCAATCATCGGGCGACTTGCCGCTCCGCTCTCTGCAAAAACGGTACGTTTTTGCAGGGTCTTGTACTTGTTAGTCACAAGATAGACTATGGTTACTCTTTCAAAGAACTCGCTTTTGAGCCTCTAGTCGGACTCGAACCAACGACCGCTGGATTACAAATCTAGTGCTCTACCAACTGAGCTATAGAGGCGTTTGCTTTCCAACTCGCGTCGTATTTGGCGGAAAAGCGGTGCAAAGGTACTGCTTTTTTCGGAACCCACAAAATAATTACTAAAAAAAATGCTTTTTTTGCGCATTTTTGTCTTTGCTGCGCAGGAAAAGATGTTTTCAGAGTGCACTGCGCAGGATATAAAAGGGGCATAAGATGTATGGGACGGTGATTTCAGGGTGATATAATGGTGATATAATTGAGGTGTAATGATAACAACACGGTGCGCATCGTCACTGCAATTCATACGCATATCCTCGCGAGAAGGTCGGCTTAATCACATACTAATATCATACTAATCACATACTAATCACATACTAATCACATACTAATATCATACTCTTAACTCGATGACCTCCCAACCCCTCCAAAGGAGGGGCTCAATAAAATGCGTTGAATATGGTTAGAACCGTCCAAAGGGCAAATGACGACGCGGGGAGATAAGGTGTTTTACTCAGCCCACAGGACTTTGTGGTTGCCTAAGATGCTCAGTGTGTTGTCTATGACGACGCTGGGAGATAAGGAGTTCTGCACAAGCCACAGGTTTCGTGGTTGCTACGGCACTCAGTGTGTTGTCTATGACGACGCGAGCCGCGTCGTCCCCCAAGCACAGAATAGCCATACGGCTTGTGCCCAACCGACCGCGGACGAAGAGAGCACCCCCGTTTCACCTATGGTTTATAGGGCAGTAATATGAGGTGTCCGCGTCCACGGATAACACATAATCGGGTTCGGCTGCTTTGACAAAAGTGCTGTATATTTGTGCAGATGTAAAAAAAAATGTACCTTTGTGGCGGGAAATAGGGGTAGAGATTAGTTAGAGGGTAGAGATTAGAGATATAGAAGAATATGCGGAAGATAGTGAATGACCCTGTGTTTGGGTTTTTGTCGGTACCTAATGACGTGTTGCTCAATGTGTTGCAGCACCCTTATGTGCAACGGTTGAACAGGATAAGGCAGTTAGGACTGAGTTTTTTTGTGTACCCCGGAGCGATGCACAGTCGCTTTTTGCACTCGTTGGGGGCGATGCACCTGATGGAGGAAGCCATCACGTCGTTGCGCCAGAAAGGTGTGGATATATCTCATAATGAGGGTATTGCGGCAATGGCGGCGATACTGCTGCATGACATCGGGCATGGTCCGTTCTCGCACGTGATGGAGCATACGTTGGTGGACGGCATCACGCATGAGGAGGTGAGCCTGCGGATGATGGAGCGTATCAACCGCGACCTGGGCGGGCAGTTGGATATGGCAATAGCGATATTCCGTGACGAGTACCCCAAGCACTTCCTGCATCAGTTGATTAGCAGCCAGTTGGACGTGGACAGGTTGGACTATCTCTGCCGCGATTCGTTCTTCTGCGGGGTGACGGAGGGGAGCGTGGCGAGTGCGCGCATACTGAAGATGATGAACGTTGTGGACGACAAATTGGTGGTGGAGGCAAAGGGTATCTACTCGGTGGAGAAGTTCCTTGTGGCACGGCGACTGATGTACTGGCAGGTGTATCTGCACAAGACATCGGTAGCGGCTGAGCAGTTGCTAATCAAGATATTAGAGCGTGCCAAACGGTTGGCGGCAGAGGGCAAGGAGTTGTTCTGCTCGCCTGCGTTGCACTATTTCCTGTACAACCATGTTACAGCGGAGGAGTTTGCGGCAAGCGACTACCCGCTGGAGCAATACGCATTGTTGGACGACTCGGACATAATGAGTGCCATCAAGGTGTGGATGAGCAGTGATGACAAGGTGCTAAGTATTCTGAGTCAATGCTTTACGAACAGGCGGCTGTTCAAAGGGCGGCTGTTGGACAAGCCCTTGAGTGAGGAGGAAAAGCAGGATTTGCGTGAGCAATATGCGGCACATTTCGGGGTGAGCGAGCAGGACGCGGAGGACTTTTTTGTGGAGCACGTTTCGACCTCGAACACCTATTCGGAGAAGGATGACTCGATAGATATACTGTTCAAGGACGGCACCACGCGCGACATTGCCGAGGCGTCGGATATGCTCAATCTGCAGACGCTTACCTACAAGCCGAAGAAACTGTACCTCTTTTACTACAAGATATAACCAACATCTAACCAACCTATAACAACAACAACTTTTGTATGGAATTTTCTGCACAACAAATAGCCGCACTTTTAGGCGGCAAATTATACGGCGACGGCAACAAGAAAGTGAGCGATGTCGCTCCTATCGAGCAGGCGACGGAGGGCAAACTGTGTTTCCTCTGCGAGGAGAAATATATGCAATACCTGGCTGATACACAGGCATCTGTGGTGCTCGTTACAGCAAGTCTGCTGAACGGGCAGGAGCCGCAAAGCGGGGCAGCGGTGATTGCCGTGGAGAATGCCCGCAGTGCTATGGGGCAGTTGCTGCAATTGGTGGCAAAAGCCATGAACCCGCCGCGCAAAGGGGTTGAGCAACCATGCTACATCAGCGAAGGCGTGGAGGTGCCGGAAGACGCTTATATCGGGGCATTTGCGTACATTGGCAAGAATGTGCGGATAGGTAAGGGCGTGCAGATATATCCGAATACGTATATCGGTGATAATGTGCAGATTGGAGATGGTACTATTCTCTATGCGGGCGTGAAGGTCTATTACAATTGCGTGGTAGGCAAGGGCTGTATCCTGCATGCGGGCGTGGTGATAGGTGCCGACGGTTTCGGCTTTGAGCCCGACGCACAAGGGGTGAACCAGAAACTGCCGCAGATAGGCAATGTGGTGGTGGAGGACGATGTGGAGATAGGTGCCAACACGACCGTGGACAGGGCGATGATGGGCTCGACGCGCATACATCGTAACGTAAAGATTGACAACCTCGTACAGGTGGCGCACAATGTGGAGGTGGGCGAATCGACGTTCCTCTGTGCGCAGGTGGGTATTGCCGGCTCCACCAAGGTAGGCAGCCATTGTATTCTTGCCGGACAGGTGGGCGTGGCAGGGCATATCGAGATTGCTGATGATTGTGTGTTTGGCGCGCAGACGGGCGTGGCAGGCTCTGTACGCAAGGCAGGCATGTATCAGGGTTCGCCTGCCATTGACGCGATGAACTGGCGGCGGTCGAGCGTGGGCTTCAAGCAATTGCCTGACATTATACGGCGATTGAACGAAATAGGAGTAAAAAACTCTTAGTTCCACCAGACTTATCCGCCCGATAAAACAACAAATGTCTAACAACCAATAACAAATCCTCTCTGACACCCCTCCTTTGAAAGAGTGGTTGAGGG
The DNA here is from genome assembly GCA_934725535.1 of uncultured Bacteroidales bacterium. Taxonomy (GTDB): domain Bacteria; phylum Bacteroidota; class Bacteroidia; order Bacteroidales; family Paludibacteraceae; genus Colicola. The sequence goes on along the minus strand of CAKVBV010000026.1, from coordinate 14,049 downwards.
AGGTCTTACAATTATGAAAAAACTTCTTCTATTGGCGACGATGTTCGCTGTTGTATTGAGCGTAAATGCTCAGCGTCGTATGCAGGTGTGGGAAGGCAATACCTACATGCAGTTTTTCATCACCGATGTGGATAGTGTCACATTCTTGCAGTTTCCCGAGGGTATCTTGCAGGAGTGCGAAGAGATTCACGATACCATCGTAAAGACAATACGCGATACTGTTACACTTACTGTGCGTGATACGATTACCAAGACCATCAAAGATACGGTGTATGTTAAAGACACTGTCTATATTAACAGGTGCAATCCTGAGGGGCAAGGTGTGTTCTCTGTATCTGCGGACAGGCAAGTGTCTTTCGCCAAAGGCAACCTTCTGTACCAACCCTCCACGAATAAATGGTGTTTTGCTAATAATCAGTACGACTATATCGGCAATGATAACGCTAACATCTCCGATACCTATACAGGTTGGATAGACCTCTTCGGTTGGGGGACCGGCAATAATCCAACCAATACAAGCACGTCTTATAACGACTATCAGACATTTGTGGACTGGGGTGCAAATACTATCGGCACCGATGCTCCCAATACGTGGCGCACACTCGCCTGTGAAGAGTGGTATTACATCTTCTACGCTCGTGCCAATGCGCAGAAACTCTTTGGTTTGGGCAAGGTGAATGGAGTGAATGGCACCATTATACTGCCGGACAATTGGATTGCTCCTGTCGGCATTACATTCACCCCAAGTACCGAAAAAGGTTTAGCCGACCAAGGTGGTTACTATTACGATGATAATGTGAACTCGCACTGGTCAGACAACACTTACACGCTCTCTGATTGGCAGCAGATGGAAAATGCGGGTGCAGTCTTTCTCCCTGCGGCGGGCGGTCGTAGCGTTTATGGCGTGAGCGATGTGCAGAAAGACGGCTATTATTGGTCGAGTACGGTGTATGATGGCACCGATGCGTACCGCCTGTCCTTCCGCAGTTACCGCTTCTATACGCGGAGCAACAATAATCGTAGTGCCGGCTTCTCGGTGCGTCTCGTCCAAGATTTATAATTTATAGAGTTCTCACAAGGCTACCTCGTCTGTTATGAGGGAATTATTCATGCCGCCTTGTAAAATGTCATAATAACTTGCATAAGTCGCAGAAATGTAGTATCTTTGCGGGCTAATTTGGATACGAGGGCTTTTTATGGTACAAAACAGCATACTAAGAAACAGGCATACAGAGCCTATGCATACGTGTCAGGTGAAGAGTATTCGCTTGTGCGTATGGTGTGTGCTGCTGTGTGCTATGACGGCTTGCGGCGAGTATCAGCAGTTGCTGAAGTCGAAAGACCCGGAGTTGAAATACCAGAAAGCATTGGTGTATTTCAATGACAAGCAGTACGTGAAGGCGCAGACGCTGTTGGACGATGTCAGCACCTACTACAAAGGTACGGAGCGTTCAGAGGACATACTGGCATATCTGGCGCGTTGCTACATGGGACAGAAAGACTATACATCGGCATCGGAGTACTATCAGGCTTATATCCGCAACTACCCGAAGGGCAAATACATCGTGGAGGCACGCTTTCAGGTGGGGCATTGCTATTATTTGGACTCGCCCGATGCGCGCTTGGATCAGACAGAGACCAAGAAAGGGATAGAGTTCTTCACCCAATTCGTAGAACTATACCCTGAGAGTCCTTACGCTGAGCAAGCCTATACGGAGATGGGTGAGTTGTATGACAAGTTAGCATACAAAGAGTATCTGAACGCGAAACTGTACTATAACTTAGGCTCGTATTTGGGCAATAACTACCTGAGTTGCGAGATAACGGCACGCAATGCGCTGCGTACCTATCCGACGAACAAGTACCAGGAGGAACTGAGTTGGCTGATACTGCAAGCCAAATATCAGCAGATGCTCAACTCGTTTGAGGCAAAGAAACAGGAACGCGCCCGCGATACGGAGGATGAGTACTACAGTTTCATCACCGAGTATCCCGATTCCAAGCACCGCAATGCCGCTGAACGTATCGGCAAAGAGGTGCAGAAGATAACCAAGAAACAATAAAAGACGTAAGTATATGATTGATTACAAGCAAAGCAAAGCCCCGCATACTACCATCACGAGGGACATGAACGAACTGACAGCCAAGGTAGGGAATGTGTATGAGACGGTGGCAATCATCGGCAAGCGCAGCAACCAAATCAGTGCTGCACTGAAGAAGGAGTTGGATTCGAAGTTGCAAGACTTCAATACCCCCAGCGACTCCTCAGAGGAAACCTTTGAGAATCAAGAGCAGATAGAGATTTCACGCAGTTATGAGTTGCTGCCCAAGCCCACGTTGATGGCAACGCAAGAGTTCATCGACGGTGAGTTGATATACCGCGGCAGCAATCGTGACGAGGCGTTGAAGTAGATTTACGATGTACGAATTTACGATGCACGATTTATTTGATTATTGTACATAGTAATTGCTGAAGGGTAAACACATATTAGTAGGTATCAGCGGAGGTATTGCCGCCTACAAGATACCCGAGTTGATACGCCTGCTGACGAAAGCAGGTGCGGAAGTGCAAGTAACGACTACCAAGAATGCATTGGAGTTCGTTACTTGTCTTACTTTGCAGACACTGAGCGGGCATAAGGTGTATAGCGATGTGTTTGCGGCTATCAATGAGCACAGTACGGAGCATATATCGCTGCTCGATTGGGCGGATATGATGATAGTAGCCCCTGCTACGGCGAATGTGATAGGCAAGATGGCGGCGGGTATAGCCGACGACGCACTGACGACAACCTTTGCTGCAATGCGTAAGCCTGTAGTAGTAGCCCCTGCCATGAACGACAAGATGTATGCTGCACCCGCCACACAAGAGGCGATACGGGTGTTGTCATCGCGGGAGAATATCACCATGCTGGACTGCGCAGAAGGTCCTTTGGCGTGCGGCACGACAGGCAAAGGGCGTATGCAGGAGGTGGATGTGCTGTTGGCAGCGGTAGAGTATGCCCTGTCGGACAAGCCGCTATGGGGCCAACAAGTACTCATCACAGCCGGTCCGACCCACGAGGCAATAGACCCTGTGCGGTATATCAGCAATGCCTCCACGGGCAAGATGGGGTACGCATTGGCACGGGCATGCCTCAGAATGGGGGCTGATGTGACGGTGGTGAGCGGTCCGACAAATATCTCCATACACGCATGGGAGGCGTTTGCGCCCCTGCGGATAGTGAATGTGTCGTCGGCACAAGAGATGGCAGAGGCTACAGTAAGTGCCTTTCCGCAAGCGGACATCACCATACTATGCGCCGCGGTGGCGGATTTCACCCCAGCGGAACCTGCGGCGCAAAAGATAAAAAAGCAGCCCGGTCAGACGGCCCTGACCTTGCAGTTGCAGACCACACAGGACATCGCTGCCACGCTGGGAGACTGCAAGCGAGATCATCAGGTGTTGGTCGGGTTTGCCTTGGAGACGAACAACGAGGTGCAGAACGCCACACGCAAGATGCAGAGCAAGCACCTCGACATGATAGTACTGAATTCTCTACAAGACAAGGGGGCCGGTTTCGGAACAGATACCAACCGCGTGATGCTGTTGTATCCGAATGGAGAACAGACCCCGCTCCCCCTCGCAAGCAAAGACGAAGTAGCCGAGGAGATAATGAAGGCCGTGCAGGATATGCACAAATAGCCAACCATAAGAATCAGAGTAACCAGAGGAATTTTCCATTCACAGATTCAGGATGCACATTGCGGCATTCTTATATCCGTTCGTTATCCTCTCGTTAATCACATACTAATCTCATACTAATCACATACTAATATCATACTAATCACATACTAATATCATACTCTTGACTCGACGGACCTCCCCAACCCCTCCAAAGGAGGGGCTCTATAATAATGTGTTGAATATGGTTAGAACCGTCCAAAGGGCAAATGACGACGCGAGCCGCGTCGTCCCCCAAGGCGTAGCATAGTCATACGGTTTGTGCCAAACCGACCGCGGACGGGGCGTCCGCGTCCCCGGCGATGCCATTACGGCACAACGGTTTATGCTCCTATTATACGGTATAAAAAAGCCAACGTTTGGTGCGATTGCCCTGCAAATATGCAGCAATACTTGTGATTGTCGATTATTTATCGTATCTTTGTCGGCTAAATATGTAAGCATCAACGCAGAATAGTGTAAGTACCAGATTCAAATTATAAGGAACAATGCAGAATATGAGAGATAGGATATGTCGTTTGTCGCTGTTGGGGGCGATGTGGACGGGTATGGTTTGCGTGGCACCGCAAGAGATGACAGTGGGTGCCGTGGCGCAGGACAATATCATCGACGAGGTGATTTGGGTAGTGGGCGATGAGGCTATCCTCCGCAGCGAGGTGGAGGAAGAACGGTTGCGGGCGCAATATGAGGGGCAACCCATCGCGGGCGACCCGTACTGCGTGATACCCGAACAGTTGGCGATACAGAAACTGTTCCTGCACCAGGCGGAGTTGGACTCGATAGAAGCCAACGAGTCGTCGGTGAGCCATCAGGTGGACATGCGAATGAACTACTACATCTCGCAGATTGGCAGCAAGGAGAAGATGGAAGAGTACTTCCGCAAGAGCAGCAGCGAGATACGCGAGGAGATGATGACGATGGTGCGTAACCAGATGATTATTCAGCAGATGCAGAGCAAACTGACGGAGAATATTCACCCCACGCCCGCCGAGGTACGCCGCTACTACAACAGTCTGAGCCAAGACTCGCTGCCGATGGTTCCGGCACAAGTGGAGGTGCAGGTGCTGAGTATCGAGCCGCCCGTGCCCGTGGAGGAGACGGAGCGTATCAAGGGTCAGTTGCGTGAGTTCACGGAGCGCGTGATGAGCGGTCAGGCGGATTTCAGTATGCTGGCGCGGTTGTACTCGGAGGACACGGAGTCTGCCAAGCGCGGCGGTGAGTTGGGCTTCGTGGGTCGCGGGCAGTTGGTGCCGGAGTTCGCCGATGTGGCATTCAACCTGAGCGACCCGAAGCGTGTGTCGCGTATCGTGCAGACGGAGTACGGCTACCATATCATCCAACTGATTGAGAAGAAAGGCGAGCGCATCAACTGCCGCCATATATTGCTGAAGCCGCGCGTGTCGTACGAGGACAAGCAGAATGCCATTGCGCGGTTGGACAGCATCCGCACGTTATTAGTGGAGGGGAAGATGCCGTTTGAAGCGGCTGTGGCGCGTTTCTCGGAGGACAAGTCCACGGTGATGAGCGGCGGTCTGATGACCAATGCCAACACGGGTGCGAGCAAGTTTGAGTACCAAGACCTGCCGCCCGAGGTGGCGAAGCAGATATACGCGATGCAGGAAGGCGATGTCAGTCAGCCGTTTGTGATGATGGACCGCACGAAGAACAAGGAGGTGTGCGCCATCGTGCGCCTGAAGACCAAGCGCGATGCCCACAAAGCCAACCTGACGGACGACTTCCAAGTGATACGCAGCATGCTGGAGCAGAAGTTGGGAGCCGAGACCATCGACCAGTGGATTCGCAACAAGCAGAAAGAGGTGTATGTGGTCATTGACCCTGCATGGCGCGGGTGCGACTTCCAATATCCGAATTGGGTGCACTAAGGGATTTACGATTTACGAATTTACGATGTACGAATTTTGCGCTGTTGGTTAAGGTGTCGACACCCCGTAATTATATCATTGTATTGCTATTGTGTATGGGCGTTGTTGCTTATGCGCAGGAGCCTGTGCGGGCATTGGCGGCGGCAGAAGAGACATCGCAGGAGACAACGCCCCAAGACACTGCGAAGACCTCGATGGTGTATCTGGAGCACTCGGAGACGCTGTCTTTCGACGAGAAGCGGCTGCCCGACGCGCAGATACTGCGGGGTAACGTGTGTTTCCGCCATGACTCGGCCCTGATGTACTGCGACTCGGCATATTTCTTCGACAAGGAGAACTCGCTCCACGCTTTCGGGCATGTGCATTTGGTGCAGGGCGACAGCATTGAGGGGTTCGGCGATGTGCTTTTCTACAACGGCAACACGCGCATGGCACGCCTGCGCCGCCGCGTGCGCTTGATACACCAACAGACAACACTCACCACCGACAGTCTGAACTACGACCGTATGCGCAATATCGCCTACTACTTTGCGGGCGGGTCTATACGGGACAGCCTCAATACCCTCACCTCGCGTTGGGGGCAATATACGCCCGACAACTACCAAGCCCTTTTCCGCGGCAAGGTGCGATTGGTCAATCCGAAGTTCGTACTCACCGCCGACACGCTGTGCTACAATACCGACACCCACCGCGCCGACCTCGTGGGTCCGACGCAGATTGTGTATGAGCAGGAGACCACCATACACTCCACCAAGGGCTGGTACAACACCGAGACCGAGCACTCGATGCTGCTGAACCGCTCGCGGGTTGTGCACGACGACGGCAAGACGCTCACGGGCGATACTATCTACTACGACAAGTTGGCGGGCTACGGCAGGACTATCGGCAACATCGCCACCCACGACTCCACCAACCACCTCAGCCTATACGGGCAGTACAGTGAGATGTGGGAGGACGGGCGGCACGGCTATGTGACCGACAGCACGATGATGGTGGACTGGTCGGACTCGCTCAACTACACCTACCTCCACGCCGACACACTATATACCGAGGAGGTGCCGTACCGCGTGTTCTCGCTCCAGCCGCGCGACAGCATCATGGTGGACTCGGTGATGCAAGCCCAACAGCCCGACACGTTGTGGCAAGACACCGCCTATCAGCAGGTGCGGGCTTTCTACCATGTGCGTATCTACCGCGATGACGTGCAGGCGGTGTGCGACTCGATGCGCTATCACGGGCGCGACTCGGTGATGACCCTGTTCGGCGACCCCGTGTGCTGGAACGAGAACAATCAGATTTCGGCAGACCTTATTGATATACACATACGCAACGAGAGTCTCGACCACCTCCACGGCACGGGCAATGCCATAGCCATCAAGCGCGAGGGGGCTAATGAATACGACCAACTGAGCGGCAAGGAGATGTTCGCCTACCTGCGCGACAATGAGGTGTACCTCGTGGACGTGCGCGGCAATGCGGAGACTATCTTCTACCCGCGCGAGGACGATGGCACCTATATCGGCGTGAACAAGACGCAGAGCAGTTTCGTGAAACTGTACATCAAGGACCGCAAGATTCACCATGTGGTGTTCACCACCGCCACCACAGGCACCATGTACCCCCTCGACCAGATTGCCGAGCAGGACACGCGTCTTGGCGCATTCTTCTGGGCAGATAAGGAACGCCCACGCCGTCCGAGTGACATATTCCTCCACCCCGACCGCACAGAGCGTCCGAAGCAGGGGGCTGTCTCTGCCGCAGCCGATGACGAAGAAGAGGAACAGGAGGATACTGTTCCTCGCAGTAAGAAACGTAGAAAATAATCTGATTATGAAGAAGATAACCATTCTTGCAGTGCTACTCGCCACTGCCCTCAGTGCCACTTTTGCACAGAGCAACCCGCCGCAATTCATTGGTTTGCAGTTAGGTTTTGCAGAACCTATCACACGCCTCAACGCCCCCACACAGACCGATGTCACGAAACTCAGCACGACCACTATATATAATGGTCTGAAGGCGGGTTTTGTGTATGACGCCACCCTCGTGAAGGGGTTCGGATTCTCTATGGCACTCAACTACACCTTTGGCGCAGGTTCCACCGACTGGGCGCAGAAATATACGGGTTCGCTCTATCCCAAGACACGCACCCGCAGTTTCTACCATCAATTGGAAATCCCTGTGGACTGGCAGTACAAGTTTGAGATTGCCAAACGCACATGGCTCATTCTCTATACGGGTCCAACTATCCAGTGCGGACTTGCTATGACGGGGAAAGAGTACGTTCAGGATGATAATGGTGTCACTTCACAAGCAAGCACCATCAACCACTACAACGCCGAGCCTTACAGCAAGGACGCTAACCCCGAAGGTGCGGGCGACCGTGCCTTGAAGCGCGTGAATGTAACGTGGGGCGTGGGCGCGGGCTTCCAATACGACCGTTATTTCCTCCGCGGGGGATATGATTTCGGTATCATCAACCCATACCAAGCCCAGTCGTTCTCTGACAAGGATGTCTATACCCGCGGTCGCTTCGACCAGTGGCAGATAAAGTTGGGTATCTATCTTTGGGAGTTCTAAGACGGCAACATACCCACTCCATTAACGTGAGTTCAATATAACAACGGAGAGGAACGTGTCGGTCAACAACTGACAACAACTATACACAACAGATAACGACATCGTAACCACAACAAATAATAAACACGAATTATCATTAATTGACGACGAATTGCATTGTCGGGTGATGGTTCTCCGCTAATCGCCGTTAATCAATCGTTAATGCATCGCGAGACCAAAGTTCCATTAACAGACATATAAAGGCATCAGGACTATTATGAACGGACGGCTCCATTGACAGAGGAAACGCCTATAATGTATGATACTGTCCGAAAGGATAGTCACCATTAACACCTGAGGAGACTATCCACCTAATTCGGAGACGAGGACGTCGTCGAGGGAGGGATGGGAGAGGACAATGCGGCTGTACTGCTCCCAGAAGTGCTGCATCTCGGGGGGCGTGTTGCGGAGGAACTGCTCGGTGCCCTGTGCGGATATGCGGTCAAGCACCATGCCGACGGTGATGCGGCGGGTGTCGAGGGCGGGGACATAGGTGGTGTCCTCCTTGTCCTCGACATAGACCTCACGGACGATATGCGTCTCTTCAAGGCGCGAGAGCAGTTGGCTGACCAGACGAATGGGCAGTTGGTTCTGCTGCGCCAGTTCGTGCGCCGTGAGGGGTATCTCGTCCTGCTCGAAACGGCGAATGATGATGGTCAGGAGGTAGAGCATGACATAGTCCTTGTAGCGGCGGGACATGTGCTGAAGGTCGCGCTCGTAGGCAAACATCTCGTTGTTCTGGATAGCGAAACCCAGTTCCGCACCCACGATAAGGAGCAGGCAACTGATGTGTAACCATATAAGAACCAACGGGATAGCCGCAAAGGCGCCATAGACGACGCTGGTGCGGGTAAAGAACATCATGAGGTAGGTGCTGAGCATCTGTATCAGTTGGAACAGCACGCCGACCAGCACGCCGGGTACTACCGCAGCCACGAACCGCACTTTGGTGTTCGGAATGGCGATGTACATCCACGTGAAGATGCCCGACGCCACAATGAATGGCAATATACGGAGTGTCCAGCGGCGGAGGGGCTCTATCGCCTGTATCAGCGGGTTGGATGCCGCCGAACCTAATAAAATGGACAGACCCGAAGTGACGATAATCAGCACGGGGACGAGGAAGAGGATGGCGAGATAGTTGGCGAACTGCCGTCCGAATGAGCGCGACTGGCGCACGTTCCAGATGCCGTTGAAGGACGTCTCCACCATGCGGAAGAACGAATAGACCGCCCAGAGCAGCACGAGTAATCCGATGCCCAGGAATACTCCGCCCTGCGCGGTCTGGAGGTAGCGGTCCACCCACTCCATAATGGTCGGGACGAGGTTGGTCTCGCCGAGAAAAGACTGGTTGAGTTTCATTTCTATCACCTGCTCGAAGCCGAAGCCGCGTGCGATGGCAAGAATGACAGCGATGATAGGCACTATGGCAAACAGCAGCGAGTAGGTGAGGGCATTGGCGCGGACGTTGAGGTCCTTGTCGCGGAAGCCCCTGACAACCAATATGATGGTTTGCAGCAGTTTGTACCGCACACGCTTGTGGCGGTCGCTGAAATCAGTACGGCTGTGTCGCCACAGGTCGTACTGAATGAAGTCGCGTATGTGTTGCCAACGACTACTCACAGAGGGTGGTTACGGCTTTGCGGGTGATGTTGTCGTCGCGCTCGAAGAGCGGGAAGAAGCCCTCGTCGTTGAGGATATTGCGGACGATATAGGCGTTGATAAGCCGCTCCAACAGGGGTCGCGACTTGGCTATCTGCTCTTGGTCGGGCTCCACCCCTTTCTCCTTGGCGAAAGCCACAAACTCGGGCATCCAATTCGCCTGCTTGAGGTGCTTCTCGAGTGCCTGCCAGTCGGTGTAGCGGCTCAGTTCCTTGCGGTGCTTGTCGGTGTACTGGTAGGCGAACTGGTAGGTGTAGGCGCGGTTAGCCACCTGGTTGAAATAGGGCGTATAGAGCGTGGTGTCGCGTCCGACAAAGACATCGGGCATAATGCCGCCGCCACCGTGTACGATGCGCCCGTGCTTGGTGTAATAGACCGTAGTATCTTGATAATGAACGCTATCCGCCGAGAAGAACTCGCCATGCTCGTAGCGGTTGAGGAGGTCCATCGCATAGTCGTCCTGGTCGCCGAGGGTGTATGGCTTCTGGATACAACGCCCTGACGGGGTGTAATAGCGCGCCACCGTGAGACGGATAGCACTGCCGTCGGAGAAGGGTAGTTGCTGCTGCACGAGACCTTTGCCGAAGGAACGGCGACCGATGATGGTGGCACGGTCGTTGTCCTGCATTGCCCCCGCGAAAATCTCGCTTGCCGAGGCGGAGAAGTCGTCAATCAGCACCACAAGGGGTTCGCGCTGGAACCGCCCCGCACCGTTGGCACGCGCCTCGTAGCGCGGGTAGGAACGCCCTTCGGCATACACAATCATGTCGCCACGACTCAGGAACTCGTTTGCCATCTTGATGGCTTGGTCCATAAAGCCGCCCACGTTCTCGCGAAGGTCCACGATATAGGATGTCGCGCCCTGCCCTTTGAGGGTAGCAAGTGCCGCGATGAACTCGTCGTAGGTGTTCTCGCCGAAGCGGTTGACGCGCACGAAACCAATCTTTTCGCCTTTCCGTTTGGCGTGCTCGGGCGTGATGATGAACTTGGCATCCACCGAGTGGATAGGTATATCGCCACGAGTGACGGTGAAGTTGAGTACCTCGGGGGTGCCTTTGCGCTTCACGCCGATGGTGACTTGGGTGCCTTTGGGTCCGCGGAGAGTCTTCAGGACACGCTCGTTGTTAATGCCCTTGCCGGAGAAAGCGGAGTCGTTGACGGTCACAATCCTGTCGCCTGCCAGCAAGCCCACGCCTTCGGAGGGTCCGCCCGGGACAATGGCAACAATCTGCACGGTGTCGTTCTGAATGGAGAACTGCACGCCAATGCCTGAGAATGAGGAAGATAACTCTTCGTTCACCGCCTGCAAGTCCTTCTTGGGGATATATGCGGAGTGCGGGTCAAGGTGCTTGACGAGGTCCACCATCACGTCCTCGGTGATGCTGTCCACATCGATGTCCTCCACGTAGGCGGTCTTCATCAGTTCCAGCAACTGGTCCACCTTGGACTCGGGCTGCTGGAAGAGTTTGCCGTTCTGGATGTAGAAACGCTGAGCGTTGACCTTGTTGGATACTGCGTTGCCAATCAGAAAGCCGACCAGCAATGCCACGATAGTCAGGGTAGGAAAAATGTATTTCTTTACGTTCTTCATAATCTATGTTTTTTACAAGATGAGTTCCAATAGCCTAATCGGGTTTATTTGCTTTCTATATCTTTCAAATAGCACACCTCTATCCCCGCCCGTTGCAGCAGGTCGATTCCGTCCATTATACGATATTCTTCACCATATACCACGCGCTTGATACCTGCCTGGATAATCAGTTTGGCACACTCCATACAAGGCGAAGCGGTCACATAGAGGGTGGCACCGTCGCTGCTGTTGTGGCTGCGTGCCACCTTGGTGATGGCATTCGCCTCGGCGTGTAGCACGTAGGGTTTGGATACATTGTTCTCGTCCTCGCAGATGTTCTCGAACCCGCTCGGGGTGCCGTTGTAGCCGTCGGAGATAATCATCTGGTCCTTTACGAGGATTGCCCCCACCTTCCGGCGTTGGCAATAACTGTTCTCCGACCATGTCCGCGCCATGCGCATATAGAGGTAATCACGTTTGGTCTGCTTATCCATAAACATTATATTTTACGCGCAAATACATTTACAAAATGTACTACATATCTGCAAAAGTACTGCTTTTAATACACATATACAAATCTTGTGCCAATCCGCATTGTCGGGACTTGTGTGAACGGACGGCTACGCCGTATTATTACAAATTGGTCATCAATTCACGAGTGTTTTAGGTTTGCCTTGCCACGCAAGCCCCCCTTTACCAGAGACGAGGGCATAGCGGAGTGCTCCATGCGAGGCAAAAGCCTGTGGCTTGAGCAGAATATCTTATCACCTCGCATCGTCATTTGCCCTTTGGACGGTTCTAACCATATTCAACACATTTTATAGAGCCCCTTCCTTTGGAGGGGTTGGGGAGATACTCGGGTTAAGACTATGACATTAGTATGTGATTAGTATGTGATTAGTATGATATTAGTATGTGATTAAGCAGTCAATGTCGAAACAATCAGGTACCAATATCAAGAGGTCGCCCCGCTTTTTCTTGTGGGGTATCGAGCCCCACAAGAAAAATACAGAACGGACACCCTACACAATCCAAGCCTTCTGCCGCTGCCTGCGGGCGGACAGAAGGCTATCGTGGTTACTTAAGATCCTGCACCAACCGCACCGATTGCCCGTAGTTGCGATTGTTCCAAAAGTTCGTGTTCGCGTACGTCGAGTCGAAGCGCATGAGCCTCGCGACGTCCGTAACGCCGGGAGTAGCCGACCAGTAGTCGCCGAACGACCCGACACCGATCACACTCGAGCCGTAGCGGAAGCCCGCACAAGGCAAGAAAACAGCACCGGCGGACTCCAACTTCTGCCAATCAGACAGGGTGAAAGTCTGATAATTGGCATACGCCTGAACGCTATATGTATCGGCAAAGCCCGACTTGAACGTTACACCCGCAGGGCATGTCCAATTGTCGGGGAGCAAAACGAGACCATTTGCATACTTGCTACCGTCTGCATTGAGATTGATACGTGCCACACCGACAAGGTTGTCGGCATTGGTACGAGTATAACGCAAGTAATACCACTCATCAATAGTCAAAGTATACCACGTCTTACCATCACCTATATTGGTGCCCCAATCCACGAAATCACCACTATAATTCGAATTGGACTGCGAGGTACCGATACCCCACTTGGCACTACCTGTACTACCACTCCAACCGAACAAGTCTATCTTGTCTGCCAAGGTGTTACCATTTTTGTAATAATATCCATAATCTGAATCTATCTGTACATCACCCCCATCCACATTATCCGTACCCAACATATCATACTGATTATCCGCAAATGCCCAAGTCTGTGTACTCTGCGTGTATTGCAGGTTGCCCTTGGAGAAACGAACCTGCTTGGTAGCAGACACGGAGAATGTACCGGTGAGGACATCATCCGGCACAACCGATGTACTGAAAGTAAGGCTGTCAACCGAACTCAAAGTGAACTCCGTCTTGGAACCATCGACCCATACATTCAGTTTCACTACCTCTTGGGCATTCATAGAAAAGGTTGCCAGCAAGGCAAGAACCAACAATTTAATAGTTTTCATATTCGTGTTATATTCTTTTGGTTAGACTATTGTTTTATGAATCGTACTACCTGCGTGCCTATTTGCAACAAATATGTACCACTTGCCATATCGGACACATTGACTTCTGCTCCTTCCACCTGCTTAATCAGATGCCCTTGCATATCAAAGACACGCAGCACTTGATTCTCTATTCCCTTCACCATCAGTATATCATCTGTAGGATTGGGATATACGGAGACTACTGCAGCATCTGTGTTGGAAACCGAAGTACCTGTTGACTCACAGAACACAATACGACGGATATTAGCCACCGGCTCGGTAGCCAACAATGTTCCTGTATGGCTCCACAACTCAATGTTACTGCCATTAGGCACCAACTTACCTATCACAGCAACAGAGTAAGCCGTCTCTGCTCCTGACATAGGCACGATTTTCAACTCCGTGGCGGCATAAGCGGATATGCCCACGGCACACATCAACAAAATTAGTAATTTTCGTTTCATAAGAAATTATTTAAGTTAACGTGAGTTCGATATAAGGATAGACTTAAAAACAGGTAAAGGATTGCCATCTACGAG
>CAKVBV010000025.1 GCA_934725535.1 uncultured Bacteroidales bacterium | reverse complement strand
AGGCGGGATATTGGCTGTCTGTTTCCAGTCGGAAGAACAGGGTGTCCACGAAGCCTACCTCCGTATCCGCTCCCGCGGCGCGGTGGATGTGTATGTACCTATCAGCGTGTTGGTTGAGCAAGGTGCCGGCATCAAGGACATTACATCACCTGCCTCCTCGCCCTACCGCATCGTCTTGCATCACGGCACTCTGCATATCATCACCCCAACAGGCACCTATACCTCCACCGGACAACGCCTCGTACCATAACTACTGCGGGTCGACGTCGGGGAGGATGACAGTGCCACGGCAGTCGGGATGTGATTGCACAAAGCGGATATGCTCCATCAGGAGGCGTTTGGCAAGGGTGATGTTGGACGTTACCTCGATGGACAGGCGTATCTGCCGCACGTGGTAGTTCTGCACACGCGCCACCGAAGGCACGATGATGCCCGTGCAACGCTTGCCGAAAGTGCCGCTCAGCCGTGATTGCAGCAGACGCGATGCGGCATCCAACCGCGCATAGTCGTGGTGCTTGAGTGTCAGTATGATAAGACGGTAAAAGGGCGGGTAGTGATACTGCTCGCGCTCTTGAATCTGTTGGCGGTATAGCCCCTCGTAATCGTGGTTGCGGAGGAGCGTATAGACGAAGTTCTTGGGGTCGAAGGTCTGTATCAGCACTTCGCCCTGAGTGCCTGTGCGTCCGGCACGCCCGCTGACCTGCTCCAACATCTGGAAGGCACGTTCGTAACTGCGGAAGTCGGGTTGGTTGAGCAGGGTGTCGGCTTGCAGGACCGCCACGAGACTGACGTCGTTGAAGTGCAGCCCTTTCGTAACCATCTGAGTACCAATCAGTATATCGACGCGATGGGCTGCGAAGTCGTCGATGATATGCTGGTAGCCGTCCTTGCGGCGCGTGGTGTCGAGGTCCATGCGGGCAACCCGCGCGGTGGGGAAATACTGCAGTAACTCTTCCTCCAGACGCTCGGTGCCGAAGCCGTGCTCGCGGTATGGCGTGTGGCAGTTGGGGCATAGCGTGGGCGCGGGAATAGTATATCCGCAACTGTGGCAGACGAGGGTTCGCGACTGCTTGTGGTAGGTCATGCTGACATCGCAGTTCACGCACCGTGGCACCTCGCCGCACTCGGGGCATTGCAGGAATGGTGCGTAGCCGCGGCGGTTCTGAAACAGGATGATTTGCTTGCCGCGGGCAATCTCTTCGCGTATGCGGAGTACCAGCGGGTCGGAGAAATGCCCGTACATCTCCTTGCGGTGGTATTGGCGTTGGAGGTCAATCATCGTGATGCGGGGCAGTTGCAGCCCCTGGTACCGCTCCTGCATCTGCACCAGTCCGTATTTGCCCGTCTGGGCGTTGTGGTAGGTCTCGATAGACGGTGTGGCGGTGCCTAAAAGGACTTTGGCTGCGAATAAACGCGCCATGATGATGGCTGTGGAACGGGCATGATAGCGGGGTGCGGGGTCTTGCTGTTTGTAGGACGACTCGTGCTCCTCGTCCACTATGACAACGCCTAAATTGCTAAAAGGCAAGAAGATAGCGGAGCGTGCACCAATGATGACGAGCGGCGTGCGGCTATGAGCCACTTGGTAGTATATCTCCACCCGCTCGGCGTTGGTGAAGCGCGAATGATAGACCACCAGTTGCTGCCCGAACACGGCACGCAGGCGGTCGGTGAGTTGGGTGGTGAGGGCTATCTCGGGTACCAGATAGAGTACGTTGTGCCCTTCGTGCAGAGCATTGGCAATCAGATGGATATACACTTCGGTCTTGCCGCTGGAGGTTACGCCGTGCAGGAGCGTCACATCGTGGCTCTGCCATGTGAACAGGACTGCCTCCAATGCGCCTTGCTGCTGGGCATCAAGGGCATGCGGCGGGGTGATGTTGCCCGTGTATTGACGCAGGCGTGAGACGGTCTGCTCTTGGTCGAGCAGGATATGTTTGTCCACCAGCGCCCGCAGCACGGCACCGCTCTCGCCACTCGACTCCAACAGCAGGCGACGCTCTACGGGTTTGTAAGTATTCTGATTATCAGCACTCAGGCTAAGGAAAGTGAGTAGCAAGTGTTCTTGTTTGGGTGCCTTGTGCAGTTTGTTCAGCACCTCTTGCAGGCGGTCGTTGTCGGCATACTGAGGTGCCAGCACCATATAGTGCGCCGTGGCAGCGGTGTAGTCGTCGTCGATAATGCCCGCCGGCAATGCCGCAGCCAGCACCTCGCCGAGGGTGCACAGGTAGTATTGCGCAATCCACTCCCATAGGGCTATCTGCTGTGCCGTCACTATGGGGTGCTCGTCCAGAACCTGCAGTATATCACGCACCGTCACTCCCTCAGGTGCTGCGCCAGCGTGGGGGCGATACACCACCCCCGTGATGCTCTTTTTGCCCAAAGGCACCAGCACCCGCACTCCAACGGGCGGGCACTGCAGGCGGTCGGGGACACTATATATATAGGTGTCGGCGATAGCCAACGGCAATATGACGTCTATGTATGCGATGGGTCAGGACTGCTGTGCCTGTTCGGCGGCAATGGCTTTCTCGTAGCATGCGCGGCAGAGAGGCTCGTAACTGTCTGTCTCTCCGAGCAATACGCGTTTGTCGCTGTTCACCGTGCGGTGGCTCACATACGCGAGGTCGCCGCAACGCACGCAGATGGCATGGGTCTTATAGACATCGTCGGCTATAGCCATCAGTGCAGGCATCGGACCAAACGGCACGCCCTTGAAGTCCATATCCAGACCCGCACAGATGACACGTATGCCACGGCGTGCCAACTCGTTGCACACGTCCACGATACCCATGTCGAAGAACTGCGCTTCGTCGATGCCCACCACGTCCACATCGTTGGCAAGCAGCAGGATATTCTGCGACGAGTCCACCGGCGTGGACGGGATAGAGTTGTGGTCGTGGCTCACCACGTCCTCCTCACTGTAGCGCACATCGATGGCAGGCTTGAATATCTCCACGTTGAGGTGTGCGAATTGGGCACGTTTCATGCGGCGGATAAGTTCTTCGGTCTTGCCAGAAAACATACTGCCGCACACTACTTCGATACTGCCACGCCTGAGGCGGGGACCTTGGGTGTCTCGTTCGTTGAACATAATTTGATGTCTTGAGCCATCATTTGGATGGTCGTTTTGTTGTGAAATGTATTCTCGTCTAATTCGTAACAGATGTCCACGGGCAGCCCGTTGCGCAGGTGCATCTCCATGTCGGCACGTCCGAAGGCGATGCCCGTGATGGCGGCAGTGCGGTCTGTCACGTCCAGACGCAGGTGCTCGTTGTTCTTGCCCACCGCGCGGGTACTGCGGTTGTTGATGAGGCGGCGTGTCACGAACATCGGACGTGGGTTGCCGGGTCCGAAAGGCTCCATGTGCCGCAAGATATTGAAGAACTGCGTATCGATGTCGGCGAGTTGTATTTCCGCCTCGATATGCAGGGTCGGTTGCAGTTGGTCCTCACGGATATGCGTGCGTACATACTCCTCAAAGCGTTGGCGGAACTCGGGCAGGTTCTTCGCTTCCATGCTCAGCCCCGCAGCGAACACATGCCCTCCGAAGTTCGTCAGCAGGTCGCGGCACGAGTCAATGGCAGAGTAGATGTCAAAGCCTCCTACCGAACGCGCAGAGCCGGAGATAATACCGTTCTCACCTGCCGTCAGCACAATGGTCGGGCGGTAATACCACTCCGTCAGACGCGATGCCACAATGCCTACCACACCCTTGTGCCACTCCGGCGAATAGACCACCGTGGAGCGTTTCTGCGCATTGTCGGGGTCAGCGGCAAGCATGTCAAGGGCTTGTCGGGTGGTCTCGGTGTCGCAGTCATGCCGCTCGGTATTGTAGGTGTTTATCTCGCTTGCCTGCCGTTGTGCCTGCGCGAGGTCATCAGTGATAAGCAGGTTCACCGCCTCGCTGCCCGACTTCATACGTCCGCTGGCATTGATGCGGGGACCTATCTTATATACCAAGTCATTGATATTCAGTCGCCCTTGCTCGATGCCCGCCACCTGCATCAATGCCGTCAGCCCCGCAAAGGGGTGGCGGTTCAGTTGACGGATGCCAAAGTAAGCCAGGATACGGTTTTCACCTGTAATCGGCACAATATCAGAGGCTATGGACATAGCCAACAGTTGAAGCAAGGGCACCAAATGCTCTTGCGGCAGGTGATGCTGCTGCGTGTATGCCTGCGCCAACTTGAACCCCACGCCGCACCCCGACAATTCCTTGTAAGGATACGCACAATCAGCACGTTTCATATTCAACACAGCCACCGCCCGCGGCAGCGTATCGCCCGGGGTATGGTGGTCGCAGATGATGAAATCAATGCCCTTTCCGTTGGCATACTCCACTTTATCCACCGCCTTGATACCGCAATCCAGTGCGATAATCAGACTGCACCGGTGCTCCTCGGCATAATCTATCCCGCGGAACGAAATGCCATAACCCTCTGTATATCTGTCCGGTATATAGTAATCTATATGCTCAGTCAATGGGCGCAGAAAGCGGTACATCAACGCCACCGCCGTGGTACCGTCCACATCATAATCCCCGTATATCAGGATATTCTCCCCCTCGGCTACAGCACGTGTCAGGCGTTCCACAGCCTTGTCCATATCGCGCATCAGCATCGGGTCATGCAACCTGTCCAGCGACGGGCGCACAAACTCACGCGCCGCATCGGCAGTCTCTATGCCCCGTACCACCAACATTCGCGCCGATGCCGCACTGATGTTCAGGTCATGTTCCAACCGCATCTGCGCATCCTGCTGCTCTGGCGTAAGGGTGGTTATTTCCCATTGATAATCAACCATCTGTACCTATTCGTATTACCACAAACACCTCTCCTGAAATCGGTGGTTAATTCGCGGTAATTAATGTTTATTTCCCTCTTTCTGTGCGTATTTCAAATACGTCCACGTCTTTCCACAGCGGCAATACCTCACGGAAATGGTGTAGCGCGTCTATGTCAAACTCCGCAATACGCACACCTTCCTCATCGTCATCAAACTGTGCAATCGCTTGCAAACGAGTGTCGTACGCCACCGAATGTCCGTTGTAGTGCAACCCCGGCGCATCATCGCCCACGGGGTTCACTGCCGCGATATAGCATTGATTTTCAATGGCTCGCGCTGCTACCAACGCATCCCAGTACTGAATACGTATCTCCGGCCAGTTGGCACAGACCAGCAAGATGTCATAATCACTGCCCGAATGGTTGCGTGCCCACGCAGGAAACCGCAGGTCGTAGCACACCAACATCTGCATCTTAACGCCCTTGTATTCAAATACTTGCCGTGTCTCTCCCGCCGTAAAGAACCTGTCTTCTCCACCATGGGCATACAGATGCCGCTTGTCCTGCACCTGCACTTCCGTGTGCGGTCTCACCAGGAAACCGCGATTCTTCAGCCCAGCCCCATCCCGACAGATAAACGACCCCGCGATGGCTATATCATATTGATTAGCAACCGCCTGCAGTGTCCTCATTGTCTCCCCGTCCATGGTCTCGGCGAGGTCAGGGCGATCTGTACAGAAACCCGTGGAGAACATCTCAGGCAGCAATGCCACATCAGCCTTTCCCGCCAATGTGACAATGCGTTCTTTCGTCTCGCGCAGGTTGGTTGCCTTGTCCGCCCACGCGATGGGGTACTGCAACAGGGCTACCCGAAACGGCTTGCTCATTTCTTCTTACCCTCTGCAGGTTTGCCTATCGCCTCGCGCATCGTCGTGTCGGCTTGGATATTCTGCATGCGGTAGTAGTCCATGATGCCGAGGTTCCCGTTGCGGAACGCCTCTGCCATCGCCTGTGGCACAAGTGCCTCAGCCTCAATCACTTTCGCACGCGCCTCCTGAGCCTTCGCTTTCATCTCCTGCTCGTTGGCAATCGCCATCGCACGGCGTTCCTCGGCCTTCGCCTGCGCGATATTCTTGTCTGCCTCGGCTTGGTCCATCTGCAACTGCGCACCGATGTTCTTGCCCACGTCAATGTCGGCAATATCAATACTCAGTATCTCGAATGCCGTACCCGCGTCCAACCCTTTGGACAGCACCAACTTGGATATGCTGTCGGGGTTCTCCAGCACCTGCTTGTGGCTGTCCGCCGAACCAATCGAACTCACGATGCCTTCACCCACACGTGCCAACACGGTGTCCTCACCGGCACCGCCCACCAACTGATGGATATTCGCACGCACCGTCACACGCGCCTTGGCTATCAACTGAATACCGTCTTTTGCCACGGCTGCCACGGGCGGCGTATCAATCACACGCGGGTTCACCGACATCTGCACAGCCTCAAACACATCACGTCCCGCCAGGTCAATGGCAGTCGCCATTTGGAACGACAGCGGGATATTGGCTTTGCTCGCACTCACCAGCGCATGCACCACGCGCTCTATGTGTCCGCCTGCCAGGTAATGCGCCTCCAGTCCGTCGCGTTTCACATCCGTCAGTCCGGCTTTGTGCGCCTCAATCATGCAGTTCACAATCTTCGTAGGCGGCACTTTGCGGATACGCATCAGGAACAACTGCACCAACGAGATATGCACGCCGCTCACGCCTGCGTTTATCCACAGCATGAAGGGCACATAGTAAAAGAATATCGCCAGCAGTACGACGATAATCGCAATCACAACAATCGTAATCGGGTCCATAGTTTCTATCTATTTAATGGTTAATACTCTGCCAAATTAATGATTAATTACACGGCTTTTTATGTTTATCTCCAAATGTTTCATCATAAAAAACGTATATTTTTTGTTTTGTTGTTTATTGCTCGTCGGTGGCATAGCCATGCCCCCTTGCCGCAAGGCGCTCCCCTGGCGGAGCGATATAAAAGGGTGGCTATAGTCTTTTATTTGATGTCTTTGTCAGTAAAATTCTTATTGGTTGTATCCATGTCCCTTTTCGCTTGCGGATTCAGAGTGCGGTCATGCTGACAACGATTCTACATGCACCATCTTCTTGCCTGACGCATCGGACATCCGTTCCGTTCTATGCTCCTCATGCTTGGGCTCGTAGTCACAATCGTTCATCACCAACGCATACATAATCCTCACCAACTTGTTCCGTACATCATTGATTGCCACGCGCCTCGGCTTGCCCGCCGCCACCAGCCGTTCATAATAGGCTTTGATGTCCTCATTGAACCTCTTGGCGCACATCGCAGCCTGTGTCAGCGTCCCTTTCAGCCTGCGGTTCGACAGGTTGGACACATTCTTTCTGTGGTGTACACTGCTCCCCGACTGCGCAAAGAACGGAGCAATGCCGTAGTATGATGCCGCCTTGCGTGCCGTCGGTATGGTCTTGAAGTTGCCCGTACTCACAATCATCGATACCGCATTCACAGCCCCTATGCCTTTGATGCTCGTGATATGTCCGTAAGTCCTTTTCAACTCCTCGTCACTCTCAATGACCGCCATAATACGCTCCTCGCATTTTTTGATGTCTTGCTCCAACCGCTTGACAGACTGCTCGCTGTTGGTCCGCACCCATTGCAAGTCCTCATTCATCTTCTGTGTCGCCCGTATCTCCTTTATGCTTACTTCTTTGGCACGTTTCTCATCCACCAGACGTTCTCTGTACAGCGACAACGCCTTGAGGGTACGCAATGTCTCATTCATAGGGGCATAGAGAACGGCGGCATCCTGATGACGCAGGGCGTATTGGGCAATGCGCTCGCTGTCCGCCTTGTCGTTCTTCGACTTCGCCACACCCATCGACCACTTTATCTGCAGTGCCGACTCGCGCCATACATTGTACCCCTTTCCGTACAGGTAATCGCAAAGGTGCAACTCGTATGCGCCTGTTGTCTCCAGACAGAACAGGCTGTCCTCGCAACGGACACCCAAGGAGGTCAGTTTTTTGAGCATGGCGGAGTATCCGCGTACCTTGTTGTCGTACACGTCATAGTGCACTTGTTCGCTCTCAAAGCCCTCGCCAAGGGACTTGATTACGGTCACATCGAATTTTTCTTTCGAGATGTCAATGCCAATCAAAAACTTTTTCATAACTTTGCACTTGATTTTGATGTTAAATCGTTTGGAGATTAACCTGTAAACCGCAGTAGAACTACTACTTTACTAAGACTCAGAGTCTATCTTTTTATTTGGTTTTGCCGGTTTAACCGGAAGGGACTGAAACCGTGATTAAGTTCAGAACTTAACAATTAGCATAGTGTAACCTTCCGGAGGTTAATTCTCCTTTTTACAACAAAGGTACAAATTAACGCTTTTTCCTGCAAGTCTTCCGACTTTTTATAACGCCTTTGTGGGTATCTTTATCCTCACATTCTTATTGACTCCTCATCTTAATTTTTGATACTTCTCCTTTCACGCTGCAAAGGTAAAGCATAAATTAACGCTTTTTCCTGCAAGTCTTCCGACTAAAAAGACATCCTTGCGACATCTTTATCCACATATTCTTATTGACTCCTCATCTTAATTTTTGATACTTCTCCTTTCACGCTGCAAAGGTAAAGTAATTAACGGAGTCTTATACTCGATAATGTTTTTAATGGTTTTTCATGGAGACATATCGGCATTCGATGGAGCCCTCACATATGAATTGAAATACAACTTTTATTAAAACGACCGCTGGGGGAAAAGTGCATAGAAACCACTGAAAAAATGAAGATTTTTTGGTATTGATATTCAGCGGCTTACAAGGCAAAAATGCAAAATGCACCATTTTGGCGAAAAAACGAAAATAAATTTGGATTTTCGCCGTTTTTGTATTATCTTTGTAGTAGATTTGAAAAGAAAAGGAGGTTGTATGTGAGACTGATTTAGAAAGTAGTGTGAGTGGTATGATGTGTTTTTAGCGCATTGAGTTTTGGGTTGTATCCGTGTTTGTGTATAGGCAAGGAGAGGATAATAAACGGGCAGCAAGTGTATGGTGCTTGCTATACCTTTACGGAATATACCTGCCGTTAAGAAACGATTTCCTTTTTTATACCGAACTTGCAAGTTTGCGGTTTTTTCCGTAACTTTGCCGCCCAAATGAAGATAATCGGTTTTAGCAATATCACTGGCACAACAACGATGATTTTGAAGGGAGACTCATCGCTGTTGGTCAACCGCAAGCCTTTCTTCATACCGGATTGGAGCAGCGGCATACAGGCGACACCGTGCGTGGTGTTGCGCGTGAGCAGGTTGGGCAAGAACATTCAAGCCAAGTTCGCCCACCGCTACTACGACGCTGTGGCTTATGGGCTGAATATATGCGCTGCCGACTATTTGGCACAAGCCGACACGGTGCGGGCATGGGCATTTGACTACTCTATGGTGGTAGGTACATTCCTTGATGCCGACCATGACTATTGGCGGGAGATGGATAACAAGATGATTATACCATGCAGCGAGGCTATCCGCCAAGTCAGTCAGGTTATGACTATTCGGCAGGGGGATTTCATATTTGTGGACTATGACGTTCCGCCGCGGACCTTGGCACGAGAAGAAATCATAACGGAATATATGGACAATCAAGAGATATTATATTGCAAGATAAAATGAAACGACTGCTAACCATACTATGCACCATCATCCTGTCAGTAGGGAGCGTATGGGCTGGTATTCACCAACATACAGACCATTCGGTGTTGCGCGAAGGGCGCATCATCAAGATACAGGTCAGCGAGACAGGCATACACTGCCTGCCCTATGACACGTTGCAAGCATGGGGACTGAAACCCGAAAACGTACGCGTATTGGGCTACGGAGGTGTGATGTTGAGCGAGAATTTCTCACTATCGCATTGGGATGATGTACCTTCTGTTCCTTTCTATATGCACAAAGGGAGCGATGGCGTCTTCGGTAGCGGAGACTACATTCTCTTCTATGCACAGGGCGCGGTGGGTTGGACGTTTGAGAAAGGACGCTGGCAGCATACGCAAAACCCGTATAGCCGATACGGTTACTATTTCCTCAGTGACACTGCCGGTGAACAACGACTCATCAAAGAAGCAGAAACAGCAGAGGCAGAAGGTTTCATCGATTTGGATTGGTTTGAAGACTACCGTGTCTATGAGCGCGACTCGGTAAACCTCATAGATGTATCTGGTGTCAGCGGAGGAGGACGGGAGTTCTACGACAAACCCATGCACAGCCAGAACCCGACCAAGACCATACGCTTTGATATGCACAATGTGCTCACTGACAGCAACAGGAAGATGCGCTGTTTTGTGGATGTGGCTGCCACATCAGGTGAAACCTCCACGTTCCGCATATCAGCAGGCAACACCTCGGCAACGGCTGTTACCAAAGGAATAGCAGTCAGCGACTTCTACACCAAGGCTGAGTGTGACACAGTCTCATTCCTTGCACAAGCCACAGGCAGTGCCACACAGACAATCACCATTCGCTTCGAGAACGCTGCCTCCGGTGCTAATGGGTATCTCAATTATGTCGAACTGACCGCACCTTGTGCCTTGACTATGTACGGCAATGAAATGCCTATAGCCAACGCCACATATTACCGGCAGAACGTTAATACCCGATTCCTTCTTGCAGGTGCTACTGCTAACACACAGATATGGCGTGTCACCGATGGCGTCAACATTGAGCAGATGCCCACTGAAAACGTCGATGGCAAGTTGGCATGGATAAGTAATAGTGAGGCAGAAAAATACATTGCCCTCAATGTCAATGCTTCAGGATGGAAACGCCCTGTGCGTGTAGGTACTGTTGCCAACCAGGACCTGCATGCCTTAAGCAACATTGACTATGTCATTATCACCCCTGCAGAGTTCATAGAACAGGCTACACGTCTCGCTCAGAAGCACGAAGAGGTTGACCACGTTACTTGGGCTGTGGTTACTGACCAACAGGTGTACAACGAGTTCTCATCAGGTACGCCCGATGTTACCGCTTATCGCTGGCTGATGAAGATGCTCTATGACCGTGCAAACAATGACAAGACCAAGCAACCCAAAAACCTGCTCTTGTTTGGTAACGCTTCTTTCGACAACAGACAGATACTCCACTCCTCCGGTACAAGCAAACTGCTTGTGTACGAAGCACACAACTCCACGGTTGAGACAAAAGCCTACGCCTGTGATGACTACTGCGGATTCCTTTCAGACAATGCAGGCATAGACTCTCGCGGACAGTTCAACGATATACGGGCACAAATGAATATAGGTGTCGGGCGACTGCCGGTCAAGACTGTCATCGAAGCCGACAATGTGGTTGGCAAACTGTGCAAGTATATGGATAACCGCAGTCTGGGAAAATGGAAGACACAACTATGCTTTCTTGCTGACGACGGAGACCATGGTCTGCACGTGCAGACCGCTGATGGAGGCGCAGAACGTGTTCGGCGCAAAAACCCCGACTTTGTGGTCAACAAGATATACTTGGATGCCTATACGCAGGAGGTGAGTGCCGCCGGTGAGAGTTATCCGCTGGCGAAGAACCAGTTCGACAACCTGATGAGCAACGGTGTCCTCTTCATGGACTACTCGGGACATGGCGGATACAACAACATCACCAACGAGTTATTTATGACCCTGCGCGACATTCAGAATATGACCAACACCAACCAAGGCGTCTGGTTTCTCGCCACATGCAGTTTCGCTCATTTCGATGGAGGCAACACCTCTGCGGCGGAAGAAGCACTGCTCAATCCGCTTGGAGGTGCAGTAGGGGTGGTATCAGCGTGCCGAACAGTCTATGCTACGCAGAACGCTGTCATCAATCGCAATTTCTGTGACACCCTCTTCGGGCACAAAGACCTGTTCCATTACGAGATGACCATCGGACAAGCCACAGCCATTGCCAAGAATATGACAGGTCGCGACGAGAACAAAATGGCGTATGTGCTTATTGGGGACCCCGGGCTGTGGCTGAACTATCCTACCCAATACCAAGTACGTACCACCACACAGATAGACACGCTCCACGCACTGACCATACAGGCCATTGAAGGATACATCGAATCCTCTGACCACGACACGGCTACATGGTTCAATGGTAAACTCGACATCACCATCTTTGACAAGATGCAGAAAATCACCACACGCGACAACGATGAGACCGATGAAAGCAAGAAAGTGAAAGTTACCTACAACGACTACCCCAACACCCTATTTGCCGGACAAACGGACATCGTGGACGGCAAATTCTCATTCACGTTTATGGTACCCAAAGACATACGCTACAACTACGGCAACGGGCGTATCGTGTACTACGCCTACGATAGCGACACCCGCGAAGAGGGCATAGGTCACTTCGAGAAGTTCATTGTGGGTGGTAGCAGTTCCGTTGAGATAATGGACACCATCGGACCCGACCTCCATATCTACCTCAACAACCCCGCTTTTGCCGACAACGACAAGACCTACGAACTGCCGCATTTCTATGCCGACATATACGACGAACATGGTATCAACACCGTTGGAACGGGTATCGGACACGACCTGTTGCTCGTTATTGACCAAGACCCCAAGATGACTTATGTGCTTAATGATTATTTCGTCGCACAAAACAACAGTTTCCAAGCAGGGCAAGTCAGTTACAAAATGCCCGAGATGGCCGAAGGACAGCACCAACTCACTTTCCGTGCGTGGGACCTGCTCAACAACAGCAACACAGCCACGCTCAACTTCCAAGTCGTCAAAGGACTCGACCCGAATATCTACCAGGTCATCTCCTACCCGAACCCTGTTTCCTGCACTGAGACACTCAACCTGCGTATTGAGTACGACCAGCCCGACGAAATCATCCGCACCGTAGTCAACATCTACGACCTCAACGGACATCTCGTCTCCTCACACGAGCAGAACGGCACGGAGGGTATATCGTGGAACCTCGCCGACTTGGGCATGTCCCCCGGTATATACGTTTATCAGGTGCAAATCAACAGGCAGAGCACCTTCGGCGACGCCACCTCCAACTACGTCACCAAGTCCGGCAAAATCATCGTCGCACAATAATATATTAACTATTAACCATTACTCATTACTTTTATCCGTGCCTATGAAGCATCTCTAAAAAGCAATAGCAAACAATGTTCAACCCAATAGTATAAACAACTACAATAATATCTAACAATGAAAAAAGTCTTTTTATCATTCATGGCACTCGTCGGCATCACACTGCCTATGCTTGCCACCAACCCCGTCATCACGGCTATGCCGTCACTCAGTATCGCACCCGATGCACATGCTGCGGGTCTGGGAGACATCGGTGCAGCCACTACACCTGACCTCAACTCGCAGCACTGGAACCCCGCCAAGTACGCCTTTATGGACAGCAGAGGAGGTTTCACAGCCAACTATACTCCATGGTTGCGCAAACTCGTCTCCGACATTGACCTCGCATACCTTGCCGGGTACTATAAATTCACTGACAACCAAGCCATCTCCGCAAGTTTCACCTATTTCTCTATGGGTGACGTACAATTGGTTGACTACAGCGGTACCGCTTTCCAAGAGGCACACCCCAACGAATGGGCTATTGATGTCGCATACTCTATCAAACTGCACGAATACGTCAGTATGGCGGTTGCTATGCGTTTTCTCTATAGCGACCTCAACAACGGCGTCAATGCCTCTGTCAGCAGTGCGGCCAACGAAATGGAGCCCGCTATGACCGGCGCAGCCGATGTGGCACTCTACTATCGCCAACCTATCTCGCTGCCTATGGGAGAGAGTTACTTCGCACTCGGCTTCAACCTCAGCAATATGGGTGGTTCCATGTCCTACAACAAGGGCGATACCAAAAACTTCATACCTACCAATATGCGTCTCGGTGTCAGTTACGAACTACCTTTCGACAACTACAATCGGCTTATGTTCACCGCCGAAGCCAACAAGATGCTCGTACCAACCTACTACTCCACCTATGCCTCTGATACGGCTACTAACCGTATGACACCCAGCGAGTTCGCGGCTATCAACCCCGTCAAGGGGTGGGGTATGTCGTTCAACGATGCCCCCGGCTATACATACACAGATTCCAAAACGGGGGCTACCAAGACCGTATCACCCGCGTTGGAGGAACTTCAGGAAATCCAATGGGCAGTCGGTCTCGAGTATAGTTACAACCGTCAGTTCTTCGGACGCATCGGCTACAGCCACGAGAACTACTACAAAGGCAACCGCCGCTATGTTACACTCGGTGCAGGCTTCAAACTCAGTATCTTCTCGCTTGATGTCGCATACTGTATTGCCACTGCGGCTTCCAACCCGCTCAACAATACCATGCGTTTCACGCTCGGCTTTGACCTCGCAGGCATCAAAGACCTCGTAAACAACAAGAAGTAACTACCCCGCATTCACCACTTTCCCTACGGAATTAAAGGTTAATTCGTGGTAATTAATGTCCCGAATGTAATCCCGTTCCTATGCGAATCGGCTTTGGATATGATGTGCATGCTTTCTCCCCTGACCGCCCGCTGTGGTTAGGGGGGATTGCTATTCCCTCACCTCTCGGACTCCTCGGGCACTCCGATGCCGACGTCCTCATTCACGCCCTCTGCGACGCCCTCCTCGGTGCCGCAGCCATGCGCGACATCGGCTACCATTTCCCCGACACCAAAGGCAACAAATACGAGGGCATAGACTCCAAAATCCTACTCCGCCGCGTCATGCAGATGCTCCGCGACGCCGGCTACGAACTCGTCAACTGCGACTGCACCGTCTGCGCGCAACTGCCCAAACTCAATCCCCATATCCCTGCTATGCAGACCTGTCTCGCCGAGGTGATGAACGTCACACCCGACCAAGTCAGCATCAAAGCCACCACCACCGAGCACCTCGGCTTCGTCGGACGAGAAGAGGGAATGACTGCCTATGCCGTCGTACTCATCGAACACAAATCCTAACATATATGTCTCACTGTCAATCACATAGCCGCCACCTGCTACTGCTCACTACCCTACTCCTCTTCCCCCTCTCGGCAATGTGCGAGGACACCATCCCTGCCCCTTACGCCACTACATCCGTCCGCGACACACTCGTCACCGGCGACAGCATCATCGTCATCCACACCGTCTGCGCACCCGTCTGTTCCTCGTGCGCGCGCGTGTATAATAAGGAGTGGCACCTCATCGGCACCCTCACACCACCCTTCCAATCACCCTTCCCCGAAGCATATATCGAGAACGGCAAACTCCTCTGGCGCGACAACTACCCCCAACTCTTGGACAACGACGAACTACGCATGGGAGACGACGCGACTCGCGTCGTCAATTAACTATTAACCATTAACTATTAATTGTTATGACTCTCCCCATCTATCTCGTCGGCTATATGGGCGCAGGCAAGACCACCATCGGGAAAATTCTTGCCGACAAACTCAATTGGCACTTTGTTGACCTCGACAACGCCTTCCACGAGATTCACGGACTCACACCCGCCGACTACATACGCACCTACGGTCTCGAAGACTTCCGACGAAAAGAGAAATACGTCGTCGAAGACCTCGCCGAACTGCCTTATGAGCATGTCATCTACGCCACCGGCGGAGGATACCCCTGCTGGGAGGACAATATGGAGTGTCTCCACGAGTTAGGTACCAGTTTCTATATCCGTTGGAAACCCGAACACCTCGCCAAACGACTTATGCTCACCAACCTCGACGACCGCCCCGTCCTCCAAGGGCGCACTGAACAAGAACTGCTCACATTCATACGCCCGCAACTCGAAGCACGCGAACCTTTCTACACCCAAGCCGACTACATCATTGAGGTCCCTGTAGAGGAAATATCTGAGGACGATGACCTACACATAGCAGAACAATTGTTTAATATAATTAAAAACGATTCAAATGCCTGACCTATACGGGTGGATAGAGAGAGGATAACGAGAGGATAGGCTTACAATAACATTCTGACAAACGACAAATACACGCAAATATGTTAAGAAGTATCAACGAAGTACAAGACGAAATCATTGACGAATTTAGTGCTTTCGACGACTGGATGGATCGCTATAGCCTGCTCATAGACTACGGCAACGGACTCGAACCGTTCCCTGAAGCCGACCGTACCGAACAGAATCTCATAGACGGCTGCCAGTCCAAAGTGTGGTTCACCGCAGAGTTAAAGAAGCCGGAAGATGCTGACAGCGAACCGGTTATCATATACCGTGGTGACTCCGACGCTATTCTTGTCAAGGGTATTGTAGCCCTTCTTATTCGTGTCTTGAGCGGACACACACCCAATGAAATCATCAATGCAGACCTCTATTTCATTGATGCCATTAACCTTCGCGAGCACTTGTCGCCCACACGGAGCAATGGTCTCGCTGCTATGCTGAAGCAGATGCGGCTCTACGCTCTCGCTTTCGCAGCAAAACAGTAACCTTTTCAGGGACAACAATACCCTGCACAGACAACGCGCGGGGGTACCATATCCATACTCAAACAACCCAAAACGTTACCATAAACAGGTGGTTACTTTGCACCATCTGTACTTATAGTTTACAATATGTCAATATAAAACCGAAGGGCAGGACTTTTTTCGGTGATTTTTGCGTGTTGCATTTGTGGGTATAGAGAATTATTAGTACCTTTGCACGGAATTTGTTGTTTTCGACAGGGGGTGCAGAAAGATGGGGTATGAGACCATGAAACAAACCGAAATAATTAAAATCAAGATACAATGAATTTATCAGAATTGACCAACAAAATCTACGCGGAGGGCGTGGAGAAAGGGAATGCGGAGGCTCAACAGATTGTAGCCAAAGCACAAGAAGAGGCTGCTGCCATCGTAGCCAAAGCACAAAAAGATGCTGAGGCTACTATGAATGCTGCGGAGGCTAAGGCTGCCGAGTTGGATAAGAATACACGTGCCGAGTTGAAACTGTTTGCAGAACAAAGCGTGAGTGCGTTGCGCACAGAGGTAACCAACCTGCTGACCAACAAAGTGGCTACGGACAGCGTGAAAGCCGCTACCGCAGACGCTGCGTTCATGCAGGGCATCATCGCCAAACTGGCTGAGGAAATGGCTAAGGACGGTGAGGTGACCATCGAGACAAAGGACGCCGAGGCACTGAAGAAGTATTTTGAAGCCAACGCGAAGGCTGTGCTTGACAAAGGCGTGAAGATTGAAGAGGTCAAGGGTATCAAGACTGATTTCGCTATTTTACCTGAGAAGGGCGGTTACAAACTGAACTTCGGCGAGAAGGAGTTTGTGGAGTACTTCAAGGAGTTCCTCCGTCCACAGTTGGTGGAGATGCTGTTTTAAGATTATTTAACCGCTCTGCAGGGCTTGCGAGGGGGCAGACAGGTGAAGGCGTGGCAGTTGCAACGACCCGCGATACACCCGCGACAGACCCGCGACAAACCCGCGAGAAGGCATCGATATTCTCTCTGTAAGGTTTCGGTATCCCTTGCTCATCCCTTGCGTATCCCTTGCTGAATTGTTGCCTGACTTTTCGGGCTAGAAACGGCAAAAACGGAGCGAGGTTTGAGAATTGGCACGATGAATGAGTGGCGGGATTTTGGTGAGTGTTCGGTGGAGAATTTAGTTTTGCAGAACGGAATAATAGGATAAAATACATTAACAATGGGTTACGAATGTTTATTGGCAGGTTTGCCCGAACTGAAGGCAGGCGGCGAGGCTCCGATGACGATGGAGTCGTTGCTGGCATTGCTGGAGGAGACGCTGAGCGAGAAGGACAAACAGTTGCTTGACCTGCTGCGTTTGCCGGCGGACGCTCCCGAGATAGTGGAGCAGGTGGCAGCGTATGACGACTCAATCATAGGGCAGCCGTCGTGGTGGGAAGAGGCACGCGAGACGCTGTCGGAAGCGGATTTGCGTACGCAACTCAAGTACGAGAAAGGCTTGCAATGCAAGAACCGCTTCGTGAGAGACTGGTTCTATTTCAATCAGGATATGAACAATGTGCTGACGGCAACCATCTGCCGCAAGCACGGGTACGACGTGCGCAAAGCCATTGTGGGGCATAACCAAGTGGCGGAAATCCTGCGTAAGAACCTGCAACAGAAAGACTTCGGTCTGGGCGGTGCGATGGACAACCTGCACGAGGTGATGTCGCTGGTGGACGTGGAGAACCTGATGGAGCGCGAGAAACGTATGGACGCCCTGCGCTTTGTGTGGTTGGAGGAGCACACCTTATTTATAAACTTCTCGGTGGAGAACGTGCTGGCGTACTATCTGCAGGCGGAGATGCTGAACCGTTGGTCGCTGCTGACGGTGGAACACGGCGAACAGGTGTTCCGCGAATTGGTGGCAGACATGAAAAAAGGAATAAAATTACAATAAAATATGACAACAGGAAAAGTAAAAGGTATCATCGCAAACCTCGTAACGGTGGTGGTTGATGGACCTGTATCGCAAAACGAAATCTGCTATATCAGCGTGGGCGAAACGCGACTGATGGCGGAGGTCATCAAAGTGGTTGGCGAGAACGTGTATGTGCAGGTGTTCGAGTCAACACGCGGACTGAAAGTGGGCAACCACGTGGAGTTCACCGGACACATGCTGGAGGTGACACTCGGTCCCGGCTTGCTGAGCCGCAACTACGACGGTCTGCAGAACGACCTCGACAAACTGACAGGGGTGTTCCTGAAACGCGGTGAGTACAACTACCCGCTCGACAAAGAGAAACTGTGGAAGTTTAAGCCTATCGCCAAGGTCGGCGACAAGGTGGAGGCTGCCGCTTGGCTCGGCGAGGTGGACGAGAACCACCAGCCGCACAAGATAATGGTGCCGTTTGTGTTCGAGGGGCAATATACGGTGAAGAGCATCGTGGCTGCCGGCGAATACCGCATAGACGATACGATTGCCGTGCTGACGGACGCTGAGGGCGTGGACCACAACGTGACGATGGTGCAGAAATGGCCGGTGAAGAAGGCTATTCTGGCATACAAGAGCAAGCCGCGCCCATTCAAGTTGCTGGAGACCGGTGTGCGCACGATAGATACCGCCAACCCGATTTGCGAGGGCGGTACTGGCTTTATCCCCGGTCCTTTCGGTACGGGTAAGACGGTGCTTCAGCACGCGATTTCCAAGCAAGCCGAGGCGGATATTGTGATTATCGCAGCCTGCGGTGAGCGTGCCAACGAGGTTGTGGAGACTTTTACGGAGTTCCCCGAGCTGGTGGACCCGCACACAGGGCGCAAGTTGATGGAGCGTACCATCATCATCGCCAACACGTCGAATATGCCTGTGGCTTCGCGTGAGGCGTCGGTTTATACCTCGATGACGATTGCGGAGTACTACCGTTCGATGGGATTGCGCGTGCTGCTGATGGCTGACTCGACGAGCCGTTGGGCACAGGCGTTGCGTGAGATGTCGAACCGTCTGGAGGAGTTGCCCGGTCAGGACGCTTTCCCGATGGACCTGTCGGCAATCATCGGTGCATTCTATGCGCGTGCGGGATATGTGTATCTGAACAACGGCAAGACCGGTTCGGTGACGTTCCTCGGTACGGTTTCGCCTGCCGGCGGTAACCTGAAGGAGCCTGTGACGGAGGGTACGAAGAAAGTGGCGCGTTGTTTCTATGCCTTGGAGCAGAACCGTGCCGACCGCAAACGTTACCCCGCCGTGAACCCGATTGACTCGTACTCGAAATATATCGAATACCCTGAGTTTGAGGAGTATATCTCCAACCTGATTGACAAGGACTGGCTCGGGAAGGTGAACGATATGAAGACCTACCTGCAACGCGGCAAGGAGATACAGGAACAGATAAACATCCTTGGTGATGACGGCGTGCCCGTGGATTACCACGAGGAGTTCTGGAAATCGGAGGTGATTGACTTCGTGATTCTGCAGCAGGACGCATTCGACAAGATTGATGCCGTTTGCCCGCTGGAACGTCAGAAATATATGCTCAATCTGGTGATGGATATCTGCAAACATGACTATGACTTCCAGAACTTCCTGGACGTGAGCGAGTACTTCAAGCGCGTCATCAACCTCTGCAAACAGATGAACTACAGCGAGTTCCACTCGGCTGAGTTCGAGGAATACCAAAAGAAACTGAACGAATTATTGGCTGAGAAACAAATAAAAGGGTAAAGTCGTGACGACCGGTTGTACAATTTTGTACAACCGGCACGGTTGCCGTTTTGGAAACATCGCGTTATAATTTGATGTTAGAAGAGTACACAAATAAGATAATACACGGGGATTGCTTAGAGGTATTGAGCAAATTCCCCGACTGTAGCGTTGACCTTGTGGTGACCTCTCCTCCCTATAACTTAAAAAATTCCACAGGAAACGGAATGAAGGATGGAAGAGGTGGCAAGTGGTCGAATGCTGCACTTATTCGTGGCTATGAGAATTATGACGATTGTATGCCTAATGACGAGTATGCAAAATGGCAACATCAAGTATTATTGGAGTTGTTGCGTGTCGTCAAGGATGACGGGGCTATTTTCTACAATCACAAGTGGCGTGTGCAGGCAGGTTTGATACAAGACCGCAGAGATATTGTGTACGATGTGCCACTCCGTCAGATTATTATTTGGCGTCGTAAAGGAGGAATCAACTTTAATGAGGGATATTTTTTGCCGACATACGAGGTCATCTATATGATTGCAAAGAAGGACTTTAAGTTGGCACCTCATGCCAACCGGTTCGGTGATGTGTGGGACATAACGCAGGAGCAGAGAAATGACCACCCAGCACCATTCCCTGTGGAATTGATAGACCGCATTATCAGTTCCACTAATGCACAATTAATTTTAGATCCCTTTATGGGGTCAGGGACGACTGCTGTCGTGGCAGCAGGATTAGGGCGTAATTTTATTGGGATTGAGAAGTCGGCTAAGTATTGCGAGGCAGCAATGGAGCGTTTGGAACAGAATAAACTTCACCCAGAAGTGGCGAGGTTTCACCAACAGACATTATTCTCCCACATAGAGAAAGATTTAAGAAAATCAACCGATTATGAATACGGAACTGCAACACTTTTCTAAGGATATTCTGATAGAAAAGTTCAAGGACATATATGCAATGGGCTGGATTCGCAATGAACGCGGCCGCAATGATGGTGCCGTAGGAAATACATTGGAAGATTTGTTGGGCATTCAAGAGAACAACCTGCCTATTCCTAACGCTGCAGAGTGGGAACTAAAGGCGCAACGCGCCAATACAACCTCGTTGCTCACATTGTTCCATATGGAGCCTTCACCGCGAGCAATGAAAGTAGTTTCCAATATCCTGCTTCAGAAGTATGGTTGGCCATCTGCAGAGGCAGGCACAAAATATCCAGAAGACGAAAAATCGTTCCGTGCTACATTATGCGCGATATCTGTGACGGACAGGGGCTTTTCTGTCAATGTAAATAATGAAGAGAAACGTGTTGAAATACAATTTGACAGCACACATATAGACGATAGGCACAATGATTGGAAAAGGAGTGTAGTGGAACGAGTCGGACATATGAATAATTTCGATATTGTTCCATATTGGGGCTTTGATGATTTGTTTCATAAGGCAGGTGTCAAATTGACAAATTGCTTTTACGTACAAGCAGATGAGAAGTGGGAGATGGTTGATGGGAAACGTCAGAATTATTTTATGTATGACTATGTGTTGAAACTATCGCACTTTGATAAAGACCACTTTATCAAAGCAATACAAGATGGTAAAGTGTATGTAGATTTTGATGCCCGCTCGGGACATAACCATGGGACCAAGTTTAGAATCAGATACACCGACATTCCATTGTTGTATGAGAATGTGGAAGTGATTATAGATAAACGAAATAAATTAAAGTAACAATAATAATGGCAAAAGCATTTCAAAAGATTTACACCAAGATTACGGCTATCACCAAGGCGACTTGCTCGCTGAAAGCCGAAGGGGTGGGTAACGACGAACTCGCTACCGTAAACGGCAAACTTGCCCAGGTCGTTAAGATTATGGGCGACGAGGTTACGCTCCAGGTGTTTGAGGGTACGGAAGGCATCCCCACCAATGCCGAAGTGGTATTCTTGGGCAAGGCTCCGTCGCTGCGCGTGAGCGACCAGTTGGCAGGACGTTTCTTCAACGCCTACGGCGAACCGATTGACGGCGGACCTGCTATCGAAGGTGAGGACGTGGAGATTGGCGGTCCGAGTGTGAACCCCGTGCGCCGCAAGCAACCGTCGGAACTGATTGCTACGGGTATCGCAGGTATCGACTTGAACAATACCCTCGTTTCGGGTCAGAAGATTCCTTTCTTTGCCGACCCCGACCAGCCTTACAACCAAGTGATGGCCAACGTGGCATTGCGTGCCGAAGCCGACAAGATTATCTTGGGCGGTATGGGTCTGACCAACGATGACTACCTCTATTTCAAGAACGTGTTCTCCAATGCGGGTGTGCTTGACCGTATCGTGTCGTTTGTGAACATCACCGAGAACCCGCCTGTAGAGCGTCTGCTTATTCCCGATATGGCACTGACAGCAGCCGAGTATTTCGCTGTGCAGAAGCATGAGAAGGTGCTGGTTCTGCTGACCGATATGACGCTGTACGCCGATGCGCTGGCAATCGTCAGCAACCGTATGGACCAGATTCCGAGTAAGGACTCTATGCCGGGTTCGCTCTATTCCGATTTGGCGAAGATTTACGAGAAGGCTGTGCAGTTCCCCGAGGAAGCAGGTGGCGGAAGTATCACCATCATCGCTGTGACAACCCTTTCGGGTGGCGACATCACGCACGCTATTCCAGATAACACGGGTTACATCACCGAGGGTCAGTTGTATCTGCGTCGTGATTCCGACATCGGAAAGGTTATTGTGGATCCGTTCCGTTCGTTGTCGCGTTTGAAACAGTTGGTTGCCGGCAAGAAGACCCGTGAAGACCACCCGCAAGTGATGAACGCTTCTGTCCGTCTGTATGCCGATGCGGCTAACGCCAAGACCAAGAAGGAGAACGGTTTCGACCTTACCGACTACGATGAGCGTTGCCTGGCATTCGCCAAAGACTATTCGAGCCAGATTCTGGCAATCGATGTCAATATCAATACCACGCAGATGCTGGATATTGCTTGGACATTGTTCGCCAAGTACTTCAAGCCCGAAGAGGTGAACATCAAGCAAGCACTGATAGATAAATACTGGAAGAAGTAATCCCCGTCCGGAAAAAACGAAGCAACGGTGTCGCAAGACACCCAAAACTATGGCTATTCAATATCAATTTAATAAAACATCCTTGCAGGGACTGGAGAAGGACCTCAAGATGCGGCAGCGTACTTTGCCCACGCTTCAGAACAAAGAGTCGGCTCTCCGGCTTGAAGTGAAGAAGGCAAAGGACGAAATCAAAGCTCTCGATGCAGAGGTGGACCGCCGTATCAAGGACTACGACCAGATGCTGGCACTATGGGGCGAGTTCGACACCAGCCTGATTCATGTGGACGATGTGAAGATGTCTATCAAGAAGATTGCCGGTGTGCGCGTGCCCGTATTAGACGAGGTCATCTATTCCACCAAGGAGTTCAGTCTGTTCTCCAGCCCGAAATGGTTTGCCGACGGCTTTGAGCAACTCAAGGCGATAGCCGATGTGGGTATCCGTCAGGAGTTCGTTCGTCGCAAGGTGGACTTATTAGAGTACGCCCGCAAGAAGACGACACAGAAGGTGAACCTGTTTGAGAAAGTGCAGATACCCGGGTATCAAGACGCTATCCGCAAGATTAAACGCTTTATGGAGGACGAGGAGAACCTCTCCAAGTCGAGCCAGAAGATTGTGAAGTCGAAGCGCGAAGCGGAGGCACGTGCGGAAGAACAAAGAAAGGAGGCTGCCGTATGATTACGCAAATGAAGAAGTACACCTTCCTGGTGTTCCATCGCGACTATGATACTTTCCTCACGCAACTGCGTGACCTGGGGGTAGTTCATATCACGGAGAAGGCTGCCGGTATGGCTGATGACGAGCAGTTGCAGGCATTGCTGCAGAAGGCTGACCACATCAAGAAGACCCTTGCACAGGGTGCTCCCGACCAACTATTGCAGGAGAAAGCCAATATAGAGCAGCGCATTGCCGCCACGAAGAAAGAGGCAGAGCGTATGGCTGTTTGGGGCAATTTCTCGGCAGAGCGCATTGCCGAACTGCGCCAAGCGGGTTATGCGTTGCACTACTACGCCTGTCCGACCAAGCAGTTTGAGCAGGAGTGGGGCATCAGCGTGGCAGAACAGGAGTCGCGCACGTACTTTGTGCAGGTGAGTCATGTGGGTGAGATATTGCCCGAACTGCCTGATTGTTGCCATGAACAGACGCTCAATGAGAAGTCGGCAGCCGACTTGCAGAAGGATGTAGATGGACTTAACGGGCTGTTGGTGGCGCAGAATGCACGTATCGAACTCTGGGCTAAAGAGAATATCCCCGCTTTGGAGAAGGAGTTGAAGGAGACCCGCCAACAGATTGACTGGAAGCGTGTTACCCTCAATACGGACACTCTTGCAGAGGGTAGTCTGAAATTGTTGGAGGGATTCTGTCCGATTGACAAGGAGAAGGAACTCAACCAACTGCTTGAACAGCAAAGCGTTTACTATCAAGAAGAAGACCCTACGGAGGAGGACAAGACGCCTATCAAGTTGCATAACAATTGGTTTACCCGACTCTTCGAGCCGCTGACCGGTATGTATGGCTGGCCGTCCTATCAGGAGTTTGACCCCACACCTATCCTGGGTCCGTTCTTCCTGCTGTTCTTCTCGCTGTGTATCGGTGATGCGGGCTATGGTCTTGTGCTAATACTTATAGGTTTCCTCATCTATAAGGACAAACTCAAGATTGATATGTTCAAGGGCATGGGTCCCATCATTATGGCACTTGGCGTGGGTTCGACCATAGTCGGGTACCTTATGGGCGGGTTCTTCGGCATCAATATCTTCCAAGCCGAATGGTTCCCCGCATGGGCAAAAGTGCCGATGTTCAACAATCTCGGTGCAGGAACGACAGGCAAGATTACCGTGGCAGGGCAGGATTATGACGTGATGATGGTGCTCGCCATCGTCATTGGTGTCTTCCATATCTGCTTGGCAATGACCGTCAAGGCTATCTCCTACACCGTGCGCTACGGGTTCAAGAACACGCTTTCTGCGTGGGGGTGGCTCATTCTGGTGGTCGGAGGTATTGCTACGGGCATATTGGCAATGCTGAAGGTTCTCAGTCCTGAGGCTACACAGATTGTGCTTATCGTCATCGAAGCCGTCTCGGCATTGGGTATCTTCGTCTTCAACACATGGGGGCGCAACCCGCTTATCAATATCGGTTCGGGCTTGTGGGATACCTATCAGATGGTCACCGGTCTGTTGGGCGATGTCCTTTCCTATATCCGTCTCTATGCCCTCGGCTTGGCAGGCGGTATGCTGGGTATGGCGTTCAACCAACTTGGCGAGATGGTGCTCGGCACAACGCCCAACGTGGGTACGTGGATTGGCTTTATCCTCATCATCACTTTCGGGCATGTACTCAACCTGCTCATGGCGTGTCTGGGTGCTTTCGTCCACCCGTTGCGTCTGAGTTTCGTGGAGTACTTCAAGAATGCGGGCTATGAGGGACAAGGTGTTCTCTATCAACCGTTTAAGAAATAATCAACAATGCCTTTTATGTCCTTGCGGATGTAGGAGACCACACATTGAAAATAAATAAACAAATTAAATACAACTCATTATGATTGAATCACTTTTAGGTTATCTCGGCTTGGGCCTTATGTTAGGTCTGTCGGGTGTAGGTTCTGCGTACGGCACCACGATTGCGGCAAACGCTGCAGAGGGTGCTCTGAAGAAGAACAAAGAAAAATCGTCGGCTTACATGATTCTGTCGGCACTTCCTGCTACGCAGGGTCTGTACGGTTTCGTGGCATTCCTGATGCTGCAACACTGGCTGACAGAGAACCCGATACTCCTCTTCGGTATCGGTCTGGGCACGGGTATTGTGTTCCTTCTCTCGGCTATCCGTCAGGGACAAACAGCAGCCAATGGTATTGCGTCTATCGCACAGGGTAATGATGTGATGACCAACACCATGATTTACTGCGCTCTTCCTGAGTTCTACGCCATCTTGTCGCTCGTTGCAGCGTTGATGATTAAGTAGTCCGCTTCGGATTGCATTACAATTATCCCAACTAAAGGGATACATAAAAGAGGTTGTCTATAAGTTTAGGCAACCTCTTTTTGTATGTGGACTAGGAAGGCTGAGTAAAAGCGAAAGGCACCTATTTTGAGTGCTTGCTATCCACCCGTTATCCACTCGCTATCCACCCGCTATCCACTCGTAGATTCGTTCTTACTTTCCGCACTGAAAGAGGCAATCGCTATTGTATCAGTAGCATCGAAAAACGAACATATAAGATGAATCTACTTTAATTCTGTGAAGACGGATTTCTCTTTGTCGTACAATTCCGACCAACACAACTCATCCTTTTCAGGGTCATATTCCATATACCACATATCCGCTGTCATATCTTCCCCTGTACGTGCGTTAACCAGTTTGATAGTATCTTTGCCACTTTCGGCCCTACCCAATTCGTACTTTCCACCACCAACAAGCCAAGCACCTGCCACAAACTGCCCATCCTCCCCGAATGCCATAATTTCGCTTATTTCACCTTTTTCGTCATACTGCACAAACATTCTCCCTGCCAAAGGCGATTTCTCCGTACAGGGTTTGCACCCTGTCAGTGCTCCTGCCACACCTGCTGCTATCAGCACGCACGCGAGCAATACAAACATCACTTTCTTCATACTTTTGTCTGTTTAATAGGTTAGTATTCTTTTAGTTATATCTTTATGACGACGTATTCTGCTGAGTGTCTTATTCCAACTCATTCATGTGCTCGGAAAGGGGACCCTTGTGCATACCGTCAATCCATATAAACGAATCGCTGAACGTACCCTTTTCATCATAAATAGCCAGTTTCCCCGTCTCCGGGTCGTATGTTATATTACCCAATTCTGCTGTCACATCTTTCCCCATCGTAGTGATAAAGTGCAAGTCATAAAGCCCGTCTTCACGCTCTACCATTTCGTAGTCGCCAGCATACGTCAGGAGAAAGCCCATAATAAAATGCCCTTCGTCACTAAATCCCATCACTGCGGCAATATCATTGCCTCTTATTTTGAGATCAGCGGTAGTATCTGCCGGACACACAAACATCTTCCCAGCCAATGCATCCCGTTTGGGTTTCGTACACGACATGGCAAACAACGCCACCAATGCCACACTCATTGCGATAAATACTCTACTTTTCATACTGCTCTTATTAATTTGTTATTGTTTTATTTTCAATAGTTTACGCTCTCAATTCTGCGACAAAAACCTACCGAAATCCTCTGCTTGTTCCATAGCTGTTTTGCGGCTCCACTCCTCCTCTTGCTGCTGTGCCCGTAGCATGGCCATGTATCGGGCATACTCCTCGTACAATTGGCGGAAGGACTTCATGGGGATTGCCGTATCGGGCACCTGCGTTACCGTTTTGGTTATGGGCTGCATCTCCACAGCAGGCACTACGGGCTTCTGTCTCCACGGCTGTACTATCGCTATGCCCAGCACTACCACCACTGCCACTCCCGCTACGCTCCGCCACATTCTCCGTGATGCCAACCGCACCACCTGTTGCGGCTTCCCTATCGGATTCTGCACTTTCACGCTCGGCTTCGCCATCCCTTCCGCCTGTTTTCTGCGCCCGACCGATGCCCGCAACTGGTCCTCAAACGAACCCGCACCCTGCCATTGCGCATCTCTCATCTGTTTCTTATCTGACTGATTCATAAACTTATACATACTTAAATTAATGGTTAATTACATGGTAATTAATGTTCTATTTCTCTGATAATTTACGTTCCCCTGTACTCGTAGGGTCTCATTCGCTCCCGTAATTTTTGTGTCAAGGCATGCAACCGCGACTTCACCGTACCCTCGGGTACACCCACTACCTCGGCTATCTCTGCCACTGAAAGTTCCTCCCAAAACCGCAGGTCAAACAATACCTGTTCCCCCTCCGTCAGTTGCGCCAGCACTTGCCTGAGTATCTCGTCAAATCGCCTTTCGTCCATGCGCAGGGCAGTCATATCTTCCGCCGCCTCTTCGCTTGTTTGCAACATTTCTTCCGCATAAAGTACCTGATAATCAACGCTTTTGTAGTAATCTTTCAGTCTGTTGTACGCAATAGTGAACAGCCACGGTCGCACTTGTTGCCCCTGCCGATAGGCTTGGCTTTTGCTCCACAGCACGAGGAATATATCTTGCGTCAAGTCAGCCGCCACCTCCTCATCCCCGTTCACTCGCCTGCTGAAGAACGACTGCACCGCACCCGCATACCTGTCAAACAGCACCCCGAACGCTGCCTCGTCCCTATTCTGCACGAGACACATCAAGTCTTCGTCTGTCTGCTTGCTGTACGTATGTCGTTGAAATATCCTCATGTCATTAGTGCATACGACTGACGTGCGTAAACGTTCAATATAACTGCAAAATTACAATACTTTTATGGCATCTGCAAGATATGCAAATGCTATATCTTCTTTTGACGACGCGAGCCGCGTCGTCCCCCAAACGCAATATCTTTATCACTTGTCTTCTATTGTGTAGTATGACGACGTGAGCCGCGTCGTCCCCCAAGCACTGCGTCGTCACACCGGCACAGAGTCGTCCACAAACTAAAACGAGAGGCTGTCCGGAGTTACCAAACAGCCTCTTGCTACAATAACGGTTATACACACCTGTTTTATTTGGTGCGCAGGGTATGCAGTTTCGGGGTGTTGATGACCTTGTGCGATTGCTTGAATACCTTGTGCGATGCGGGTTTCTTAGCCGCTAACTTCGCGGGGAGTGCGGCAGGCGATTCGGTATCCTCATCGTCGATTTGCCATGTATAAGCACCACTATAGGAAAAAGTGATGGTGGAACCATAGTAGGAAGTGGCTGTACCCTGTACAGAGATAGTACCCTCCGCAGGGTACGATACAACGACTTGACCGCTTACGAAATAGTATGTTTCGTCGTAGTGTCCGTCCGCATCGGTGTAAACACCCAAGAAAGACGGGGTATCGTATTGGTAGTCAGAACTATATCCCTCGGAAGCCAAGGCAGTGCCCACCTCATAGGTGTCGCTGATAGGATATGTGCCTGCGGCAAGGGCAGAGTCAGCAACAATCTCCAGTGAGACAAAGGTCTTCTCATTGTCCAAGAAGATAGAGACAGTCTGATAGTCAGCGGTGTAGTCGATACCCTCAAAAGCGGTGTATGTCTCGTTGAGAGTCGTCTTTTCCGTCGGTTCGTACTGCCATGCGGGGTCGGTGAGCGTCAGGTTGGTAGCCGACAAGGCATAGGTGACACCCGCATATACGATTTCAGCCTTGACGTCATAGTTGTCGCCATTCGCCGTAAGGGTTACGGACATGGTGTCGGGAAAGACGAAGTCTTCCTGGGTAGAATTGTCGGTATAGTTGATAAGGAATGCGGAATACTCGCTGCTCAAGGTCTTGTCCGCCAGCGAATAAGTGCCAAGAATGGTAGCCGTTTCGGGCAGGATGTCGAACTGAGCATAGTAAACGATGTCCTTGTCGTCGGTGCCAAGGAAGGTAAGGGCATAGTCGCCACCTTCCGCGAAATAGTCGTCAGCCGTGAAATAACTCAGGGCTACATTCACCACTTTCTCTTCGGGTTGCGGTTCGGGGTCGGGTGTGGGTTCGGGTTTCTTCTCACACGATGCAAAGGCAACACTCATGAGCGCAACCGATGCGAAATAAAAATACTTTTTCATTGTTGTTTGTTTTTTAAGTTGAACATTGATATACTTGTTAGTTTGGGGGCGTAATTTGGGGAGATGAGTGGTAGCCGTGCCTTGTCTGTCTCTGAACCGCGGACGAGGAGAGCGCCCTATGTAGCATCTGTGTCACCTGTAGGACATTGACGACGCGAGCCGCGTCGTCCCCCATGCGTCGTCTCCATACTTGTTAGTCCCTCGATATTCTTTCGATATTCTCTCGGCAATCACATACTAATCACATACTAATCACATACTAATCTCATACTAATCTCATACACTTAACTCGAGGTTGACTCGAGTTAAGTGTGAGTAATAGTTAATGGTTAATACCTTTTCGCATTTGTGCGTATCCAAGGTGCTTTGCCGTGGGTGGTGAGGTGCGAGGTGCCGAGGGCACTGCGGTCTTTGCACCACGGCAAGGCATAGGGGGCGGAATTGAAGGCAGCGGATGCGTGGGTCGATGAGGGGGCAAAGGCTGCCGGTGAGTGAGTCGATGAGGGGACAAAGGCTGCCGGTGAGTGGGCTGCTGTGGAGGCGATAGCAGCGGACGTGC
Organism: uncultured Bacteroidales bacterium; assembly: GCA_934725535.1. Lineage (GTDB taxonomy): Bacteria > Bacteroidota > Bacteroidia > Bacteroidales > Paludibacteraceae > Colicola. Next base: position 2,896 of record CAKVBV010000025.1, on the reverse strand, counting down.
GGGCTGATGTGGTAGCAAGAGCAGCGGGTGTGTGGGCAGGGGCGAAAGCCTTAGCGGTGGGGGCGTGAGCAGGAGCGGAGGAGGTGGCGGCGGGGGTGAGGGTGAGGTCATACATGCCGCCGTAGAGTTGCTCATCGGAGGTGCAGTAGATGGCGAAACCGTCCGCTTCGGACGAGGGCGATAGTTCGATGATACCGCGGAGCGACATCTCCAACAACAGGGGAGCCTCGGACTCTTCGCCGTCCGCCGTCGGGAAGAGGGTCATCTTCTTGAACTGCCCGTTGACCTTCTGCGTTGCCAATGATTGCGCATCAATTGTGAGCAGGTTGGCAGCCTCGTCGTAGGCAGCCGCGATGCTCTTGGCATAGGGTATGCCCGTGATGGCGAGGGTGCCGTCGGCATTGCCAATCTCAACAGGGAGCGAGGTGGCATCGTCCTCCACAAAAGGTGTGCCACTGAGGGTGAAGGCACCCACGTAGTCGGCGGCGGTGAAGTGAATGGCGTTGGCGGCACAGAGGTAGGTCTCGGTGTAGGTGCCGATGAGATTGCCGTCATCTGTCTGCACGGACAGCGGGAAAGTGAGTTCGGTGACGGTCTCGCCCTGCACGGTGTAGGTGTTGGCGACCGCGGTGCCCGCGGAGGAGACGACTATCTGCTTGTCGAAGAGCGTCTTGCCCGTGGGCTGGTTGGCGGGGACGGACAGGCTGCCGTCTTCAGGGTTCCAGTAGAAGGCAAATCCGTAGCCGTCGGCATAGAGCGAGGGGAGATAGTAGAGATTGAGGAACTCGGAGGCGGCGCCATGCTCGGGGTCAAGGTCGATGGCGGCACAGAGTGGCTGGTCCTGCCAACGGGTGCCAAAGAGTTGTGACTCGTACTGCGTGGTGGCATTGGCGAGGGTGTCCCATTGCCATTGGGGGGCGTTGAAGTCGGTGATGTGGATAGCCGAGACGGCACTCCGGTAGGCAGCGGCAGAGAGCCAGATGCTCATCTCGCCCGCGGAGTACACATCGTCCTCGTAGATGTAGAGGTCGCCCGCGGCAAAGGTGATGACGCCGTCAGCAAGTATGCCCGGGTTGTAGGTGTCGGACTCACCGAGAGCATAGTAGTTGCCGATGACAGAGCCACCGTACTCCACGCCATAGCCGAGGTCTGCTCCGATGAGGAAGTGTGCAATGGTGACGTTGTTGTCGTTGTCCACCGCAGCCACCATGTTGCCGTTGGCGGAGGGGTCCACGACATCGCCGTCCTCAAATAACGCCCACATCGGATAGATGCCGTACCCGTCGGGTGCGCAGTCGGCAGGTGCCACGACGTTGTAGGGGTTGAGGAAGCGGTAGCGGGTGGAACCGTCGGGCAGCGTGGCGGTCTGGTAGTCGCAATAGAAGGGATAGTCCTTGCCGTTGATGCCGTACATAGAGAAGAATCCGTCCACGATGACCGCCTTCTCGGGCGCGTCGGTCCATGAGATGAGGGTCATGGAGAGTTGGTAGGTGGCCTGCGCGGTGAGGTAGGGGTTGGTGTGGTCAGCGTCCACGGAAAGGGTGAGGAAGTACTCCTTGCCGAGTTCGGCATCAGGGAAAGCGACCTCGAAAGTGGCAGTGGTAGCACCATCGGCAAAGGTTACGGACGAAGGCACGGTGAAGATGTCGTCGGTGTTCTCGAGAATGGTCAGGGGAACAGTGAGAGAGCCTTCGGATTGCGTGCGCTCGATGGTGACGGTGTGGGTGGTGATGCCCAAGGTGGGGTCTGCCTCGGAGCCCGTCTCGTCAGGGGCGGAGAAATAGACGGCTGCGGAGTCGGACGGGAAGACGGGCGAGTCGGTCCGCTGTATGTTGTCAGCGCAGCCCGCCAGCAACAGGGCGGCTGCAAGGTATGGTATGTATTTCATTGTTGTATAATCTATTATGGCGTTTTACTACACGGTTGGGGAGGCTGCTTTGGGGTTGTTGTCCGATTCGGAGATGCCATCGTTTGCCTCTATCTCGCTCTGGGGAATCATCCAGAGGAGGATGGGCGCGTTGGCGGGAATGGAGTACTGCCAAGCCACGGGATAGTAGCCTGCGCCCTCGCCTTTCTCGCGGACAAGCGGCTTTTGGAGACGCATGAGGTCGAAGAAAGCAAAGCCTTCGCCCCAGAGTTCGATACGGCGTTGTAGCCAAATCTCGTCCTGCAACTCCTCGGGGGAGTTCGCCTTGCAGGTGTAGCCCGCGTAGCGGTAGTTCTGCACGAAGTTCTCGAGGACGGCTTTGCCATCGGCAGTGTTGCCCGACATGGCGAGTCCCTCCGCCTGAATGAGCAGCATCTCCTCGGCACGCATGAGCAGCCAGTCTGCCGCCGCGGAGAGGGTGGTGGTGTTGTCGCCGGCGACACCGAACTTGACATTGGTGTAGGCGTTGGCGGCAGCAAAGTTGGCTTTGTAGGATTGGTAGTTGCTGTTGTTGAGGAGTGCCGACTCGCCGTTGGCGTTGAGCCACCAGCCCTTGCGCACATCGCCGTTGGGGATTTGTGCATAGAGGGCTTTGGTGATAGAGCGCGTGGCACCTACACCGGTGTAACCATCTGTGTAGAAGGTGGATAGGTGCGCCGGCCAATTGACGATACTCGACAGGACGATGTCGTTGGACGCGCTGATGATGTTCGCCCAGATGACGCTATTGGCATCGGCGGAGCAGAAGTTGGGTTTGCTGACATCGGCGAGCGAGTAGGGCGTGGCCCCCGAAAGCGTGAGACACTGCGAGGCATCGGATGCTGCGGCGGCATAGTTCTTCATCGCGAGGTTGGCGCGGGCACGCAGACCATACGCCACTGCCTGGTTGATATGCCCTTTGTCGGAACGAGCATAGCCGTCGAGGGCAGTAATGGCAGCGTCCAAGTCGCTGAGTATCAGACTATAGAC
>CAKVBV010000024.1 GCA_934725535.1 uncultured Bacteroidales bacterium | reverse complement strand
GTTTATATGGTGTCCGAAGAGTTGCGACGGGGGGTGCAGGAGAGCACGAAACGGGTGATTTATCCATGTATAATGGTATCGAAACGGACGCAGCAATCACATACTAATCACATACTAATCACATACTAATCGCATACTAATTATTCAAGAATAGTTCGAGGTTAGCAGCAGGGGGAAAGGGCACTATACGGAATGGGTGCAAGAAGAAAGAAGGAGAGGTAGAAAATGGGATAGGAATAAGACAAAACAGGGTTGAGAAAAAGATAATAGTTAATATGGATAAATATAAAATCGGGGCTTAACATTTTCTTCACAATTTCTACATACCGACGTAATAAAGAGGCGATAATTTTGCCGCGGAAAAAGAATGAAGGATTGAAAATGAAGAATTAAGAATTGCATGTGAGAGCAGGGCAATTATGAATTAGGAATGTAATGAAAGGGAAAAGCGTATGAACACGATGTATCTGGTGATGATTATCTTTTTGTTTGCGTTGGCAGTGGTCGATTTGTGGGTCGGCGTGAGCAATGATGCAGTCAATTTTCTGAACTCGGCAATAGGCAGCAAGGCGGCTAAGTTCAAGACAATCATGATAGTAGCGGCGTTGGGTATCTTCATCGGCGCCGCCATAAGCAACGGCATGATGGATATTGCCCGACACGGCATCTTCCAGCCAGCCGCGTTCTCGATGAAAGAACTGATGTGTATCTTCATGGCGGTGATGCTGACCGATGTGCTGCTACTCGATTTGTTCAACTCGATGGGTATGCCGACATCCACGACGGTGTCGCTGGTGTTCGAGTTGTTGGGCGGGACATTCTGCCTGTCGTGCCTGAAGATTGCGAGCGATAGCACGGGCGTGCTGGCGTTTTCGGATTTGCTGAATACGAGCAAGGCATTGGAGGTGATATTGGGTATCTTCCTGAGTGTGGGCATCGCGTTTGTGGTCGGCATGGTGGTGCAATGGCTGACGCGACTACTGTTCACCTTCAACTATACGCCGCGGCTGAAGTGGTTTGTGGGGGTGTTCGGCGGGTTGAGTATCTCGGCAATACTGTACTTTGTGTTTATCAAGGTGGTAGCCAAGAGTCCGTTGGTGCCTGCGGACATCACGATGTGGATAGAGAGTAATACGGCGGCATTGATGGGAGGCTTGTTTGTGGTGAGTTGCGTGGTGATGGAGGTGCTTTATCTGCTGCATATCAACGTGTTCCGTATCATAGTGCTGTTCGGCACGTTTGCGCTGGCGATGGCGTTTGCGAGCAACGACCTTGTGAATTTCGTGGGTGTGCCTCTGGCGGCACTATCGACCTACACGGACTTCGCTGCGCACGGGACAGACCCCGCGACCTATATGATGGGTGCGCTGAATGCGCCCGCGAGCACGCCGATATACTTCCTGGTGGCGGCGGGGCTGATTATGGTGCTGGCATTGGTGAAATCATCGAAGGCACAGAAGGTGGTGCAGACGTCGGTGAACCTGAGCCGTCAGGCGGAGGGCGATGAGATGTTCGGCGGCAGCAGGGTGGCAAAGAGTATCGTGCGGAGTGCGCAACACCTGTCGTCGGCTGTGGAGAATGTGCTGCCGCGGCGCGTGGTGAGATGGGTGGATTCGCGTTTCAACACGCAGGAAGCCATTATGGAAGACGGGGCAGCCTTCGACCTTATCAGGGCATCGGTGAACCTCGTATTGGGCGGACTGCTGATAATCATGGGTACGTCGCTGAAGTTGCCATTGTCCACCACGTACATCACGTTCATCGTGGCGATGGGTACGTCGCTGGCAGACAGGGCGTGGACACGGGAGTCGGCGGTGTACAGGATTACGGGTGTGCTGTCGGTGATTGGCGGTTGGTTTATGACGGCTGCGATAGCGTTTGTGGCAGCGGGCGCGGTGTGTCTGTTGTGCTACTGGGGCGGCATCGTGGTGATAGGCTTGCTGATGGTGGCAGTAGTGTTTGCGCTGTGGCACGGGTTGCACAAAGAGGCAAAGCCCGATGAGCAACAGACGGCACTGGACGAGTGCTACCAAGCATTGGTGGCTGCGAAGACTCCGGGCGACAAATGGGAACAGTTGCGGCGGCTGCACACGATGGGAACGGCATATATATTAGGTCAGGCGGAGAGGCTGTACGCGAAGACGTGCGAAGAGATATGCGGGGAGGACTTGCATGGGCTGAAAAAGACGTGCAAGCAGTTGAAAGACATGCAGTTGTACAAGCGGAAGTTGCGTTCGCGGGAGTTGGTGGGGCTGCGGAGTATCGACCCGACACTGGCATTGGAGAAGAACACGTGGTTTCACTTGGACTCGAATGCGGGCGAGCAGATGTTGTACGGGCTCAGGCGTATCGCGGTGCCGTGTTTCGACCACTTGGACAACGGTTTCAGTCCGCTGCCGGAAGACTTGGTGGACGAACTGAAGATGGTGTCGGCACAGACGGTGGGGTACTTCGAAAAGGCATTGCAGACATACCGCGGCACAGAGGCTGAGGTGAAGGCACTGACAGCGGAGATTGAGGAGTACAAGAACCAGTTGTCGGCACTGCGCAAGAAACACCTCGACCGACTGACCACGATGACCGCTTCAGACTACACCATATTGCCTCAACAGACGGCGTGGCTGTATCTGAATATATTGCAGGAGTCACAGCAGTTGCTGTCGGAGTTGAGGCACTATCTGAGGGCATATAATCACTTTTGCAGTTAATAGTTAATAGTTAATAATTAATGATGGTTAGTGTTCGTTGTCGAAGGCTTTGGCTTGTTGCCAGAGGGATTCCATCTCATCGAGAGTCATGTCTTCGAGGCGACGGTTCTGCGCCTTGGCTTGCTGCTCGATGTAGTTGAAACGGTGCATGAACTTGAGGTTGGTCTTCTCCAAGGCATTGTCGGGGCGAATCTTGTAGAGACGTGCGGCATTCACAAGGGCGAACAGCGCCGTATGCTTTATGCCTTTCACCACTAACTACACGTGAGTTCGATATAACGAAAACAGATAGAACAAAACCTGCAAAACCAAACAAAACAGTATCTTGCGGCACCAACATATGCCGCGCTTACGACAAATATGGTCCCCATTTATTCAAAACAGAGACTAACAGACATTATTGGGGCTTTTTTGAACGGACGGCTACGCCGTATTATCACCTATTAGCCATGAAAGTCCATCGTCTCACTTATATCGAACTGACGTTAACTACACGTGAGTTCGATATAACGACAGAAGGAGACTTTATCGGTAAACAGATGACCACAACTATTAAACAACAGATAACAACATGGTAACCACAACAGATAATAAACACGAATCCACAAATTATATATCCCCAAAATTATATCGAATCGAAAGAGACCGCCCAAACTTGTTAGGCAGTCTCTTTGTTTGCTTGTATAAATGCTTCGAGTAAAACTTATTTCCAAATGAAATGCATTTCTATGATGGCTTTCGTTTGGTTGTTGTTTGTGAGCGTTTCTGGGAACTTGGAGAATAATTGCTCTTTAGTCACATCGCACCTGAATGCGTTTGTTGCATTGTTACCATTGCTTTTACTGCTCTGCCATAACGTACACCAATACTTAGAGAAACCAGTTATCTGCGTGGGAGAACTAAACGTAAATGTTTTAGGTAAGTTTGCATTAGACAATAATGTCCAAGAGGTGGTGCCAAAATTATCTGCATAAAATGTATATTGGTCCGTAAAACGAATTTGATAGTATTCGTTTTGTTTGGGCACTTTTGAAATTACATATCCTTTTAAGTAGCATCTGGTAGGTTCTTCAATTGTAACACTTGTACTATAGGAGTGATTTTTTGAACCGTTCTTTGCTGTCAATGTTATTTTGTACACACCTTTGCTATTATATCTATGAGTTGGACTCTTTTCTGTCGAAGTAGTGCCATCTCCAAAATTCCATTGGTAAGAAGTCGCATTAGTGGAGTTGTTCGTTAACACGACTTTGAGAGGGTGTGCGGTTTTGTACTTAAAACTTGCTGTTGGTTGTTTCTCAGATACGGTCACACTTTGGCTATATGTATCTGATTTAGTGCCATTCTTTGCTGTCAAACTAACCGAATATGTCCCTGCTTTAGAATAAGTAACAGCAGGGGCTTCTTGTGTAGATGTTTGTCCGTTACCAAAGTCCCAATAAAAATCTTTTGCACGAGAAGATTGGTTGATAAATGTAACTCTCTTTTCGTTAACGGAGTACGTGAACTTTGCGACAGGCTGTTCTGCAACAGGTTGTATTTCCGGTCCTTCTGTGTTACATCCTGCAACTAAGGCAACTAATGATGCTATGAGTAAGATTTTCTTGTTCATATCTTTTTATTTTATACTTATAGAATTTTAGAAGTTCAGAGCCAAGCCTATGCCGTTTTGGCTTGTTTGTACACTCCAATAGGGTTGGTATTGCGCCTTTGCTCCACATTGTGCGTTATATAAATCCACACTTTTGTGCATCTTTGCGTATCCGACAATTAAAGTCGGTACACTGGCAATCTCCAAGCAACTGCCAAAACTTGAAAGTGCTACGCCAAGCATATCGTCTGCCACAAAACAGATTGCGCCAACCAAATCTACAGCAGCACCGCACCCCAGTAATGTCCAACCTACCACTGCCGTCAGATAACCTGAATATGCCTTTTGGTATGCAGGATAACACCTGTTTTCCAAGAACTTACAATACACCTCTTTGTTCATGCTTCGCCCCTCGTAATAGTACGTATTTCCCGAGCGGGATACATAAGCATAAGTGGGGTGATTGCTTGGGTTGGCGATATTATATGTTGTGACAGCATTGGGCGCAATTGTTGTTTGAGCAGGGGCTTGTGCCTCGGGCTGTTGCTCTGCTGTCTTTACGGGTGTTTGTGGGGCAGTTGCAGAGACTTGAGGTTGCCTTGGAGTGTTGTCGTTGTACACTTTCACTTGTCCGTTTTGGAACAGGATAGTATTGATTTGTGCAGTAGGCAGTACTTTGACAGGGCTGTCTACACTTACTTTGTACTGAACCTCTGTGGTGGTGAGGTTGATGATAAACCCTTCAATGCGTTGGGCGTCTTTGGTGATAATCACATCTTGCCCCAAAGCAGATAATCCGCATACCAATGCGATAATAGATATTAAAACTTTCTTCATCATTTATTCCCTGATACGTGTCGGGCGCAACTTTGATGTGCTATGGGCACTTGCACAATGGATAATGGTTCGGGTATCTGCCCACAATACCACAAATTATATGTATTACGTATTTATCAGTCAGGACATAAAGAAAACGTGAACTTTCGTTTGCTTCATTTGATGTCTTGCGGTCCTGAACTTACCTAATCACTCAAATTTACGCACCAAAAGCCCACGTAATTAACGTGAGCGTCTATAGGCTTTGGCTTGAGTGATAATCTTAAAATTGTTCAGGTTTCAAGACATCAAGTGCTGCTTATAACGCTTTATTTCAATATGTCGGTTGCATCGCCTTTACGATGCCGGTATGCCATAGGCGGAGTAGTTGTTAAGTTGTTCTTATTGTAATTTTGGCTTATTGTTCGTACTGCTTGGCTTGTTGCCAGAGGGATTCCATCTCATCGAGAGACATGTCCTCGAGGCGGCGGTTCTGCGCCTTGGCTTGCTGCTCGATGTAGTTGAAACGATGCATGAACTTGAGGTTGGTCTTCTCCAAGGCATTGTCGGGGCGAATCTTGTAGAGACGTGCGGCATTCACAAGCGCAAACAGCACATCTCCAAACTCTTCCGTGGCTTTCTCGGCATCCATATTGGCTACTTCCGCCTCGAACTCGGCGAGTTCTTCCTTGACCTTCGCCCAGACGTCTTCGCGCTTCTCCCAATCAAAGCCGACATTGGCTACCTTGTCCTGTATGCGGTATGCCTTGACGAGTGCGGGAAGGCTGTCTGGGATACCGCTGAGGACGGTCTTGTTGCCGCCTTTCTCCCGCAGTTTGACCTGCTCCCATAGGTGGCTGACTTCCTCGGCGTTGCGTGCAGCCTCGTCGCCATATACGTGCGGATGGCGGAAAATGAGTTTGTCGCACAGCCGGTTGCATACGTCGGCTATGTCGAAATCGCCCGTTTCGCTGCCTATCTTGGCATAGAAAATGACGTGAAGGAGCACGTCGCCGAGTTCCTTGCTAATCTCGTTCATGTCGTGCCGCATGATGGCGGTGGCGAGTTCGTTGGCTTCTTCGATGGTGTTCTGCCGCAGACTCTCGAAGGTCTGTTTGCGGTCCCATGGGCATTTCTCGCGGAGTTCGTCCATGACGGTAAGGAGCCGGTCAAAGGCTGCTAATTGTTCTGCTCGTGTGTGCATAATGTGATATTTCCTTGTTTGTCCATCAGGGCATAGGTCCACTGCTGCCAGCAGTCGCCGAGAATGATGACGCGGGAGTTGCGTGCTATCATGAGGTCGAGTTCGATATGCCGATGTCCGAAGATATAATAATCGTGGTGGTTGCGGAGTTGCTCCTGCTCCTTGGCGAAGAGGACCAACTCCTCGGCGTTCTCGCCTTTGTAGGGGCAAGGGTGCGCCAGTTCTTTCATACGGCTGCGTCGTGCCCATTCGTAGCCGAAGCGGTTGCCGAGGGCGGGGGGTATGAGGCGGAAGAGCGTCTGCGGGACAGGGTGATGGAAGAATGCGCGCAGGCGTATGAAGTTGCGTACCTTCTTGCGGACAGGCGCGGGGAGCGTCTGCAGGTAGCCGGAGGGTATGATGCCGTCACCATGTGCGAGGTAGAGAGTACGCCCATGGATAGTGGTGGTGAGGGGCGTGCGGTGGATAAGGACACCCGTCTCGCGGGCAAGCCACCCGAAAGTCCAGATGTCGTGGTTGCCAATGAAATAGTGTACCTCTATGCCGCTGTCTGTCAGGCTTTTGAGAGTGGTAAGGAAAGGACGGTATGCCTCTTTGCCCGGGTCGCGCCAGAAGTACTCGTACCAGAAGTCGAACATGTCGCCCAACAAGTAGATGCTCGTGGCATCCTTAGCCATGGTGCGCAGCAATGCCACCAAGCGGGCTTGGTGTTCGTCGGGGTTCGATACGGCAAGGGAACCGAGATGGGCGTCAGACAAGAAGTAAACCACGTTATTTACGATTTACGAATTTACGATGTATGATTTATAATAGGAACATATAATTACCACGAATTAGCCATTAATTTCCAAATCTGGGTTCTTTTGGACTCCATTAAAGCCCATTAAAAGCCCATTAAAAACATTGTTTGTCAGGCTGTTATGCGTTACATAAAGCCGAGTTCGAGTTTGGCTTCTTCGGACATCATGTCCTTGTTCCACTCGGGTTCGAAGACGATGTTCACGTTGACCGTCTTGATGCCGTCCACAGAGCCGACCTTCTGCTTGATGTCCTCCACCAAGAAGTCTGCGGCAGGGCAACCGGGAGCCGTGAGCGTCATGTCGATATTGCAGACGCCATCGCCCGGCAGGTCAATGCGATAGATGAGTCCGAGGTCGTATATATTAACAGGTATCTCGGGGTCAAAGACCGTTTTCAGCATCTTGAGTACCTGCTCTTCTGTCTCTAAAAATTCGTTCATATCGGTTTGTTCGTTTGCGCGAGCGGGCTTGTCGGGGCGCGGAGGAGACCTCAGCGGGACGACAAAGTGCACTCGTTGAACCTGCAAAATTAGTGATTTTCTACGACGTTTGCAAAGGAGAAAAAGGGCAATGACAGCCTATCCTATCGATATTGTCGGCTTAATCACATACTAATCACATACTAATCACATACTAATCACATACTAATCACATACTAATACCATAGTAATATCATACACTTGACTCGAGATTCATTCGATGCGGATTTGTTGAGAATTTGTAAGGAACTTTCTATGGTAGAATGTATGTAACGACTATTTTGACGACGCGAGCCGCGTCGTCCCCCATGGTGTTGCCTATGTGGGGGAAAAAGTGTACCTTTGCGGTCGGTATGAACAGTTCCTATTTGGTGATATCGTCGAACACTGACCTCGTGCGCATCGCGGCGAGGCACGTGGTGTGTATCACATCGGACGGGAACTACTCGACGATTGTGCAGACGGGTAACGAGTTGCGGGTGGTAACTACGCAGTTGGGGCAGTTGGAACGCATGATAGCCGACCAGTTGCCAGAGTTGGGGAGGACGTTTGTGCGGATAGGTAAGAGTTTGATTATCAATATAAATTCTGTGCATTATATCAACATTCCGAAGCAACAGTTGGTGCTGGTGGACGCACTGCAAAACCGCCATTCGCTGACCGCGAGCAAGGAGGCACTCAAGGCCTTGAAGGAACTGATTGAGAAAGGAGAATTGCAATGAAAGAAATCAAAGATACGGAGATACGTGTGATAGGCGACAAGCCGCAGGGCAATGCCCCGGGCAAGCCGCACCACCCAGCGCGGTTGCGCTGGCTCGTGGTCGTGGGTGTGCTGGTGGCAGCGGCTGTGGTTGCTCTGATAGTGGTGCATTGTCAGCGGTCAGAGGAGCCGGCGGAGGGCGTGTTTGAAGAGCCTGTGCAGCCTGTTCAGACACACCCGTTGCGCGGTTGGATAGCCTCCGGCGACACCATTACAAGGCGGGGGACGCTGCTATTTGACACGGTGGTAAACGATATACCGCTGCGGCTGATGCGTCCGATGAATGCCACCCCGCATCTGGAGGTGGGGTATGAGTGTCTGCACGATACGTCGGGCATTGTGCTGATGTGGCAAGCCGCTGATATTCGGGCAGACAACAAGAAGATAGTGGGTGCGTTTGTGTTGCACGGCAAGCCGTTGAGTTGGGGTCTGAGCAAGCGAGGATATTGTGCTATCATTGACGGGGAAGTTACTGTGGGCGTGGCAGACAACTCGCCGCTGTTTGAGGAGGCTACGGAGCGAGGAGGGGATTTCTTCCGGCAGTATCCGCTGGTGGATAACGGGGTGCTGATGGAGAATGAGTTGAAAGCCAAGGCTGTCCGCCGTGCGTTGTGCGAGTTGGAGGGGCGCGTGGTAGTGGCAGAGACGGGGACGGCAGAGTCGCTTCACGATTTTGCGCAGGCGTTGGTGGATATAGGCGTGACGAATGCAATATACCTGATAGGCAGCAGCGCGATAGGCTGGTACATCGACCTTGACGGTGCGGGCGTGCCGTCGGGGACGTGGGAGCCGAAGATATACAAGAATATATCGTTTATTGTGTGGGAGTAGGGGAATAACCTCACCACAAAATGTACCAAATGGGCTGTGTGGAAGTACTTCATACAGCCCATTTGGTATTTCATACATTCGTCAAGGAAAGCCTTTTTTACGTGGTAAAAAGCAAGTACCTTTGCCGTGTAATTCAAACAACAAAGGCGTATGAAACCAGCAAAAAACATCTCAGCGTGGCTCTTGAGAGCAAAGACCCAACTGCACACTATCCGTCCGATGCGGGCTGTCATCTGCCTGTGCGGGGGAGTGGTGGTGATTGCTATCGTTTGGGCCATAAGCGGCACCTTCGGTGGCAAGGATAACAACTCGCCGGTTACCCGTCGGCTGTATGGCGAGGAGATAGGCGACAATGGTCTGCGCTACAAATACGGTGACCATATCTACGACCCGAGAACAGGTAAGGTGCTGATGGACAGCATATCGTGGTTGTATGTAGGACGCGGGGACACTATCGGCATCGTTGCCAAACACAATAAACGCGCATATATAAACCTAAACACAGCCCACCTGCTGACTCCGTTAGTGTATGACAAGGCGTGGGCATTCAGTTCAGACCGTGGCGTGATGGTGAGGAAAGACACTATCTACATTTTCCGCAGAGACGGGTCCATCGTCAATCGCCACGGTCTGCGCTATCGGGGGCAGTATGAGATGCTCTACTATCACGGGAAATTGATTGTCCGTGCCGACAATGACATGTATGGCGTGTTGGATACCGCCGCCAACTGGGTGCTGCCCGCACGGTACACCTATATAGACAATAATTATCAGCACCAACTCTTCAACACCAAGACAGGCGAACAGTGTGTGGTGTATGGATATGAGTTGGATACCGTGTTGGCAGGGAATTACCAATCGGTGGACATAGACTGGTCGGAAGGTATTGTAGCCACAGAGTACAATGGTGTGCAGCATCTGTTTGATTATCAGGGTAGGATGGTGTATGAGGTGATATACAAGGGCATTCGGACACTCACGTACAACACAAACCGTAAGGACGCTAACGGCAATCCCGTGTATGAGGATACGGAGTGCTTTGTCTATACGGATTATAACAATAAGTGCGGGTTGATGGACAGGCACTATCACGTGTTGACGCCGCCATTGTTTCACAGCATAGAGGCACAGACACGGCACGTGTTCTTTGCGTCGTTCGGGGAGTATTCCACGCGTTTCGGGACGCTGATTGATGACCATGGCAAGCCGCTCCGTTAAGATAATCGCATATACGATAGGGGCATTTCTGCTGTCGTCGGTCGGTGCGGTGATATGCTACCGTTTGTTGCCTGTACATACGACAGCACTGATGCTGATACGGCGAGCCGAGGCGCGTGGGGCAGGCAAGTCGTTGGCTATCAGGAGGCAGTGGGTGTCGTTGGAGGACGTGTCGCCGAATATGGTGGTGTCGGTGGTGAATAGCGAAGATGCTCATTTCTATGAGCACCGCGGTTTTGACTTGGACGCTATCGTCCATGCATACCGTATCAATCGTGCTTATGGTCAAGTGGTTATGGGCGGCAGCACCATCTCGCAGCAGACGGCAAAGAATGTGTTTTGCACACCTTCGAGGACCTACAGCCGTAAGGTAACGGAGGCGTACTTCACGGTACTGATAGAGTTTCTGTGGGGTAAGGACAGGATAATGGAGGTGTATCTGAATGTGATAGAGTGGGGGAATGGCGTATTTGGTGTGGAAGCCGCTTCGGAATACTACTTCGGGCACTCGGCAAGATACTTGACAGAAGAAGAGGTGAAGTATCTGACGCGCTTAATACCCAATCCGCATGGATAACCGGTAGGCTGCTGAATGTCCGGGTATCATCGCGATAAGGTCGGCTGAATCACATACTAATATCATACTAATCACATACTAATCACATACTCTTATCCCGACAAGGACACAAGGAATAATGTGCAATGCATAGTGCGTACTGTGCCAACGTAAGGGACAAAAAGGGGGGGGCTAACATGTTAAAAAGAATGCCAGTTCTTCAGAAAAAGACCGCTTTTAACGATGCGAGCCGCATCGTCTCCCAACAATAAAGGAGACTGCCTATGTTTGTTAGGCAGCCTCCTATTGCGGCGTGAAAGAGAGGGACTCTTCACGCTACTATGATTATGGTAGTTTATCCGATAAGTGCCTGATAACCTGCAGCATCGAGCAGAGTATCCAACTCAGCAGGATTAGCGATGCGGATTTTAATCATCCAGCCTTCGCCGTAGGGGTCATTGTTGACCAGTTCGGGTTGGTCGTTGATAGCCTCGTTGACCTCCAATACCTCGCCGGCAACCGGCATATTGAGGTCGCTCACCGTCTTGACAGCCTCGATAGAGCCGAAAGTCTCGTCTTGACCGATGGTTTCGCCTTGGGTGTTGATGTCAACAAACACGATTTCACCTAACTCGGATTGTGCATAATCCGTGATGCCTACATAGGCTTCTTCGCCCTCTACACGAATCCACTCATGGTCTTTCGTGTAGCGCAGATTTGATGGAATATTCATATTATTAGATTTATAACTATTGTTCTAATCAGTTGTTGTCTCCCAGCATCGTCATAGCGCAACGGAAGCCGATAGTGCTGGAGGACTTGTCCTGCTCAAGGAACCGGCGTGTGGTGGGGTTGAGCCAATAGATACGGTCGTTCCACGAACCACCCTTGTACACACGTGCATCCTTGCTGATACGCGGTATGAGGATGTCTGTGGGGTCATACTTCACGGCAGCCATTTGCTCTTCGGAGAGTCCCACGGTATCTATAGGATAGTCTGTTTCAAAACGCGACTGCTTGTCGCCATCCTTATAGTCTCGCTTATCGTCCTCGGCTGCATACTCAATCTCCAAGCAGCCCGTCTCTGTCATGATATAATTGCCGTTGTCATCACGTTTGGCATGTGCATAGATGTTACCGCGGAAGGGGTTGTACTCGGTAACTTCCTCAGCAGAAGTCTCGCGATAGACATCCATTACCCATTCATTGACATTGCCTGCCATATTATACAAGCCGAAATCGTTGGGAGCAAAAGCGTCCACGGGTGCTGTGAGCACGTAACCGTCGTTGGCGGCACCTGCTACACCCATCATATCGCCTCGGTTGCGCACGAAGTTCGCCATCATCTTGCCGCGATTTTTCTTGCTGATGTCACGCGGTTGGTAGCCCGACCAAGGGTAGATACGTCCTTCCTCAGGTAGCCCGTCCTCATTGGAGACCGGGGCAAAAGCGGCATATTCCCATTCTGCTTCCGTGGGGAGACGATAACCTATCAGCAAGATGCCATCCGCTCTGTTGATTTTGCGGGGAGTGCCATACGCATCGGTACGCGTTTTACGCCCCATGGCAGGGTTGTATTGCGTGCCACTCAAGTAGTACTTCTCGGTGTTGAAAACAAACTGGTCGCGCACCCACTCATAAGGCAAGCGGTACATCGTTACCAACGGGTCGGTCATCATACCATTCTCATCTTCCTCTGCCACCTCTTCTCCGTCATAGCCATATAACTGGGCAATAGAGAGGGGAACTTCCACTGCCTCTTTCTCATAATTGGCATACTCGGGGTGCTCGTAGTTGTTCTTCAAGAACTCGTCAGCCTCCTGTTCCGTGAGGTAGGCATTTGGGTTGAGCATAGCGTAAGGAGGCAACGTGATATATTGTCCACTGACCAGTATCATTTCATTGACGCGGTCGGTTCGCCATTGGCAATATGCCATAGCCTGATTCCACGACACACCTACTACAGGGTAGAAACTATAGGCGGGGTGCCGGAAATAGTTCTCCACATACGGTTCGTTGTATGCCAACTCGTCGCGCCACACCGTGGTATCCGGCAGCGCAGCCGTAATGATAGACGGCTTATACTTTCCGAACACGGTCTCCAACCAGCCAAGATACTCTTTCCATGCCATATTGGTAACCTCATACTTATCCATATAGAAAGAACTGACGGTAAGCGTCCGACGCTCGCTATTACGGGGTGCAGTCACGAACTCGTCCTGCTGACCTATGGTGAACGACCCGCCGGGTATCGCCACCATACCTACAGGCGACTGGGAGATATTCCCCTCGTAAGCCTCAAAGCGTGTGGTGTTTTTGTCAAAACTCTTCCAACCTGTTTGGAATGAAGTCTTGGTGTTTAACTCACGCGATGATGTCGAACAGCCTGCGCCCACTACCACCAACAGCGTCAGGAGCACGACCTTTGATACTAATTTCAGTACGTTATTCATAAGTATGTAGAGTATAATCTTGTTATAAATTCCACTTTCAGCCCGCAAAGGTACAAAAAAAAAGTGAGTTGATATAACTTTCCCGATGAAAAAATGCAGAAAAAGTATTTTTTTTGCAAAAAGCAGGTGTTTTTGATTTCTCATTGTGGGCAAAAGTAGCGTAATCGCAATGTTTTTCGTACCTTTGCAGTTGAAATGCAAAACAGTATTCGTGTACATAACAGGCTGTTAGACCTGTCTGTGCCGCGCGTGATGGCGATTGTGAACATCACGCCCGACAGTTTCTACACCTCATGCCGCTCGATGAGCGAGGACGAGGTGCTCCGCTGTGCCGAAAAGGCATTGGACGAGGGGGCTGAGATACTGGACTTGGGGGCTTGCTCCACCCGTCCGGGCTCCACGCCTGTGGACACGGAAGGGGAGTGGGCACGATTGGCACCTGCCCTCAAAGCCATACGGCGCAGGTGGGCGGAAGTGCCGGTATCCGTGGATACTTTCCGTGCGGAAGTAGCCCGCCGCTCCATAGAGGAAGGGGCGGATATTATCAATGACGTGTATGGCGGGGACGCTGATAATCAGATGTTTGACATTGTGAGCAAGTATCGCGTTCCTTATATTCTCACGCACGCGCGAGAGATTACCAAGAGCGATGACGGTTACGACCGCACTATGACGGACATTCTGGACTTTCTTCAGTCGCGCACAGACGAACTGCACCGCCGTGGGGTGGCAGATGTGATTCTTGACCCCGGCTTCGGCTTTGGCAAGAACGTGGAGCAGAACTACAGTCTCCTGCGCCAGTTGGATGTCCTGCAAACGCTCCATGCGCCTGTATTGGTGGGCGTGTCGCACAAGTCGATGTTCTACCGCCCGATGGGTCTGACACCTGATGATGTGCTGCCTGCCACCACCGCTGCGCATGTTATTGCCCTTGAGAAGGGCGCGAATATCCTCCGCGTGCACGAGGTGGCACCCGCCAAACAGGCGATAGCCGTCTGGCAATACACCTATCCTGACAAGGCATAACCGACACAACCATAGACGATTAACCATGCATATAGGGCTGAAAGACATAATCGATATCCTCTTGGTGGCTACCATTCTGTTTGGTATCTACCGCATCTTGCGCCGCTCGGGTGCCAGCAACCTCTTTTGGGGTATCTTGGCATTCATATTGGCGTGGTTGTTAGTCAGTTATGTCTTCGAGTTGGAACTCACGGGTGCCCTCTTCGACCGCTTCATCAGTGTGGGTGCCATCGCGCTCATCGTGATATTCCAGGAGGAGATACGCTCGTTCTTCTACCGCATCGGTGCGCGGTTCAATATGGACAATATCCGCGACCACCTCTCGCACACCAGGCACCAGAAAGAGGCGCAGCAGCAGGTGGACCAAATCATTCTCGCCTGCTCGCACATGTCCGCCAGCAAGACGGGTGCACTCATCGTCATCACCAACCAGCAGGGGCTCAAAGAGTATGCCGACACCGGCGAGACGGTGGACGCCGTCATCTCGGCGCGAATGATTGAGAATATCTTCTTCAAGAACACCCCTCTCCACGACGGTGCCCTCATCATCTCGGGCAACCGCCTGCAGTCGGCGGCGTGTATCCTGCCCGTCACCAAGCGGCAGGACCTGCCCAAGCACTACGGACTGCGCCACCGTGCCGCACTCGGACTGGCAGAGAAGACCGATGCCCTCGCCATCGTAGTCTCGGAGGAGACAGGACGCATCTCCGTGGCACTCGGCAATGACATCCATACGGTGAATATCAACGAGTTGGAGCACAACTACCTCGCCCCCGCAATGGGCGTGGAATACAACGACAAAGCAACTAAAAAACATAAACTACTCAAATAACTATGGCATTTCAACGTACTCTTGTAACGGCAGCCTTACCTTATGCCAACGGTCCCGTGCATATCGGGCACCTCGCAGGCGTGTATGTACCCGCAGATATTTATGTCCGCTATCTCCGTCTGAAAGGCGAACCCGTGCTGTTCGTGGGCGGTAGCGACGAGCATGGTGTGCCCGTCACCATCCGCGCCCGCAAAGAGGGCATCACTACCCAGCAGGTGGTGGACCGCTATCATAAACTTATCAAAGACTCTTTCGAGGGCTTTGGTATATCGTTTGACATCTATTCGCGCACCACAAGTCCCACGCACCACAAGATGGCGTCGGACTTCTTCCGCAAACTGTACGACAACGGCAAGTTTATCCAACAGACCACCGAGCAGTTCTACGACCCCGAGACGCAGGAGTTCCTCACCGACCGCAATATCCGCGGCGAGTGCCCTCGCTGCCATGCGCAGGGTGCTTACGGCGACCAGTGTGAGAAGTGCGGAGCCACCCTCTCGCCCGACGAACTCATCAATCCCTACAATGCCATCAACGGCAATCCGCTGACCAAACGCCCCACCACCCACTGGTATCTGCCGCTCGACCAATACCAGTCGTGGCTCGAGGAGTGGATTCTCAACGAGCACAAAGAGTGGCGTCCCAACGTGTATGGGCAGTGCAAGTCG
This sequence comes from uncultured Bacteroidales bacterium, assembly GCA_934725535.1. GTDB lineage: Bacteria > Bacteroidota > Bacteroidia > Bacteroidales > Paludibacteraceae > Colicola. The sequence continues at coordinate 17,730 of CAKVBV010000024.1, read as the reverse complement.
TGGCTGGACGGCGGTTTGCGTCCGCGTGCCGTGACGCGCGACCTCGACTGGGGCATACCCGTGCCCGTAGAGGGCGCCGAAGGCAAAGTGCTGTATGTCTGGTTCGACGCGCCCATCGGCTATATCTCCAACACCAAGGAACTCTGCGACGCGCACCCCGAATACGGCAAATGGGAGACATGGTGGAAGGACTCCTCCACACGCCTCATTCACTTCATCGGCAAAGACAATATCGTCTTCCACTGCATTGTCTTCCCGACCATGCTCAAAGCCGAAGGCTCCTACATCCTTCCCGACAATGTGCCCGCCAACGAGTTCCTCAACCTCGAGGGCGACAAAATCTCCACCTCGCGCAACTGGGCGGTATGGCTCAACGAGTACCTTGTCGATTTCCCGGGCAAGCAGGACGTGCTGCGCTATGTGCTGACTGCCAATGCCCCCGAGACCAAGGACAACGACTTCACTTGGGCGGACTTCCAAGCCCGCAACAACAACGAATTAGTGGCAATATACGGCAACTTCGTCAACCGCGCACTCGTGCTGACCAACAAGTATTTCGGCGGCAAAGTGCCGGCGGCAGGCGAACTCAACGACTACGACCAAGCCACCATTGCCGATTTCCAGAATGTCAAGAGCGAGTTGGAGCGTCTGCTCAACGACTTCCGTTTCCGCGATGCCCAAAAGGAAGCCATGAACCTCGCCCGCATCGGCAACAAGTATCTTGCCGACACCGAGCCTTGGAAACTCGCCAAGACCGACCTCAACCGCACGGCAACTATCCTCAATCTGGCACTGCAAATCGCTGCTAATCTGTCGATTGCCTTCGAACCGTTCCTGCCGTTCTCCTCCGAGAAACTGCGCAAGATGCTGGGCATGAATGTTGCAAATTGGGCAGAACTTGGCAATATCAACCTGCTTCCGGAGGGGCAGCAATTGGGTGAGGTATCGCTCCTCTTCGAGAAGATTGAGGACGACGCCATTAAAGCCCAACTCGACCGCCTGGCACGCATCAAAGCCGAGAACGAAGCCGCTATACAAGCCGAAGCACTCCGCAACTGGCACCCCGCCGACATCAAGGCTGCCACCACGATTGACGACTTCGACAAGGTGGATATCCGCGTGGCTACCGTGCTGGATTGCCAGCCGGTGAAGAAGAGCGAACGCCTCCTGCAGTTCCGTTTGGACGACGGCATGGGCGGGCGCACTATCCTGTCGGGTATCGCACAGTCGTACCCCGACCCGTCGGTATTGGTCGGCAAGCAAGTCCTCTTTATCGCCAATTTCCCGCCGCGCAAGATGATGGGCATCGAGTCGCAGGGCATGATTCTCTCGGCAGTGGACGCTGACGGCAAGTTGGTCGTCACCACCGTCACCGCCCCTGTCAAGAACGGTGCCCAAGTAGGGTAAGTGCCATACCTGCCTGATCCTTACAAGAGACTGCTTACCCCAATAGGCAGTCTCTTTTTTTGTGGCTGTTTGCACTATTCTCGGAGGCACCTTTGCCTCCGACGAGAGAGCCAAGACTCCCTCCACTACCCTCTCGGGCAGTATTCGTACGTACAGAACACGGGCTGCTTACGTCTGCAGCCTACCGGATTCAACACCTTGAATCACGATGCAAAGATACTACAAAGTCGGAGGGCATTGAGCGTTTCTGTCACTTTCTGTCACTTTCTGTCACTTTTCTCTTTGGTCAACAATGTTCAACAACTGACCAACAGCCCGCCTATAATCTATTCTATAGAGGAATCTTTGACGACGCGAGCCGCGTCGTCCCCCATTTCATTATGCTAAATGGAGGAATACTATTGACATATAGATGATGTGAATCGGGTAGGGGACTAATCTCTATTGCCCTGGTTTATCGCTGTGAGACGGAGGTGGTTGAGGTGGCGTTGTAAACGAGCCATCTCGAAAATGTACGATTGTTAAGATTGAAGTCATATAGACTGTATCATATCTGTAAAATAAAATTCGTTACCACCTCGTTAGGAAAGCGTTACCACCTCGTTACCACCTCGCTACCGCAAAAAAGTGTCATTTCTTAAGATTAATCCACCATATTTTCATAAAAAACTCACGAACAATTCACGATATTTGTTGTGTGTGTCGTATAAAAGCAGTACCTTTTCAATTGATAATTATAAAATATGACAGATAGAATATCTATTCGTAATTGAAGTATGATACATATAGACGAAGTGATATTGAGGTGATTCCTATTTGGAAATGGCTTTTGCAGCCACTTGCCAACTAAAATAATCACAAACCAGTCAGTGGCGCGGACACAATGGATACTATAGCCGTCTTTCTCTATGGTTTGGAAAGTTTCTATACCGCTCTACTGCAAGAAATGGAAAGTTGTTGTGCAGTTTCACTGCGAGAAACGGTGGTTGAGATATGATGTTGATATTATTTAACAAATTGGTGATTATACCTCCTTTATGGGCGTGCTATCCTCTCGTTATCCTCGGCTTATCCTCTCGTAGAAAGTATGCATTTACAAATTTTACAGATACACAAAAACAGGCTGCCTGCACGTGTCAAGCAGCTTGAAGAATACGCTATGTCAGCCTATCCCGTTGGTGGTATCACCACAATAGGGATTAGATGCCAAGTCTCTTGCGGATGTCTTTCGGGATGGCGTTTTTGTGGACGAGGACATCGTTGGTCTTGAACTTCATAAATGCCTCGGAGACGTACCAGATACCCTTGTAGTCACTCTTTTGCGTGCCCCATGAGTTCTTAATCATGTAGTAGCGTTTGCCGTTTTGGTCGTGTGCGGTACCGAAGATTTGCATGCCATGGTCATCGGTGTTCTCCCAACTGTCATACGCCTGCTGACGCATCTCTTGGGTGACTTCCATTTCGGGGAGAGGCTTCTTGGTCAGTTCCTCTTTCTTGTCCTTGTCGGTCAAGCCCAACCAGTGTGCCGCGTCACTGCCTGTAAGGTCTGCACCTTTGTCTGCATCGGGCATCACACCAATGCCTTTGCGTGTGAAGCCTACCTCGCTGACATCGGCACCCCATGCCAAGGTATAGCCGTTAGCGATAGCATTGTCGATGATACGCATCATCTCGTCCATAGGCACATTGTACATCTGGTCCATACGCCAGTTGTCGGGTACCTCAAGGGCGAAAGTGGTGTAGAAAGGATGGTGGGTATAGGAGGTGATGCTCACATAGTCGTCGGCATTGAGACCCAATTCCTTTACAAATGATTGCGGTGTGTACTGTTTGCCGTTGTAGTTGAAGGTCTCGGGGCATTTGCCGAGGTAGGTGTCATAAACAGCCTCCAAGCCTTTCGCCCATACGGGGGTGAGTTTTTTGAGTTTGCCGGATGTGAGTGCATGTACATAGCCTTTAGCCACTGCATCCAATTCGGCATGAACAGGCAGTGTGTCGGCAGGAGAAGCGGCATATTGGATGCCGGGCATAGCATCTTGAGGTACAAGTCCGTAGTTCTTCATACAATAGATGACATCGTAGGCAGAGCCACCGGGGGCAAACTCTGCAGTGCCATACATACGTACTACATACTTGGCGCGGTCCATCATGGTATGGTGGACTACAAACATCTCGCTGAGGTCATATTCCCCTTTGCCCATACGGAGCAACTCGCTCTCGATGAAGCCGATAGTGGAGAAACTCCAACAGGTGCTGCTGCGGTGTTGGTCTTTGACAGGAGTGATGGCTACACTGTCGATAGTGGTGAAGCGGAAGCCTTCGGTGCTGTCCGCGGGAGCGGCAGCCGTCTTTGTCTGTGCAGTGGCTGCCAAGGTGAGCGCACATAGCGCTACGGAAAGGAATGTCTTTTTCATTCTATAGAGATTTATAAGTTGCATACGGGGTGCAAAGGTAGTCCTTTTTTGTGGAATATGCAAACAGTGGAGTGAGACTGCTTAGTTGTCAGATATCGGATGAAAAGCGGGCTGTTTACAGGGTCTTGCTTATAATTGCACGGTTTTTGTGGTGTGTGTATGATATGAAGACGAAAGATTTGATAGCCAAACGCGAGCGCCGTGAGAAAGCACGGGCACGCAGAGAGAAGAATACAATGCAGAATGCGCAACGTAATGACGACGCGAGCCGCGTCGTCTCCCATGAGCAGAAAGACGAGTATACGTTGCCTACGGGTTTTTCGGATGAGGTGTTGGCGGAAGTGAATGCCCTTCCCCATCAGCCGATAACGCCCGAAGAGGTGCTGCGCAGGCGCGATATGCGGGAGGCATTGACATTCACCATAGACCCCGATGACGCGAAAGACTTTGACGACGCGTTGTCGCTGGAGGTGATGGAGAGCGGCAACTACCGCGTGGGCGTGCATATAGCCGATGTGACGCATTACGTGAAAGAGGGGACGGCATTGGACGACGAGGCATACAGCCGCGGGACAAGTGTGTATCTGGTAGGCAAGGTGATACCGATGCTGCCCGAAAGACTGAGCAACGAACTGTGCAGTCTGCGTCCGAATGAGGATAAGTTGTGCATGAGTGTGGTGATGGAGATAGACAAAGAGGCGCAAGTGGTGAAGCAGAAGATTTGCCGCACGGTGATACGCAGCGACTACCGGTTGACGTACCAACAGGCGCAGGAGATGATAGACGGAACGTTGGTTGTATCCTCCCTGTTGACAGAGGCTTTGCAGACACTGAACGGACTTGCCAAGATACTGCGTGCGGAGCGTTTCAGGCATGGGGCGATTAACTTCGAGAGTCCTGAGGTGTACTTCCATTTGGACGAAGAGGGTCGCCCGACAGGTGTGTATTTCCGCAGGGCAATGGATACGAACAGGCTGATAGAAGAGTTCATGTTGCTCGCCAACCGCATAGTAGCCACCGAGATGGGGCGCGCGAAGAAGAAACAATGCACAATGCATAATGCGCAATGCGCAATGCACAGAGAAAAGCCCTTTGTCTTCCGTGTGCATGACGTGCCCGACACGGAGAAGTTGGGCAGGCTGAGCCGTTTCATACAGCATTTTGGGGTGCACCTGAGGTTGAACGCGAAACGGAGTGCGACGAACAAGTCTATCAACCACCTGTTTGACACGTGCAAAGGGCGTGATTGTCAGACGCTGATAGAGACACTGACTATCCGCGCTATGGCTAAAGCCGTGTATTCGACGGACAACATAGGGCATTACGGTTTGGCGTTTCCGTACTATACGCACTTCACTTCGCCGATTCGTCGGTACCCCGATATGATGGTTCACAGGCTTGTTGCGCACTATCTGATGCACAGTAAGGACGAGTGCAGGGTGGATAAAGAGGTGCTGGAGGAGGCATGTATGCATTGTTCGGCCACCGAGCAAGCGGCACAGATGGCAGAGCGCGACAGCATCAAGGAGAAACAAGCGGAATGGATGGCAGCCCACGTGGGCGAGGAGTTTGACGGGATAGTGTCAGGAGTGATGGAGTTCGGGCTGTTTGTGCAACTGACGGATACGCTGTCAGAGGGATTGGTGCCGATACGTACCATTGAGCCCGGGGATTATATGCAGTTCGATGAGGAGAACTATTGCCTTGTGGCAGCACGCAGCGGCAACAGATACACCTTGTCGGACAGGGTGCGTGTGCGGGTGACAAAGGTGGATGTGGAGAAACACCAAATAAATTTTGTGCTGGTGACATCACCGGAGGCATGAAAAGGGACATATAATTTCCCGTATAATTAGCCATTAATTCGGAGTGTGTTTACCATTTATGTAGCGGGGTAGTGCGGTTGGTATTGTGTGCGAAATCCAAAAATATGGCAATATTCTTGGAATATAATCCAAAAATCTTGCCATAAATTTTAAGGGGACTTTGTCGGTCAACAACTACCAACAACTATTAAACAACAAGAAACAAAAATAGTTCACATAGCATTGTTGAGGTATCTATGAACGGACGGCTACGCCGTATTATCATAATTAGACATAAAAGTCCACTGTTACAATTTAGCGAAATTGACATTAATAAAAAGGAGGCTGCCTACGTTGGTCAGGCAACCTCTTAGTATCCTCCTATTGGGACGACAATAGGGAAAGAATGTTAATCCTCTATTCCTGAAGTGGCTTCAGAATAAGATTTGGAACGAGAGCCATCGCTACTACTAATCCCATAAGCGACTTTAATGTACATACGTGCAGATGTTCCTACGGAGTAGGTATCAATTGTTGTTTCATAAGGACCAGGATACTGCGACTTATTATAATGAGATATTTTGATAGTCCCATTATAAGGAACTAAATAATCTCCAAAGTTAGTACCATTGCCCACCAAATTACCACCTGCATCGTAAATATGTATCCAATTTAACACAAGGTTACCAAGGTCGGCTTTAGTACAATATATGGTCACTGTAGTACATTTGCTAGGGTCTATTTGAGTTTGTGGTTCTTCTTTGGAGCAACCAATAAACGTAGAAATTAATGCGACGAGACTTATTGTCATTAAAATTGTTCTTTTCATACTCTTATTTGTTTTGTAAAGTTGTAAATTGAATTGTTTCAGGGTTAACAAGATAGATTTTACCATCTTGAACATCCTCTACAATGCCACAGGTAAGGGCATGTCCTTCTTCTGTTTTCGGGTGTAGGGTAGTACCCCAACCGTGAAATAGTCCTGTCCGTGTACGGGTTGCTTCTTCTCTTTGTTCATCATTCTCATAATCGCCCATTGAGAGATGCGCAAACCCCAACACGTTGTGCCCTTCTAATGTGAATACACATGGGCGCAAGTCCTCTTTTTTTGAATTACACATAATTTTATTATTTTTGTTCCTCACTCTCCCGATGAGGGCTACATATAAAAAACAAGCGTGGGAGATTGTATATCCACCTGAGGTATCGCCAAACACCTGTCTTCGAATACACAACTACCCACGCACGCCTACACCCAATGAAGGGCATAAGCCGTACGCGGCGTCCGAGTTGCCTCCTTCGAAGACTATGAAAATTGGCGATTTTCAGGTGAAGGATATATACAAACGCTTCTTCAATATGTGCGGCAGCCTACTACAAGACCGCCGACAAAGCCTTTGGGTTTGCAGCACAAACCAAACCGCTTTGCGCTGCAAAGATACAACATTTTTTGCACGTATGCAAAAACGGGCATCAGCCGTATTTTCTGTCTGCCATATTGGCAGGTTGTTACCTTTGGCAAAGTATTTGTACAAGAGATGATGCGTAATGCTAAATGCATAATGCGCAATGTATAACGACTAAAACAATAAGCAATATGGCAAACAAAGGTAATATCGGGGTTACGTCAGACAACATCTTCCCCGTCATCAAAAAGTTTCTGTATTCAGACCACGAGATATTTCTCCGTGAGTTGATTAGTAACGCTGTGGACGCTACGCAGAAGTTGAAGACCCTCTCCAGTGTAGGCGAAGTCAAGGGCGACCTTGGCGATACGCGTGTGCGCGTGCTGATAGACAAGGACAAGCACACCCTCACCGTGCGCGACCATGGTATCGGTATGACCGCCGAGGAGGTGGACAAGTACATCAACCAAATCGCGTTCTCGGGCGCAGAGGAGTTCGTGAACAAGTACAAGGACAAGGCAGAAGCCATTATCGGGCACTTCGGACTGGGCTTTTACAGCGCGTTCATGGTAGCCGACAAGGTGGAGATATTCTCACAATCGTACAAGGAGAACGCCAAAGCAGTTCACTGGAGTTGCGACGGTACGCCCGAATACACGATGGAGGAGACCATCAAAGCCGACCGCGGTACGGATATAGTGCTGCATATCAATGACGAGTTTAAGCAGTATCTTGAGGACGCTACCATTGAAGGTCTGCTGAAGAAGTACTGCAAGTTCCTGCCTGTGGAGATTGCATTCGGCAAGAAGAAAGAGTGGAAAGACGGCAAGCAAGTAGAAACCGGCGAGGACAATATCATCAACGACATCAACCCCGCCTGGACACGCAAGCCATCGGACCTCACGGACGAGGACTACGACAAGTTCTACCATGAGTTGTACCCCGACCAGATGGACGAGCCGCTGTTCCATATCCACCTGAACGTGGACTATCCGTTCCACTTGACGGGTATCCTGTACTTCCCGAAGATTAAGAACAACCTCGACATCCACCGCAACAAGATACAACTCTATTGCAACCAAGTGTTCGTAACCGATGAGGTAGAGAACATTGTGCCTCAGTACCTGACGCTGTTGCATGGTGTGATAGACAGCCCTGATATTCCGTTGAACGTCAGCCGCAGTTACCTGCAGAGTGACAACAACGTGAAGAAGATTTCCAACCACATCACCAAGAAGGTGGCTGACAAGTTGGCAGAGATATTCAAGAACAACCGCGAGGACTTCGAAAAGAAGTGGGATGACATCAAGTTGTTTATCCAATATGGTATGCTCTCTGATGATAAGTTCTACGACCGTGCAGTGGGCTTCGCCCTGATGAAGAACATCGAGGGCAAGTACTTCACCCTTGACGAGTACAAGGCAAAGGTCAAAGACAATCAGACAGACAAGAACGGCGACCTCATTCTTTTCTATGCACAAGATGCCGATGCTTCGTACGCCTACATCGAGCGTGCCAAGGAGAAAGGGTATGATGTGCTGCTGATGGACGGTGAGTTGGACGTACACGCCATGAGCCAAGCCGAACAGAAGAGTTACGGCAACGGCACAGACGACGATAAGAAAGGCGTTATCCGCTTCGTGCGCGTGGACTCCGATGTGATTGAAAACCTCATCAGCAAGGCAGACAAAGCCCCTGTCAACCTGTCCGCAGCCGATGAAGATGCGCTGCGCTACACTTTCGAAACTCAGTTGCCAAAAACCGATAAAACCAACTATGTAGTCAGTCTTGAGACTGTCTCGGCTGACGCCCTGCCTGTTTTCCTGACCCAGAACGAGTTCATGCGCCGTATGAAAGAGATGTCCGCTCATCAGCAAGGCATATCGTTCTACGGGCAGATGCCTGACCAATACAACTTGGTCATCAACACTGCCAACCCGAAAGTTACAACTCTGTTGCAGGACATCAACACCGTTTGCAGTGAGAAGACTACTCCGCTGCTGGAGCAGATTGCCGCCAAGCAGAAAGAGGAGGACGACCTCCGTACTGCACAGAAAGACAAGAAGGAGGCTGACCTCACACAAGAGGAGAAGGATGCCGTTACCAATGTTACGAAAGAGTTGGCTGCACTGCGTCAGCAACTCAAGGAGCAGTACGGTGAGTATGCCAAGGCTTCGGACAAGGTGCACCAACTGATTGATATCGCCATGTTGGCAAGCGGTCAGTTGAAGGGCGAAGCACTCGCCAAGTTCGTGAACCGTAGTGTGGAGATGCTGTGATGATGATGAATGAAGAATTAAAAATTAAGAATTAAGAATCAGGAAGTTCGTTTTTTATGTTCGTTATGCTATATATGTGGTCTGTAGAATGCTGCGGTATATAGCATAACGAACTGTTTTTACAGATATGACTCCATCATTGAAAGGCTTGGGTACAGCCCTTATAACTCCGTTCAACGAAGACGGCAGTGTGGACTACGCGGCACTTACCCGTTTGATAGACAGACAATTGAACAGCCGCAACACAGGTGTACCCCATGCGGGTATTGACTATCTTGTTGTCTTGGGTACTACGGGGGAGACCGCTACGCTCACCATAGCGGAACAAGATGCCGTGCGCGAACATATCGTCCGCCAAGTGGCAGGTCGTGTGCCGCTTGTCCTCGGCGTGGGCGGTAATTGTACTGCGGCTGTCATAGAGCGCATCCGCCAACTTCATGACACGCTGTTATCCGATTTTGCGGCTATCCTGTCCGTGTGTCCGTACTACAACAAGCCATCGCAAGAGGGTCTGTATCAGCACTTTACGGCTATTGCTAAGGTGAGTCCTGTCCCCGTTATCCTGTACAATGTCCCCGGGCGTACGGGCGTGAACCTGTTGCCGGAGACCGTTATGCGCATCTATGATGCTTGTCCTGACCGTATTATGGGCATCAAGGAAGCAAGCGGCAATGTGCAGCAAATCACCGAGTTGATAGACCTTTCCGACGGCAGAATGCTTGTCATAAGTGGCGATGACGGTATCGCGTGTGAACTGCTGAATGCGGGTGCCGACGGGCTTATCAGTGTGGCAAGTAACGCTTTCCCTGAGGATTTCGGTCGCTTGGTACACGAACATAGTATGGCAGTGCAACAGCAGTATGCCCATATTGTTCACCTGCTTTTCGTGGAGGGCAACCCATCGGGTATCAAGACTGTTCTTGCGACGCAAGGGTTGATTAAGAATATCCTCCGTCTGCCTCTCGTTCCCAATACTCCAAACACCCAAATGGTTATCCGGCGCGCGCTGAAAGGATAGTCTGTTGCGGTGCTTTTTGTGCTCAAAAGCATAGTCTATCCACCCGCTATTCACTCGTTATCCACTCGTATAAGGGGGGCTATCCTTGTTGATGAGTTCTTCTTATGACGACGCGAGCCGCGTCGTCCCCCATAGGTGTCGTCCCCCATAGGCATCGTCCTCACAAGCGTTTTCTTCCCCCCAAGATATAATTGCATATAACAAAAAGAGGCTGTCCGCACTTGTCAGACAGCCTCTTGATTTGCAGATAGATTTATAGTGGGAGCGGGTTAGTCTTCGGGTTCGTAAACGAGGACATTCTTAATCTCCCATGTGCCGGAAACACCGTTTGATGTGGTGTAACGGAATGCCAAATAGACGGATTGCCCTTTGAATGCAGACATATCCATATTGCCAGAACTCTGGAATACCCACGAACTGCCTGCGGGTACATTGAGAGTGCCGTCCTCGTTCTTGCTCCATTCGAGAGGAGTCCATGTGCAGGTGGTGACATCACCCTTGTAATCCGTGGAAACCAGTACGGTAGCCTCCTCGGTGAAATTGGTAGCCTTGTTGAACGCCTGGTCGAAGATGAGTTGCGGGTTGCGCGCCTTCTTCAGTTTGATAACGGGTGATACCAGCCATGCTTCACTCTCCCAACTTGCGTTGTCCTTGTACGCAGACGCACACATACCGTAGGTGGACGAGTAGTACCATACATAGGTGAGCGGGTCCTGCAACTTCACATTCTGAATGACAAACGCTCCCTGTCCGTGCCCGAGGAAAGGCTCTGACAAGTAGGTCGAGGTGTTTGCCTTCCAACCATCTGTAATCTCAAAGGACATTGACTCGGAGGTTACGTCCTCCAACATATTCCATTTGGTACCATCGAAGGTGAACTCGCCGAAGGTGTTGGAACCAGTTGCATTCTTGTAGATGACACCATACTTGGTGTCTGCGGCAGCATAGGGGAAGCGGCGCAACAGGTATGTGTTGATGGTGGTCTGTGGTGTCTCAATGCGTTTGTTGCCAATCTCCGCGTAATCAGCATTGCTCAGGGCAATGACGTTGATAAATGCGTTGTTGTATGCGGAGAAAGCACCGCCGGCATACTGATAGAGATAAGTGACCTTGTCCGAGAAATTGACAAGAAATTTGTACCCCTCTATCTTCATCAGTTTATTGACTTGCGAATCCAACGCTTGGACTATCTCATCCTCGGAGGTCAGTGGTGTCTTGGGTGTGAAATCACGTATCACACGGAACTCACTGAAATAGACTGGCATATCTGCGGTGATACGATAGGTGACTTCGCATATTGTGCCCGTAGAGAGATTGGGATACTTAGCCGTCATAAACGCCGGTATGAACAAATCGGGTGCTATGAGCGTGTCTGCGAAATACTTGGTGGTAGCCAAGTTCTGGAGTCTCGCATAGACCGAGGAGTCCCCTTCGAACTTGCCCATAGCCAGCGCGGTAGCCTTGTTGGTGGCATTGGCAGCGATGGTGCCGTAGTCCGCCTCGGTGAGCGTATAGGTGAAGTTGCGCACGTCGGTGATAGACGGTTGGTAGTGCAACTGGTTGTCCAAGTAGAAGTTCTCGCAAGACGCGAGTGCCAACATACATACGGCAAATAATATACTTTTTTTCATAACTTGAATCGGATTCTGTTGGTTGTTATTCGGTTTGCTATCATATTAGTATCAGAAGTTCACTTTCAAGCGGATGTTGTAGGTTCTGCCTTGTGAGAAGTAGAAGTACACATTGTTTTCGTTGACCTCGGTGATGACTTGCGAAACCACTGTGGGGTTCCATGCTTTCTCGATGTACAACTGATTGAGGAGGTTGTTAACATTTCCCGAGAGGACAGCGTCCACCTTGCCTATTTGGAAGTGGTAGGAAGCGCGAATATCCATAGAACCCCCCGTGGGCACTTTCCACGGCGAGAGCAGGTTCATCACTTTGCCAATCTGCAGGTCGCTACCCGAGAAGGAATAGTATGCGTAGTTGCGGTCGTAGAGTGTGTATTCGGCACCAATACGGAAGCCCTTGAACGGCTTGAAGGTAACACCCAAGTTCGCCGTCGTTTGTGCAGAACCACCCACGTGAATGCCTTTCATATTGACCATTGCCCATGCGTGGTCCTCTGCTCCGATGGCAGTGAGGTCTCCGTCCTTGGTGAGGGCTTGCCCGTGCTGGTTGTAGATGTAGCCCTTGACGGAGTCACTATCCCAACGCCAGTCGCCCAAAGATAGCATCGCGCTTATCTCCAGCCACTTGGTAGGACGTGCTTTCAACTCGAACTCGATACCCATGTGACGTGCATTGACACCCGTCATATTCATAAAGTATTCGGTTTGTGCAGGGTCGGACAAGGTGCTGGATTTGGTCATGGTTTTGTCCATCCATTCCGTGAAATACCCATTGACAGCGATGTTGAGGTACTCGTTATGGAATCCGTAGCCCACTTCTACGCTGGCAACCTGCTCGTTCTTCGCCTCGGTATTGACAGCATTGCTGACACTGGCGTTCATGAATGCGCCTTTGTCGAACTTAGGTGCACGCGAGATATAGCCGACATTGACAAAAACATTGTTGTGGCGGTTGATGGCGTAGTTGGCACCCGCTTTCACGGTTCCGCCGGCGAAACCCAATACCTTGGAACGACTATGCTCCGCGTCATAGTAGAAGAAGTCCTCCTTCCAATAGTGGTTGTAGTTGAAAGAGCCGTTGATGAACGCCGACCAGTTGTTTTCGTTGTACTCAGCCTGCACGAAAGCCCCCTCTTGTACCACATAGCCGTTGTAATTGCGATATGCAACATCGCCGATACCGAGTTTCTCGGTCACCCATGCGGGGTCATTGGCTGCACTGTTGTTGGCGGCCTTGACCGAAGAACGTGTAGCATCGATAAAGTATGTGCCGCCCATCAGGTCGGATACCACTGCATTGTGCATACCTTTGTAGTAGCGCAAGTCGATACCAGCGGAAAAGTCGATGACATCTGCGAATTTATTCTGATATGTGGAAACCAAGCCATACCAGTTGTGGTAGTTGCGGTTCTCACAGATGACGAGTTGCGAACCGTAGTAGGGTTTCTCGAAAGAGTCTGACGTCTCGTCGTAGATAGGGTTGGAGGGGTCGTTGATAGTCTCAATGGCTCCGTAGTCGAAGGTACCGTCCGCGCGGCGGAATGTGGTAGCCAAGGTACCGTAACTGGCCCCGTAGGTGAGGTCGGAGTATTTGTAAGAAGACTGGTAGCCCGGCTCTGCGGTACGCCCATAACCACGACCGATAGAGGTGTAGAGAGTGGTAGAGAGACTGGACTTGTGGTCAATCTGCCATACATGGTTGAGCGAAATCTGCGGCTTGTGATAGACATTGTAGTTGGCGGAATTGCGGTTGCCGTAGTCGTCGTATCCGTAGGTGGAGTTGTAGCGTGAGAAGTGCATGCCGTCTTTCATGTACTGGCGTACCTTATTCCATTCCGACATTGTGAGAGCCCCAGAGGTACTGGAGCGCTGGTAATGCTGCTGGGGTGCACCAAAGGCGGTGAGAGACAACTGATGGTTCTCGTTGATGCGTTTGGCGATATTGGCAAAGTAGTTGTAACCTACGAAGTCGGTTCCCTGTACGTAACCATTGCCCCATGTGCGGCTACCCAACACGGTAACAGCCCAGCCGTTCTTCATCAGCCCCGTGGATACGGAGAAGGACACCTTATTATATCCGTCGTTACCCATTGCATAGGAGAACGAACCGCCCTGCTTGGCGTCAATGCCCTTGGTGACGATGTTGATGGTACCGCCCACCGATGGGGAGGACATCTTGCTGGCACCCAGACCACGTTGGGTCTGCATGACGGAGGTGACATCTGCCAAGCCTTGCCAGTTGGACCAATAGACGCGACCGTCTTCCATACCGTTCATGGGCACACCGTTAATCATCATAGCCACGTTGGTATTGTCGAAGCCACGCATCCATATCTCACTGTCCCCCCAACTGCCGCCGTTGTTGTTGGCATGCACACCGGGCGTGTTCTTCAGCACTTCCACAAACTCGCCGCCGCCCAAACGCTCCTCGATGTCAAGGGCTGTGACTTGGCTGACTGCGATAGGGGTCTTGCGTGCCACGGCTATCTGTCCGGTGACCGTTACGTCTGCCAGACCAACCGCCTCGGCGTCCATCTCGATGACACCGAGATTAGCGTTCTTGCCCACTTTCACTTCCTGGTTGGCGTAGCCCACGTAGGAGAGTTGCAGTTTGGCACCCTGTGTGACCGACAACTTGAAGTTGCCATCGAGGTCGGTTACGACACCGTTGGTGGTTCCCGCTTCGAGAATGGAAACACCAATCAGCGGTTCGCCATTGGCGGCATCCAGTACCGTACCCGTGACGGTGACCGATTGAGCATAGATGGTGATGGTAGCCATCATGCTGAGTAAGAGAGTAAAGATTTTTTGCATATTACCATTATTTGGTGGTTACTATTGTCGCTGTTGGGGGGTATTCGGGGTGCGTAAGGGGGCTTTTTTGCTCCTGTATCCTTAGTCTATCCCTTGCTCATCCCTTGCGTATCCCTTGCTGTTTGACACGACCTTGGTGAGAGGGGGACCCGGCAAGGACGTGGGGTATTTGCAAATGTTAACGATTGGACTTCTTGTTGGTCTTCTTTGCCTTGGCGGATTGCACTTGGGTGGTGGCTTCGGCGTTCAGCAGTTGCGTGGTGTGGGCATTGATGAGCGCCTGCTCGATGTACTCCTCTATTATATCCGCGTACGCGCGAAAGCCGAGGTCGGTGAGGTGAATGCCATCCACGGTGCCCTCCATGTCCTCGCCCACAAGTCCGTCGGTAGGCACATAGTACAAGCCCACGGGGTTCTCCGCCTTCAGACGCCCGTAGTTGCGGCGAAAGGCAGCGTTCTTCTTGGGCAGGTAGTCGCGGAAGAAAGCGTTGTGGCGCGCATAGGGGTAGGTGATGCCCTCGACCATGATGACAGGCACATCGGGACGCAGGCGGCGCAGGATAGATACGAAGTCGTAGGTGAGCGTGTCGCACATCATCTCGGTGCAGTTGGGGACGGGGTCCACGACGTAGCAGAGCACATCATCGATGGTTGCCATGGCGCGTGCGACGGGGAAGTCCATCTTGCCCTCGCCCGATGTGCCCAGGTTCACGCACTCGACGCCGAGGTCGCGCTGCACCATCGAGGTCGCCACCATGCCCGTGCGGCTGGCGCAACCGCCCTGCATGATGCTGGTGCCATAGAAGACAATTTTCCCGCGGCGAGGGTTATCCACGCGGGGAGGGGTGAGCGTGGCAGTGGAGTCCACGCCTATCTGCACCCAGTTGACACCATCGTAGAGCGGGAGATAGAGCATGTACTCGTGCATCCCGCCGTCCAAGTTCTCCACGTACATCTTGGATTGGATAGAGTCGGCTTTGCCGTCTTTCTCCTGCGGGCGGGCTGTGTTGACGTACTCCCAACGGTTGGTCTGCTCGTTGAGGAAGTAGAGGTCGGTGCCCTTGATGCCCGTCATCGCCATGTGCTGCATGTGGAAGTTGTTGATGAGGTTGTACTGCGCGGCAATGCGCTTGCTGTCGGTGGCAAAGCGTATGGCGATGCCTGCGGAGTGGTTGTAGAGCCACCATTGGTTCTGGCGGCAACTGTCCTGCATGTACGCGGGCATGCGGCTGTATGGAGTGGCGGTGTTGTCCCAACCGCGGTTGATGATTCGGAAACGGGTGGCGTCCTCGTAGCGGAAGCCTGGCAGTTCAGCGGCTTGGGCACAGGCGGTACTCAGCAGCAGGAACGACAATATGTAAGTCTTTAGCGGTTTCATGGGGTCTATTACTTGTTTGTCGGTTGTTTTGTTTTCAAAGTGTCAGTTCGGTGGTTTTGTGAAAACGAAATAAGGTGCTTCCCCTTGCGGAGACACACCTTATTTGTTTAGAGTCGCATCATTCTCAGATGGATTTCTTTGCTTGTTCTACGATGGCCTTGAACGCTTGGGGTTGATTCATTGCAAGGTCTGCAAGGACTTTGCGGTTGATTTCGATACCCGCTTTCTTCAGTGCGCCCATGAGTTGGCTGTAACTGTAGCCCTCGAGGCGAGCGGCTGCGTTGATACGCTGGATCCATAGTGCGCGGAAGGTGCGTTTTTTGTTTTTACGATCGCGATAAGCATACTGGAGACCCTTCTCCCAAGTGTTTTTGGCAACAGTCCAAACGTTGGCACGGCCACCAAAATTGCCTCTTGTGAGGCTCATGATCTTCTTACGACGGTTGCGCGAAGCAACGTGATTTACTGATCTTGGCATAGTTCTTTACTACATAAGTTTGGTGGTTAATAACTTAGCGGAGCAACAACATCTCGCGTACGGAACGCATGTTTGTTTGGTCCACCATTGCAACGTGAGTCAAGTTGCGTTTCTGTTTCTTGGTCTTCTTGGTGAGAATGTGACTCTTGTAAGCGTGTTTACGCTTCACTTTGCCCGTTCCGGTAAGAGCGAATCTTTTTTTAGCACCGGAATTAGTCTTTACCTTTGGCATTTTGTTTATAATTTAGTTTGTTTATATTTAAGGTCTCGGGCAGCCATTGGTGGCCCGCAGACCATAGTTATTTACGATGTACGAATTTACGATGTACGATTTATTTGCGGTGTACGATTTGGGCGCAGCCTACTTCTTGGGTGCGATGTTCACAATCATACGCTTACCTTCCAGTTTGGGCATTGCTTCCACCTTGCCGTACTCCTCCAAGTCGTTCGCAAAGCGCGCCAACAGCAGTTCGCCTTGCTCCTTGAACAGGATACTGCGTCCGCGGAAGAAGACATACGCCTTTACCTTGTTGCCGTCCTTCAGGAACTCCTGTGCGTGCTTGAGTTTGAAGTTGTAGTCATGCTCGTCGGTCTGCGGTCCGAAGCGTATCTCCTTGATTATCACCTTCGCCGAGTTGGCTTTCTGCTCCTTCTCCTTGCGCTTTTTCTGATAGAGGAACTTCTGATAGTCCAACACACGGCAAACGGGAGGAGCCGCGTTTGGCGAAATCTCTACGAGGTCCAAGTTCTGCTCGTCCGCAATGCGCATAGCCTGCTCATACGAATAGATACCTTGCTCTACATTGTCGCCTACAAGGCGCACTTCCCTCACTCCGCGTATCTTGTCGTTGATGCGGTTGGGCATTTCTTTCTCTTGGCGGCCACGGCGTTGCGGGCCATTCTGTGGATTTGCTATAGTTGTATCCTCCTATTATTTGAAAATCGGCACAAAGTTACTGCTTTTTTCCGACCCTGCAAAATTATTTTTATAAAAAAGTAAAATCATAGCAGTCTCTTAGTACTTTGCACTGTCCAATAACAAATGCAATTTTGTGCAAAGTTAGGGAAAATAATTGAAGAAGCAATCTTTAGGAGTAGAA
>CAKVBV010000023.1 GCA_934725535.1 uncultured Bacteroidales bacterium | reverse complement strand
GCGGCAAAGGTACGATAATTTATTCGACCGTGCAAGAAGGACTTGCATTTTTGGTAAAGTTGCAACTTGCATTTTACGACTATTCTCAATACGTCAAAGACCGCTTGCCGAGACACTCTCGGCGGGTTAGTTACCACTCCCAATAGTCGTCGTTATCGCCATCGGAGTGGCGTTCGGCTATGGCTGCTACTGCGATACAGAGAGGTATAACGATAGCGATAGCCAAGATAATACACCATTCCATTAGAACACCGTTGTCTTTTTCTTCTTGTAGTCTTTGCACATCTCTTCTAACTGCTCTTTCATTTCCTGCAAGCGTTGGTTGGCAGCCCGCAGTTCTTCCATGCGCTCCTCCGTCCATTCGTCGGGTGCGCCTTTGCAGTAGTTGGGATAGTTAAGCCACACCTCTATGCCGAGTTCGTGGAGTTCGAGTTGCTTGTCGTACCACTTGGCGAACTTGTCCGCAGGGACGTTGTTGTCCACATCGTAACGGATTTCGTCCATGTTGATGTACATATCGTTTACCTCCACGATAGTGCCGATGTTCTCTGCGCCTATGCCAATCCAATCTTTGGGGTCGTAGGCGTATTCGTGGCGTTTGCAGAACGCCCGCAGGTAGTCGTTGCACACCTCCTGCCATTGCTGTTGTAATGGTTTCTTGCTCATAGTCTGCTCTCGAATTGTTTGATTTGGTCTTCGGTGAACATCTCTGATACCTGCAAGCCTTTAACGAAGTTGCGTATCTCGTCTCCGTTGTCGGCGTTGCCATAGGTGGCGTTGTAGAAACGCATTGTCAGTGCCGCGATAGTGTTTGCGTCATTGAGCAGTGCGTCAAAGGACTCGGAGTCGTTAATGCAACATTCTTCGGTGAAGCGTTGGTACAGGTACTTGGTGCGGTTGATAGATGCTTGTAATTCGCGTATGAGTTGTTTGTGCTCTCGTTTGAGGGCTATGCGGTCGGCTGCCATACTGCGTTCTGTCTCACGTAGCAGTAACTCCGCTGCCGTGGTCATCACCGCGTAGGCGGCAAAAGCATTGCCTGTGCGGTCGGGGATTGTTTCGGGTTCTTTCTCTTTCATTTGTCTTTAATTTTAGTCTTTAGTTGTCTTTAATTTCGGTTTCAAAAACAGGCGGAACGGACAAACCGCCAACTATAAATCAACAATCAATATGTGGCTTACCGCTTCCGTTTTTGTCCCCTGCGGCGTGGGGTTATCAAAAGTATGCAGGGCGGGTGCGATATTTCAAATAAGCAACGGTGCTACCACTATTCGGAGGTCGGCAATTAAGGTGTTCCTACGACCTTACCTCCTTATCAGCCTACTTGTGCGGGGTATAGTCCAATTTACTCTGTCGCTACCGCAAGTCGTTCCTAATTACTTGGCTTTCGCCCGACTTGCTTTCCGACATTTATCCGCTCTTTCGGCTCACCGCTGCCCGAACTATTCAAGCAGCCCCATTCACTGTCTTATCCTGCATACCAAGTCCCCTTGGCGGGCTATTGTTTTTCAAACCAAAACTTACCGTCCCATGGGTGGTATTCCAAAATGCCGTGTTTCATTGCAAGTCTCTTTCGGTTCGTGCTAATTGATTCTATCACCCAATCGTATTGCGTACAACTTATGCCCTCTATATACCTTAATATCCAATACCTTATATATGGCACTTTTCTTCTTGTCGCAGTAGAATGTGATTTGCCGTATAGGCTTTGGGTGCAGGGGTATCTCTCCTGACTTGAGCATTTCGGTGACATCGTGCGGTGTTTTGCCCTTGTAGCGGTCAATATCTACGAGTTTGTCCGTCCAATACTCGGTCATTTCCCGATACTCTGTAGTCTTTACACCTTTGCGTATCATGTCGAGGTATTGCGGCTTGATAGAAGCGTTTATGTTCATGCGATTATGAATTGGAGTTGTTATAGTATTCCGATAGTGTTCCTATAGCGGAACAGTGTAGGTTACACGTTGGTTATTATACGTTCATGCTGCCGCGTTATCGGGTTTGACATCTTCACTCGGTTGCAGTTCTTTGCCCTCGGTTTCTTGTGCCTGCTCCGTCTTGAGTTCCTGTTCTGCCATCATCTTCTCCATGGCAGCCATTTTAATACGGTCAATCTCCTCTTGCGGCGCATCTGTGAGCGAGAGCATATCTATCGCCGTTTCAAGCGACACAAGCCCGCCTGCATACAACGAGGTGATGGCGGTCCACTCGGTTTGTTTGTCCTCTCCGAAAGGTTCTGCAAAACTAAATTCGATTTGCAGTCCGTCCAATTTGTTTGCCATTTCGGGGTGCTGTATTTTCAGGGCGGAAAGTATGACATTCTTCTCACGGTCTATCATCTCGCCATATATCTCCATACGGTTTGCACGTTTCATATAGCCGAGCACCATGGCACGCTTGATAGCCTCGCCGCTCAATGTCCCCATTCCGACCAACTCCTTGAAAGCGAGGTTTGGCGTAAAAGTATCAAAGAAAACCGTATCGTGCAAGTCTTGTTTCTCGGCGGCACGCAACTCGCTTGCCTGCGGCGGCTGGATATACTCAAAGCGGGAGTCAGCCCCCTTTCCCTGGATGAACTTGCCTGTTGTTTCGGGGTCTTTCATCATATTGATAACATCTGCTGTTGCGAAAGCAATAGGGTCTGCGAAATAGTTGTTTGTATCTCCTATCTTGCTATCTGTTTCCTCAATACGGTCTATACGGTTTTCCGCGCCGTCCCACGCCTTGGGCTGTTTGTAGTACAGTACGTTGATTTTACCTGTCGGATTGGGGCGCACGGAAACATTCCAACCTATCAGGGCATCATTGGCACACTCGAAGATGAGTTCGGGTGTCTGTATATCCCAATGCCGGATATACTTGCCTGCCGATTTGATACGATAGCCATAGGCGAAGGCTATCATTTCCCCGAACTGGTCAAAAAGCGGGCGGAGTGTATATCCGGTAGAACGAGCCAAGACAACGGGTTTCACAACGGCATTATTGTCCTTATCACGATAGATGTGATAAAGTTTTGCACATTCTGTTTCGGAGCCCGCTATGCGCTTTACTTTGCGCATATTGTAGTCAAACCGAGATGACCGCAAAAAGGACATGAAGAGTTTGTATGCTTCGTCGTCTCCCTCTACCTTTTTCCACTGAATAGGATTACCCAACAAGAAAAACAACTCCACCTCGTTGATATAACGCTGCAAGGCACGTGGCAGTTTGCACGTTATGTAGGCAGGCATCCCTTTGCGCTCTTTATTGGGGCGGAACATCACCTTGTGGTGCTGCGGATAGTACTCATTAAGCGCATTATCCACATCGACATCATTGTCTTGCATAAGGGAAATAGCACGCGACACGTCCTTGTCATTCATAAGTTGGTAAAGGTCTCGCTGTACTCCCAACGCATTCAACGTTGTGTTTTTGAAAAGCGTTGCAATGTTTGTTACATATTCAGATACTCCCATAGTTTAATATACACCAAAATTATTGATATTGAAATTTGTTTTTGTCGTTGCGTTTTTACGTAGTACCTTACCGAGGATTTTGCCAAGATACCAATAGCGAAGAGCGTCCATGGCGTGGTTGTACTTATCTATTGGCTGATTGATATAGTTGCCGTTCTTGTCTTTATCCCAAGTATAGTTGCGCAATTCGTTCTGCACGTTGTAGGAACGTTTGGTAACGAAGATATTATCGTAGTCTTTCAGTCCCTCAATACCCGCAAGAATAGATTGACCGCTTTTGTCTATCGGGTATATAATAACTCCCGACATGCCTATCTCATCTATCAGACGAGGGTCAGCACTTTCAGAGTACACAAAGGTATTGTCTTTCTTCAACTCCGCAATCAGTTCCGCGCTACTCATTCCTGTGCGGTAGAACTGCTCATCAATATACAAGTCGTTATTCAAGATACCCACTTTGATACATGCGGAGGGGTCGTTTGTGTAACCGAAATCCAAACCGCGGGCAATATGCTTACATTCTTTCGGGAACTCATCCACCATTCCCCATTTCTTGAACACGGCACCCTCTGCAACATCAGCCCAGCGTCCCATTACTACGTGTGCATATTTCTCGGGGTTCTTCTCTTTCATTAGTTGCACCTCTTTAAGGAACTCCTCGCTAAGGTGGTCTATGTTATCCATATAGGTTGTGTGGATATGCAGGACATTGGGGTGGGTGCTGATTTGTACAGGTACACCGTCGTACTCCACCAATTTATGCGTGTCTTTGATGTATTTCTGATATATAAAGTGGTTGCTGTCCGTGGGGTTCATTATGATAATTACCCTATTCTGTATGCCTTTCTGGCGGATTGACAGCATAATAGTATCGAACTCCTGTTCGCTCGTCCACTCCTCTGCCTCGTCGCACACAAAAGTGGTAATTCCGTGAATAGACTTCAGTTTGGCTGTTTGATTGCCCGAAGATGTTTTTATGCCGCGGAACATTATCTGTGCTCCTGTCATTACGTTGGTCACATCGGTACGTGTAGCACGAAAATACTGCTGCGTTCCGTCTGCTTCTATTTTTTCCAAGAACTCGGGAATAACAGATATGCTCGCCGAAGTCATTGTGTAGCGCGTATATAGGATATTATGCACCAATTTGCGCACCTCGCCATCGTCCTCTATCACTTTGGAGAGTTCAAAGGTCAGCCTCTCGATGAAAGTAGAAGCATTGTACGACTTTCCCGAGCCTCTCCCGCCGGTAATAAGGACAATGAACTTATCTTTATCCCTGTACATTGGGTGATATACCTCTTGTGTTTGAATCATTATAAAAATGTTCTATTTTTAAGATTGAGACCGCTGTTGGCACAAAAATCGTCGGCTTTAGACAAAATAAAATGTTCTGTTTTTAAGATTTCGCCGTTTTGCGTACCTTTGCTTTTTTAGTCGCCTCTTTCTTACTTTTGGATTGCTTTCTCGTTGGAGATTTCGCTGTTCCTTGTGGCATATCTGCTACGGGCTTACTATTCCTCACAACGACATGGTCTTCTATCCAAGCAGCGATATTTACTCCCTGTTCTATATTGTCCGCGTTAGCCGTTTGGCTGTCAGAGGGCTCAAAACCGCGTTGCACCTTGCGGTATTCGGGGTCGTGGTGGTACATCCAAGTGGTAAGAGCCTGCATATTCGGGGCAAGTTCGTTTTCCGTTTCCTGTACAACCTCCATTGTCTGGTCTTCCTCACCCTTGATATAGCGGATAGTCCTGC
This sequence comes from uncultured Bacteroidales bacterium, assembly GCA_934725535.1. GTDB lineage: Bacteria > Bacteroidota > Bacteroidia > Bacteroidales > Paludibacteraceae > Colicola. The sequence goes on along the minus strand of CAKVBV010000023.1, from coordinate 28,463 downwards.
TTTTTACCCTAATACCCCCCAAGGCGGCTTTAAGGTATCTGCCGCGTACCATTTGGTTGATTTTCTCACGTGCATTCGCTAACACACGACTTAATCTTGCGCTTCTACGGGCATTTTCTTCTTCGCTCCAAGGCTGATAATTGCCATTCACCATTTTGTTGAATACATCAGGAACAAGATTTAGCGAAACGGCTATTTCGGAATTGATAGCCCCGTTAAAAGCGAGATAGAACACTTGGTCGTAAAAGTCGTCTCCGTCATAGTCATGTTTAGGCGGTCTGCCCCCATTGCCCTGCAAAGGTTTCCCAGCAAGGTCTTTCGGTTGCGACATCCCTACCCATGGTTGTTGAGTTTGTGCCATATCAGTTATTGTTTACTTACAATTTTTTCTATTATTTTTTCACCCTGTTACCAAACTGAATTTGAGTTTCGTTTTGTCTGCTTTTGTAAACTTGACCATTCGACTATTTACTTTTTCTGCAATATCTTTCGTACTGCCACTTTGATTAGTGGAGATTTTTATATTTGTAATGCGTCCTTTTAAGTCGGAAATGCGTTTGTAAAAACCTGCCGAATGGATACTGTTAATTCCCAAATACTCTTGGTCGTAATGGTGCGTAAATTCATGTAAGAGCGTGTCTGCAAATGTTTTTATACCGATAGGTTTCGCAGTTTTTGCTGTTGTATTGTAAATAATGATTTTGTGCGTTCCAGTAGTATAAAAGCCATACGTTTGTGCCATACCATGTTTAGGACGGGGCTTGTCGGTTACTAAAACTTTTGGGGCTACTATTTTGTATGCGTTGGCAATTTCATTACACACACGTTGGGCGGCTTGTTGTCGTTCTGCTTTTGTCTCTCCGCATTTCAGCAATGCAGAAAAAGACTTATGCGACAATCTCGCTTTGTCGTAGGTCTCTATCTTATTGGAACGTTTATAGTTCGCATCAGAGATAGGCGTGTTGATAAATCGTTGTTTAGCCATTAGTACAAATGGAGAGTCTATATAATTTTGATTAGTTTCCCTTACTACCCTGTTACACGCTCATACATATAGCGGCTGCGAGAGTATCGTTTTGATGCTGTGTTCCAATCAAACTTTTTGGAGCCTCTATAGATGTTGCCCATATACTTTTGAGCCGTCTTGTTTACTGTCTCCAAACGTTTCTCCAATTGTTGCATACGCTCTACGGCTTTTGCCACTTGTGCGTTGGTATTTGCACGAGTACGGACTCCTTTTTGTGCGGCAATTTGTCGTTCAAGACGGCGCATTAGACGGATACGCTGTCCGCCTATCTCACTCCAACTTTTCTTCCGTGCCATAATACCTCCTATTCTTCGTTATCAATATCCAACAAGTTCAATACGGTCTCTCCTTTGATAAACTTGCTATCATCGGGCAAACCGAAAATATCAAAGAACGCCTTACGATTATCCAAATTGTCGAAAGAAAGAACGATGTAAGCGTCCATATTGCCCGCGGTCTCCGCTGCATTTTGTCGAACCTGCTCTTTGACCTCTTTCATGTGGGCAATCTTATCCTGCCATGCTTGCGTGTCTTTCTCCTGCGCCCGCAATTCTTTGGCGGCTGCGAGTTCGGCTTGGTGCATTTCGGTTGCAGGTTGCATCATACGCATAAGGTCGTCAGCAACGCCTATTTCTTTGTCAGTTTGGAACAGATAGTCCACACCTATCATAGAGAGGTCAGCATCGGTTAGCCCCGCGTCTTTGTAGTCAATGTCCGGGACTATCTGACGGAGTTTGTCATAATCCCAATCACCCTGTGCATTAGGGTTGTTCATAAGTACGACTATCTCCTTTTCGGACTTACTATCCACCTCAATGAGATTTACGCGCACTCTGTAGTCGTTCTCGTGTGTGTCGGGGTTGTATTTCTCCAACTTATCCAACTGGGTAATACGCTGATGACCGCTCACCAACGTATTACCCGTTGTTTTGTTTACAACCAACTCCCCAAGTAAGCCGTGTTTCTTAATGCCACGCTTTAAGGTTGCAGCCGACTCATCGCTAATCTTGCGAGGGTTGTAGGTCGCAAAGTTTATCTCCGAGCGAAGCATCTCTACTTGCTTGCCGATACAGTATTTAGTTAGTTCTGCCATAGTTAATTGTTTTTTACCCTGCTACAATTCCTGCTACTGCTGTCTGCTTATTCCTATCTGAAACGAAATTGGAATTGTTTTTTGGACGATATGTAACTTCCTTATCACCCTGAACCGTAAATAGTTTACCATTGGAACGCTGAAAAATTTCGTCCATATAGCGCGTTCTTTTCCCAGTGGATGTATAACCATTCTGTGCTCTAACGCTTTTGACAGCATTGGTTATACGTAAACCCATAGAGAGCGGATTTCTGTGATACTGCTCCATCATCAAATCCCTATACTGCTTCTCGATTTGTGCAGGTGTTTTTTTTCTTGCCATAATTATTCTTCGTTACTTTGTTTATAATCATATTCGTAAAGTATTCTCCTGCTGAAAGGGAATGCCTCGTAAATCTTTTCCAAGTCTTGCGGGTAGTTTGCCCGTAGCCACAAGAAACAATCCAAGTTAAAGCCGCAGCCGTTGCTGGCGTTCTTTCCATACCGAACAGGTTCTGGCAAACGGTGCATCTTCATATAGGAAAGCACGTCTTTTTGCGTCCACTCCGCCAACGGATAAACAAGCCCTTTGTTTTCGTAGTAGGTTTCTGTGTAACCATTGAGCATAAGCCGCCTGTTCATACTATCGGCTTTCTTCATTCCAAGGAAGCAATAGTCTATCTTGTATGTCAGACGCATAGCCTTGATAACATCTGCCAACTTGAGCAACTTAACATCGGAGTTAGGGACGCAGTACATACCAGAGCGGAGAATATAGGTCAAATTCCAATGGGGTATCTGCACAAACTCTATCCGCGGGTAGCGTGCCTTGATATATCGGATAAACATATCAATATGCTCCAAGTCTTTGACAAAATACATGAATACGCACACAACACGCTTGAAATGCGGATATATCAAATCCAACACAACAAGGCTGTCTTTGCCGAGCGAACAGAATAGAATACACTCATCTGTCTGCTCCGCAAAGTGCCGTATTACCGTATTTGCCGACTCTAACTTGGTCATAAATGTTTATCCTCCTGATAGTCCCAAACCTATACGAACATCGTAGTATCGTTGCCTGCGGCTTGCCATTTTGCTGCGCCCTGACTGACGACCATTCTGCTTGTCGCTGAAAGTGTGAGTATAGCCTCCTGCGCTCTTCCCGTTTGCAGACATACGCCCCGATTTGGTAGATGTTACCATATCACCCTCTTTCCACTTACCCGTTTCGGGGTCTTTATAGGGCTGCCCATGCGACTGGGTAAAAGCCGCATTACTCCCACGATTAGCAACGCTTATTGCATTCTCCGAGGATAGATATTCAGGTCTTTTTCGTTTTCTTGCCATATATCAGTTGTTTATCACTTAATCAAAAAAAGTTGATACACTGCATATCATACACAGCGTATCAACCTAATAATTAACCAGCCGTCATGCCAAATGCTGCGCGGATTTCGCGATAGCGTGCATCTCGTGGCGACTGTGTTCCGTCAGGACTTGTACGCAAAGCATTACGACCGCCAAGACGATTAACCTCCCGAACAATAGACGCGGGGGTATTGCCTGAACGCGATGCCGCAACTCTCGGCAAAGTGCTTTGCCCACGGCTACCGCCATACAAACGGGTTTCTACGTCCTGCGCGAACTGCGCTGCGGTAGATGTCCGCCTGCCGCCTGTACGACCTGCTGTGCTCAACGTCTTTCTACGTGCCATAGTTGTCTCCTTTCTTTTGATGTTTCACAAATCTTATCTTACTCCCAATAAAAATAGCAGAGCGGGATAGCCACTATACACATGAATGTACGCGACAACCCCGCTCTGCTATTAGGTATAATATACGCCCTGCGGCTTATACTTTACGCAATTTTGTTTCGCTTTTTATGTTCGTTTCGAGTATTTTGCCCAAGTTGTAAACAACCTGTTCTGCAACCCAATAACGAACCTCGCCTGTTTCGGGGTCTTCTAATTCATACTCAATAGGCTTGTCATTCTCATCTACAAAGATTTCGCAATATGCGTCTTTTACCTCTACAAGCGCACTGTCTCTTTCTTTGCTGTAGCCTACAAAAAAGCGGATAGCATCGTACTTTATCGGTTGTGCGTTGCCAAACTCATCTTCTACTTCAAACCCTTCGTCGTCCAGTTGTAGGAGTTTCTTAATAGTCGTGGGTTTGACCTCGCGAAACTCTTGTACTTTCTGACCACACATAATACTGTCAAAGTACTTCTGCTTAATGATTAAATTTAATACTTTCATCTTACTTCTGCCTTTCGGCTTCTAAATTGTGAAACATTATTTGGTTAATTATTTCACACCGCAAAGGTACATTTTATATCATGTATATACGTATCTTTCGGCGTGTTTATTTTCCTATACTATGTAAAAGGAATAAAAATACCATTTAGTTGTAGTTTTACAACCTATTATGCTGCAAAGTTACGACTTATGTTTTAATTCTGCAAATTTACAAAGAAAATAATTGCAGTTTGATTATACAAGTCTTGTTTACAGAGGATTACACATTACAATCTCTGCTTTTCAGATAGTCAATAATCTGTCTGTTTGCCGTGTTTGCTCTATCCCAATTGAAACTGATATAGTACTTTTCTGCGGTACTCTTATCCGAGTGCCCGAGAGCCTTACTAATCACGTCATGTGGCACGCCCAAATTATCTGCGAATGTAGCCCATGTATAGCGTGCCATATAAAAGTACAAATGGCGGTCTATCTTTTCGCTAATATCTGCCAAGTATCGCATCAGTCTCCTGCGGAATGTCTCAAAATCGTATTTTTCTATGAAACATAGCAGGTGGTCTCTGCCTGCATATCGGTCAATTATCTCTTGCGCTTCGGGTTGTATATGCAGGTGTATCGGCATAGGCTCTGTATGGGCTATCTTTTGCCGCACAAAGACAATGTTACCTTTCTTGTCTGCTTTGGGGAGATTGAACAAGTCTATCGGGTTTACTCCGCACAAATAAAACGACAGCATAAAGAAATCCCGTGCGACTCTACGTGTCCCCTGCAAATCAAGATTAAGGATAGCACGCATCTCTTCAAGTGTCAAGAACTCCTTTTCTTTATAGGCTTTTTTGATTGTGAATTTACGAAAAGGGTATTCGTTAGGGGAGAGTTTATCGGCGTTTATCGCCGAGTTAAAGACAGAGCGTATATACCGAAAGATTGCACCCCGTGAATTGATAGACAGACCCTTCTGCTCAAGCCATCTGTCAAAGGAGACCAATGTAGGGTAGGTTAGTTCGTCAAAATGTATCGTTGTCTTTTTCATGTACTGATTCAACGTGTCACGTGCATATTCATAGCCCTGTCGTGTCTTTGCAGCACGGCACGTTGATATGTATCTATCCATCTCCGCGGAAAATGTAGTTTCTTTTACCTCTTTACACCCCTTGCACTTAACAAATTCTTTTATGCTGGCAGCCGTTGCTCGTTGGAGTTTGCCTGCATAATCAAGTTCTGTAATGGCATTCATATATTCGAGATACATTTGCTTTACACGTTGATTGATTGCAGATGCATTAGGGAAATTCTTATCTACTACCTTTTCGGGTGTTCCTATAAAGGATTTCTCTGATACAAATATCCGAGTGCTTACAGATGTACTGCTATCCCCATTGCAGATTTGTATCTTTATCGGGAACAGACCTTGTGCGTTATGTGTGCGTTTGTCTAAAATAATGGTTAGTTTTGCCATAATGAGTTTGTTTTTTCGGTTGCAAAATAGTTGCAAGGTTTTTGCAAGGTTTTATCCGTTTTCAAATGTACTCTAAATGTACCCCAGATGTAGCCTATTTGTCTTTTATTGATGCGGGATTGAGACATAAAAAGTCAGTTTCTATATGGGTAAAAACAAAACAAGGACTTATGAGTAATCACAAATCCTTGATTTTTAATACTTTAACCTTTGTGTCCCCCGAGGGACTCGAACCCTCGACCCACTGATTAAGAGTCAGTTGCTCTACCAACTGAGCTAGGGAGACATTACGCTGTCAGCAGACATCTTATCAATAACAGACGTTTAATCAATCGCAGACAATCAATCCCGCACCACCAAGTTACACCGTCAATTCTGCTCTCAATTCCGTTCTCTGTCTTGCTTTCAGTCTTGCTCTCTCTCGAAAGCGGGTGCAAAGGTACTGCTTTTTTTTCAATCACACAAATGTTTTGTGTAAAATGTATGTTTTTTTCCTGTTTTTTAGGGTACAAGGAGTCTTGTGTATGTTTACTTATTGGAATGCTATATACTTTGGGGCGGAAATTCATGCATATCGGTAAAAATATACACTTGTCCATATTGAGAATAAGTAAGTTTATCTACAGCGTTGTCTGTTGCGAATAATCCGAATACGGTACTGCCGGAACCGGACATAGAAGCATACACAGCACCGGCATCGTACAGGCGCGTTTTAATCTCTTGCAGGGTAGGGTGGAGTGGAAAGATGGTCTGCTCAAAGTCGTTGACGAGCAACGGAAAAATCTCATTCAGGTCTCTTTTGTCCTGTAATGCTTGTGCTATATTGCCTGTTATTTCAGGGTGTAAGGTTATGCCTGCGTAGGCTTCGCGGGTGCTGACGGCGATGTCGGGTTTGATTAGAACCATGTGTAAGCCGTTGAGAGGCAGGGAAATAGGAGTGAGAATATCACCAATACCTTCGGCATAACAGGGGGTGTTGTAGATGAAAAAGGGACAGTCGGCTCCCAATGGGCGGACAAGTGCTGCCAGTTGGGGCTTGGTCAAGCCGAGGTGGAACAACTCGTTGAGTGCCAATGCGGTATGGACAGCATCACTACTACCTCCTCCCAAGCCTGCGCCAAAGGGGATGCGTTTGCGGAAACGGATATGTACATTGGAGACTTGCGGATAGCGTGACTGCATCATACGATAGCATTTAACTATCAGATTGTCAGCCATATCACAGTCAACTGCTATGCCCTCTTGCTCGAAAAGGAACTCGTCGGACGGGGTGATGTCCAAGTCATCGTGGAGACCAAAGACGGGGTAGAAGATGGTCTCCAAGTCGTGGTAACCGTCAGGACGCTTGCGGACGACACGGAGTCCGAGATTTATCTTGCAGTTGGGATGTAAAAACATATTGGAAATGTGCGCTAACGACCCGCGATAGACCCGCGACAGACCCGCGATATTTTACGCATTTTATACTGTGTCCATAAAGGAGCGTTGCACCTTATTAAATACTATGATGCCGATGCCGAGCAGGACGACCATGAACGCGAAACTGTATCCGAGCATCCACCATTCGTGGCAGCCCACGCCGAGCATGCCGTATTTGAAGAACTCGACAATGCCCGTGAGTGGGTTCAACTGCATGATTATCTGCAGTTTGGGATTGGTGATGGTGGATAGCGGATAGATGACCGGCGTGGCGTACATCCACAGGCTGACGAAGAAACTGAGCAGCAGTTGCAGGTCGCGGTACTTGGTGGTCATACTGGAAAAGAGGATACCGAAGCCGAGTGCCAGACCGGCAAGCATCACCACCAAGAGAGGCACCATGAGCGCGTACCAGTTAGGGTGGATATGCACATCGGTGAAGATGGCGTAATACGCATATACACAGAGGAATAGCCCGAACTGAATGCCGAAGCGCACGAGGTTGCTGATGACATCGCTGAGGGGGGTGATGAGACGCGGGAAATAGACCTTGCCGAAGATGCCCGCGTTGTTGACGAAGGTGTTGGAGGTCTTGGTGAGGCAGTCGGCGAAATACTGCCAGAAACAGATACCGGCGAGGTAGAACAGCGGTTGCGGGAGTCCGTCGGTGGAAATTTTGGCGATGCCGCCGAAGACAACCATATACATGACGGTGGTCATGAGCGGCTGGATGAGATACCACAGCGGACCGAGGATGGTCTGCTTGTATTGGGTGATGATGTTGCGCTTGACAAAGAGCATCATCAGGTCGCGATACCGCCAAATCTCCTTGAAATCGACCGAAAGTAACTTGTCTTTGGGGCGAATGACGGTCGTCCAGTTTTCTTGTGTGTCAGCCATAATTTTACAAAAACGGCGGCAAAGGTACGTTTTTATTTGCAAATATACAAATGATTTACTACCTTTGCGGCACTTTTAATTGAACCCCGTCCGAAAGGGCGTAAATGTTAATGTTATGGACAATGAGAAACAACAGTTCGTGGACGAACTAAAGGAACTGCTGCAAAAGGATGTAGCAGAGGTCAAAGAGCAAGTGGAACAACTGAAAAATCAGTTCTACCGCCAGTATCATCAAGAGCAGGAAGCCCTGAAGAAAGCCGCAGAAGAGAAGGCTGCGGAGGCGGGCGAGACGCTGGAAAACTGGCAACCAGCGGTAGATGCGGTGGAGCAGGAGTTCCGCGAATTGTTGAACTCGTACAAGCAGAAACGCGCTGAGCATCAGAAGAAAATAGAGGAAGAGCAGGCGCAAAACCTGCTGCGCAAGGAGAATATCCTCGAGCAGATGAAGGCGATGGCAGAGTCGGAGACCGCCGACGTGATGGACAACCTGAAGAAGATGCGCGACCTGCAGGCGGAGTGGAAGACCATCGGTCCCGTGCCCGCACCCAAGGCACAAGAGATTTGGAAGAACTACCAGCAGTATCAGGAGCGTTTTTACGACCTTGTGAAGATAAACATCGAGTTGCGCGACCTCGATTTCAAGAAGAACCTCGAGATGAAGACCCTGCTGTGCGAGGCGGCGGAGAAGTTGCAGGACAACCCCAACATCGTGGAGGCAAGCCGCGCCCTGCAGCAGTTGCATGAGGAGTGGGCGGAGATTGGTCCCGTGGCACGCGAGCAACGCGAGGAACTGTGGAACCGGTTCAAGCAGGCAAGTAGCGCCATCAACAAGAAACATCAGGCGTATTTCGACGAGTTGCACGCCAAAGAAGATGAGAACCTCGAGAAGAAACAAGCCCTCATCGCACGCCTGAAAGAGATTGATACAGAGAAACTTAAGTCGAGCAAGCAGTGGGACGACGCCACCGAGAAGGTGCAGGCAGTGCAGCAGGAATGGCGCACGGTCGGCTTCGCGCCCAAGAAGCAGAACCAAGCCATCTACGAGGAGTATCGCCAACTCTGCGACGCGTTCTTCAAAGCCAAAACGGGCTATTATAAAGGTATGCGCGACGAGTTCAGCACCAACCTCAAGGCAAAACGCGACCTCATCGCGGCTGCCGAGGCACTGAAAGACAGCACCGACTGGCGCGAGACCACCGACAAACTGGTGGAACTGCAGAAGCAGTGGAAAGCCACCGGACCTGTTGCCCGCAAGTACTCGGACGACCTGTGGAAGAAGTTCACAGCCGCTTGCGACGCGTTCTTCGAGGCGAAACGTGAGGCGACCAAGGGGCAGCGCGAGGCATTCCAGCAACGCCGCGCCGAAGCCAAAGAGCGTTGGACGAAGAAAATCGGCGAAATGGGCGACCGTCAGAAACTAATCCGCATGTACGAGAACATGCAGCAGGAGATAAAAACCGCCGAGAACAATATCCTCTTCTTTACGGGTAAGTCCAAGTCTGCCAATCGGTTAGTGGACGATATGCAGAAGAAAATCGACACCCTCAAAGAGCAACTCGCCGACCTCGAGAAGAAAATCAACCAAATGGACGCTGAATGAGCCAACTGATTCATTATCAGGATATAGAGGTCTGCCAAGAGGAACAGATTGTCTTGCGCAATGTCAACCTTGACATCCAGTCTGGCGAGATGGTGTATCTGCTCGGGCGCGTGGGCAGCGGCAAGTCCAGCCTGATGAAGACGTTCTACGCCGAACTGCCCGTGCAGGGCGCGGAAGCCAGCGTCCTCGGCTATAACCTGCTGACTATCAAGCGCAAGCACGTGCCCTACCTGCGCCGCAAGGTGGGGGTGGTCTTTCAGGACTTCCAACTCCTCGTGGACCGCAACGTGGAGGAGAACCTGATGTTCGTGCTCAAAGCCACCGGTTGGAAGGACAAACAACTGATGCGCAGCAACATACACGACGTCCTTGAGCAGGTGGGTATGGCGGACAAGTCCTACAAAATGCCCTACCAACTCTCCGGCGGCGAGCAGCAGCGTGTGGTCATCGCCCGCGCCTTGCTCAATTCGCCCGAAATCATCCTCGCCGACGAGCCCACGGGCAACCTCGACCCCGAGACGGGTCAGGGCATCATCGAACTGCTCTACAGCATCAGCCGCGCAGGAATGACGGTCATCATGTCCACGCACAACCTGCAATGGCCTGAACGTTTCCCCGGGCGACGCATCGAGTTCCAGAACGGGCAACTCGTTGAGTTACAATAATTTCCTATCGAAAGCAGTGCTATATTACCGCGGGTGAATAGCACTGTTTTCGTTTTTTATTAAAAACTATTACACTCTTTTTCCGACTCTCTCCCGCTTCACCCTCGTGTCAAACAGCAAGGGATACGCAAGGGATGAGCAAGGGATAGGCAACCCATACACCCCCTGTCCGCCACCTGCAAGCAGGTTACACATAAACAATAATTAACAAATATCCACCTCTTAACACCCCGCAACGCCATGCCACGACCAACGCTATCCCATATCGCCCTCACCCTGTGGCTCATAACCTCGTCGGTTTGGCTTTGCCCGTGCCGTATGATAGGCGGTAACTCGCTGACAGGCAATGTGATAACACAAAACGGCGAGCCATTGCCTTTCGCAAATGTCGTCTTGCTCACCGCCCCCGATTCCACGTTCATCGTGGGGGCTGTCACCGATGACCACGGTGTCTTCCGCATGGACACCCTCGCCCCGTCGGGACTCATCCAAGTATCTTCTGTCGGCTACACCACAACCATCGTCCCCCTCCGCGCGGCGGACACGCTCACCATCCGCCTTCAAGAGGACACGCAACGGCTGACGGAAGTGGTGGTAACATCGCAGGAACTGAGCACTTTCGGCAACAAAGACCAACTATTTCTGTCCGAGACGCAGAAGAATATGGGCAGCAATGCGCTGGACGCCATCAGTGCCTTGCCGCAGTTCCGTCAGGAGGTGGGCGGCACCGCGTTGAGCACGGTCGATAACAAATCTATCCTCGTGCTAATCAATGGCATACGCCGAGACCCGCGCGACCTGATGCAGTTGCAAGCCGACGACATACGAAGCATTACCTACTACACCAATCCCCCCGCCCGATATGCGCACGAGAACATCGGCGCGGTGATTGATGTCGCCACCAAACGGCGCACGGAACGCCTGTTCACCGCCTATCTCAGCGCAAAAAACGGCGTTACAACGGGCTACGGCACCAACCTCTTGTCCTTGGGTTATCGGGACTCGCTGCATACCCTCTCGGCGGCGTACTTCATCGACTACCGCAAGTTGAACCACAATCTCATGCACAATGCATACATATACGACGACCAACGCAATGATTATCAGGGCATTGGCGGAACCTATTCGGGGCAGTATCACATCGGGCAACTGAACTATCAACTCAACTATCGCAAGAGCCTCTTCAATGCCAAACTCGAGTATCGGCAATCGCCCGGCAAGCAGCAGTATGAGCAGGTCTTGCGTGGCAAAACGGATAGCATACTTATCCACAGCCGCCAACTGACCAGCAACTATTCCTCCGTCTCTGCCGACCTGTACTATGACTATCGTTTCACCGACCAACACACCCTTTCCCTCAACGTGCTGAACACCTACTACCGTTCCCATTCGGATAATTCGCTCAGCAGCGCATCAATCTATTCCATTAAGAACCAGACATTTAACACCTCCTATTCACTTATCGCGGAAGCCCTGTACACGGGCAAACTGTGGGGCGGCAACATCAGTGCGGGCATGTACTATCAGTACAAGAACTTGCACCAGACCTACAATGCCGAGTACCACGCCGACATCAATGCGCAGAGGGAGTATCTCTATGCCGAATACAGCAATGGCGTTGAGCAACTAAAAGGCTGTCATTCATTCTCTTACGACATCGGTTTGGGCGTCGAAAACAACCATTATCTCACCGCCACTGCCGAGCGGTTCCACTATTTTGTCTTCCGTCCGTCGTTGGCTCTGACCACCAATTTCGACCACGGTCTCTCGCTTCGCTACACGGCTGCCATACACTCCGACATCCCGAATATAGGCGATTTGACGGACAGCAAAGTGGCGGTTGATGAGCATTTCTTCATGCAGGGCAACTCGGCGTTGCGTCCGTACTACAATTGCAATACGGACCTGCAGTTTCAGTACATGTCCCGCGACAACAAATGGTACGTATCCGCCACCCTTCTGTACCGTTACTACCCCCATCGGAACATGCCCGTGCTGACTTTCGACGGGGCGGACGCTGTGCAGCGGCTCACTCGTATCGACAACACCCACGAGGCGGGCGCGTCCTTGGCGATGAAACTCCAACCGCTTCCGTGGCTGAATATCCAACCGTATTACAACTATCTGTATTCCAACTATATAACGCCTAACAGCCATATCCGTCACAGCATGCACAACGCAGGTATTGGTGTGCATTTCACGCCCAAGAACTGGCAAATATCATGGAATGGCAACCTGCCGGTCACCACTGTCAATGGCGACCTTTACTGCAAATCCGGCTTTCAGATGACCGCCGCCGTGCAATACAAATACCAAAATATCTCCGTCGCCCTCAACTACATCTACAATCCCCATCCGTCTGTTATATACGCTGATATTCAATGCGATAGCCAAACTCCCGTATCAAACATTCCAAACTATAGTCAAGTCTCCGTATCAAACATTCCAAACTATAGTCAAGCCCCCGTATCAAATACCCAGAGCCATAGTATAGCCCCCGTATTAGGTATTCAGAGCGGTACCCAAGAGGGTGTGCATAGTGCTCATCGTTTTGCATATTCCGAGGAAACGGTTTGGAACAATTTCCGCAATCTGATAGCGTGGACATTCACATATTACTTCTCGCGCGGCAAGACTCCATCAGGCACTTCCAAGCACACCACCAAGCACCTCACCAACTCCGACCCCGACTCCGGCCTCACCCCCTACAACACCGCCAAATAATAGGCGTGATAAATATAACATTCCTGTTGGCAGGAGTCCGTTATGTGGTACGAACGATGAGGTCATTCTATCTATGTGGCACGTATGTTTATTCTGCGCAAACTAATGGCTCATTCGCGGTATTTCGTGTTAATTATCTGTTGTTACGTTTGTTGACCTACAAAGTAACTTTCTGCCGGTTATATCGAACTTACGTGTTTTTCGTGAAGAAAGTGTATGTGTTGTGGTGGAATATCATAACCGGCAGTGTATATGTGTAGTAAATATATTATTATCCAATGGGTTACAAAAGAAAAGTGACAGAAACTACCAAATCGCACCAAATCGCGCCGGAAAGTAACAGAAAGTGCCAGAAACGCTCAATGCCCTCTGAAGATGTAGTACCTTTGCATCGTGATTCAAGGTGTTGAATCCGGTAGGCTGCAGACGTAAGCAGCCCGTGATCTTTGACGTACGAAATACTGCCCGAGAGGGTGGTGGAGGGAGCGAAAGTTCTCTCGTCGGAGGCAAAGGTGCCTCCGAGTAACCCACGAAAAATTCCATGGCAGATTAACTACCATGGAATCCAAGGGATGCTGTGGGCATAGCAATATGCCTCAGCGTGCCGGTGATTTGGAGGATGTCTTGCGGTGTATAGCCACAGCGCACCCGCCTGCCAGCAGCAGCAAGAACCACACAGGTATATCGCCCACAGGTGTACCGGGTTCTCCCAAACCGCCACCCGGGGAAACGCGATGGGGTCCGCCTTTGGTACTGCCGATATAACCGTTGGCATAGCCTACACCGCCCGAGTAGCCGGCACCTACAGGGGTAACCATATACCCGTTGTTGGCAGGTGTCCATGACGATGCCATACTGCCGTTGAGTCCTGACACACGAGTGGCATCATCGGCGTTGTAACAGTCTGTACTTCCCATATAGGCGGAGGTGGAGTACATATCCTGTACCAACTGCACATTCTGCTGTGCCTGCATGGTGGATGTACAAACACATAGCGCGATGATTATACTGCTGCACACGTGGCGATATATATACAAGGGACTATTCATAGCGATATTTTTTAACTGGTTCATATTTTAGCGAATGATAGTCTTGGTTACAAAGTGATAATCCTCTGCCGTAATACAGATGGTATAAACACCGGTGGTAGCAATCGGCATAGTTAGCGTTGTCTTATCGACTATTTGGTCTGTCAGCAGTCGTCCGAGCATATCATACACCTGTACCGTAGCCCCTGCTGGTAGATTGTCCATAGTGAGCCAACCATCATGGACTATGATATGCGGTGCATCGGCATTGGTATTCTCTGTATCGGTAGCGATGCTGTGTGAGCGGCGAATATCAATGCTATACCCTGCTACTTGTCCGCGGGCGGTGGCGGTAATGTCGTAGTCAGAGTAGAGCAGGTTTGCCACGATAGCACCATCATACAGCAGATATACGGCTTCTGCACTTGTTACCTCGGATGCATACCTGTTGAGCGACAAGGTATAGTCGCCCTTGGCAGGCACATAGATGCCGAGAGGCACGTTGTGTGCATTCACATCAGGCAACGACTGGTATGCCATCTTGCCGGACTTTATATCGGTGGTGTAGAGTTGAGGCTTGCTGCTTGTGGCATACATCTTGGTTAGGTCGCTGCCAATCTCGTAATCGGTAGTATAGCGGTCACTGACCAAAATACCGGCATTATCCGTAAGTGCCCCGTTGGTGATAGTCAGTTCTGCCAATATGGTCTTTTCTTCGTCACTCGGTGTACGGCGCGGTGCGGCAGTAGGCAGACTGCGGTTGCTCTTGCTGTAGGTCAGGTTAAGGTTGTGTGATGCCCCGTCTGTCGGGTCTATAGCCTGTACGAAATATGCCATAAAGGGTTTCAAGGTCGTAGCCGATGCCAATGCCTGTGTATAGGTGTTGGCATCACCCGGGTCAGGAATAGACACGTACACATGGTCGGCATCCTGTTGTGTGCCACTGCCATCGGTATAGCCCATCTTGAGAGAGGTGTTGTACAGTCCCTCGCCTTCTGTTGTCGAACCGAACAGCGAGATATAAGGTGAACCCACAAAGTTCCAACCGTGATGACGCGGTTCTGTGGTCTGGAGGTTGTCGGTGTACCAGTTCTGTACGGACGTGGTTTTGCTCTCATCGCTCTCTGTGTAGTTGCTCTCCATAGTAGGTGTGAAGCATACCGATTGCATCAGCGACTCGTCAGGTCCGAACAATCCTATGATATAGCCTTTGTTGGCTTCCAGCGTACCATTGGCATCCATCATCGTCCAATATACGGACACCTCACCTGGTGCGGTGGTACTGTTGCCGTCCTGCTGACGACGCTGTCCGTCGTAGTACTTGATACCCCAATCTACACCGAATACGCCTAACGACTGACCGTTGATTTGACGGATGTCCGCTATCTTGCAGTCGTAGGGTAGGGAGAACGGGTACCAGTAGCGTCCGTCTATACGCTTGATATGCACTACTTGGTTGATGGATATGGTGGCACCGGTCTCGCTGCTGTTGTTGAGTATGGCATACGAGACATTGTCATTGGTGGCGTGCATACGTACCTCGTCCACGGTCATGCTTCTGTCGCTGAGTTTCAGACGGCTGCCCGTGTAGATGTCCATATTGTTGAATTGTAGCAATGAGTCGGAGGTATGCTCCAACAGCACGCCCTCGCGCACAATAACATCGCACTCTTTGCACGTCTTCACGGTCAGACGCGGGAGGAAGTAGTCTGCATCGCTGGTGTTGGTGGTTTTGTCCACGATGATAGGCACTTTCCGGTCTTCTTGTGCTATGACTGCCCCGTCTTTCTTGAGCAGAATACGGAAGTTGGTGCAAGCCATAGTATCCAATCGTGATACGGGTATGGTGAACGTACCGTCAGGGTTACGCTTCCCGTCACTACCCAAGTCTGTCAGCGAAGTAATGGAGTCATAAGTAGCATAATAACCGTCATAGTCAAAGTCCGCCACGTGGGCAAATCCTTTGCAGGATTCTGTAACACCGTTATCATCGCCTTCCGTTACTTGTCGTCCTAACCACTCGTCTTTGGTTAATGTGTTGAATGCGCCTACATTATTAGCCACAGCGTTGACACCTGACTTTACCTTGTTGCTGCGGACAAGCAGACAGCGGTTCATAGACAATTCAATCTCTTGTGTCGGGTCGTCAAGGGAATATCCCGTACCGCACCAAGTTCTGGCATCCGCACTGCTTTCTGTAATATCTCCCCATGCAGGATTGCAGTCTGCTTTTACAGGGAATGACTTGGTGATGTCTTTGTCTGAAGTAGAAACAGCCCCGATAACATCAATGATTTCATCACCTCTTGTAAGCACAATGCTCTGACGACCTCCGAATGAAATCAGTTTTTCTTTTTCCATAATGTTAACATCCATCTTACCTGCGACGCATTCTGCTATAGTGTTATCTTGCGAACTATTACCCTCACTCCAAAGTATGATTTCTTCATCAGGAGCAATAAAGCCTGTCTTTTTTCTGCCAAAGGACTGCATCGGTATCTTTGTAGTCCATTTATCGTTGGTTGTGCTCCCATTGGCTTCCCGTCCAATATATATACATATATTCTCTAATGAAATGGTATCATGAGTGCCGTTGTATAGCCCTACCAATTTCACGTTTCCTGTAGCCTCGTAGTACTTGCTAAAGAACAAATCGTCTGCCACATTGCCTGTGCCGGTACGGTGTGTTACTTGGTTCTCTACTACCAGGCTGACACCGTCCACATCGGTATTGATATCCACAGTTACGTAGTCTTTGCCCCATTCCACTATGCTTACATCGGCTGACTCTGTAGTGAAGTGGGCAATAGCCGAACCGCACGAACCGTCGGCAAACACTTGGTAGTAATATTTCGTTCCTGCTACCAAGTCGGTGATGGTGCAAGGCGAAGTAGTATTGGTCTGAGAGGTAACCTCCGTCTCACCCTGTGCGTCGGAATATATCTTCACGGTGGCAGTAGCGGCATTGCATTGCCATGTGATGGTGGCACTATTGGCATCCGTCGTGGCTTTCAGTTCGGTAGGTACATCGTCGCAGTCGGGGGTAGTGAAGGTCTCACTGTCAGATGCCGAGCAGTTGGTTTCCCCGCTTGCCACTTTGACGCGGACATAGAGGGTGTACTTGGTATTGGCTGTCAGTCCGTCGAGTGTCCACTTGACCTCGGTGGCTGTGGCGGTGAGGTTGGCACAATCGATCCATGTGCTCTCGCCATCTGTGCTGTACTCATAGTCTGTAGCCCCTTCTATAGCCAGCCAACGCAGGGTAACAGCCGACGATTTCAAAGCAAACACATCCATCGCCGGTGCATCGTAGCGCACACAAGTCTTCTCTACAGGTAACAGACGCAACGCCCCTTGTTGTTTGTAGTTGCCTATCTTTCCTTGCGCGGCATCGTAGGAGAGGTAGCGTCCGCTTTCTGCAGCCTGCAGGCGCACAAAGTAGTTGACGAAATCACTGCTGCGCAGTTCCCACGACTGGGCTTGTTCGCTGTTGTTGGCGGACAACCATATATTGGTAGTGCCTTGGGCGGTAGAGCCTTGCAAGTACAGACCGCCGGCGTTCTTCAGGCGTATGCCTGTAGCCGCTGTGTTCTTGGTACTGCGGTCGGCTGCGCTATAGACAGCGGTCTTGGGCGCTTCGGTAGCCTTGGTCGGATTGGTCTCATCGTCCACGCTGATAGAGTAGGGGGCTTTGAGAGAGGAAGAGGAGCCTGTATCCAAGTCGCTCGGGAGTGCCACCCAACCATCGGCGGTCTTGGCTGCCAGTACGAACTCGGCAGGCAGGGAGCGACCGCGCACAATGATAGTATCCGTAGCGTAGGTAGTCGTGCCGCCGGTACGATAGACACGCAGCGCAATCTTGCCCTCTTCGATGATGTTGTCCGCCGTCGGGGTATAGACCACCGTCAAGTTGGCGTTGTATGTGCTGTTGCTATAGCCGGTTGCGAGTGGTACCGACCGGCTGCCGCTGCCATTGGTTCCCTGTGTTTTGAGGGTAAAACCGTCGGTGAGAGATGTGGCGGTAATGGTTACATTGGCTCCGTCAGCATTCTTGTCAAGATTGGTTGCCGTGATATTCAGCGGCTCTACCGCTTCTACCCAAATGCCCTTTGCCGATGTTACCGTAATATCATCCGTTCCCTCTATAAACGGACTGCAAGAGGGGGCAGTGGTGTATTCTGCAACAAAGTCAGGTACATAAAACTGCAATGCATATGCTGCATCGTCTGCCGTATATTCAGAATATTTAGAATTATATACGGCATAGTAGCCCGTATAAGTGGTATTTTGCAGGCTATAGCCTGTTCCAAATGCGGCTATGCTCCAACTATCCTTTGTGGATGTAACAGTAAGATTGTAGTGAGTAGAAGATTTTGTTATATTTAAGTATTTGCTATTTTGCAGAAAAGAATACTTGTCACCATCCTTTCTGGTCTCCCATATTAACGCATCATTTGTTACGTTGATCAAATCATTGTTTATGGTAACATCCGTAGCCGTAAGATAATAACTTTGGTATGTTTTGGAATTGAGGGCTTTTTTTGCGTCTTGTTCTACTATTACTACTTTTTGCGCATCTACCAAATCATCCAATGTTCCTCTCCTAAATCGTGTATCCGATACGGTATTCCCCTCGTACTTGTACACCGCATAGAGGGTGGTGTTGGCTTTGGGCATGGTGTAGGGGAAAGAGACCTTGGTATAGGTAGTGCTGCCCTCTGCCACCTCGGCGGTTGCCCAGCCGTCGAAGACATAGTTGATCGGTTCGGTGCATACGCCTTCCGGATCTGCGGGCTGCGGTACTTCCGCACCTGCATAGTAGTTACCCAAAGTGGTCGTGCTGCCGCGGTCGTAGAGTGTGAGGGTGTATTCACGGCATGTAACAGTGGGCGTGGAGAGATTTACCGTCAATGTGTTGCCGCCGGTAGTGGTAAAGGTAATAGTCCCCGTGGTGGCTGTAGTACTTTGTGCAGGAGGACAGGATAGCACATAAACCGATTGGTAGGTAGTACTGATACTACCCATTGTGGTTTTTGTAAGTTCTACTTTCGTAGTGTAATCATCCAAAGAAGCACTTTCTGTACGGGCAATTTTGTAGGCACCTGTTACGGTAACGGTAACATCATCCGTCAGGTTATATCCCTGTACACTGATTTGCTGCTTCTGGCTTAGCGGGGTATTGCCACCGCACTCAACTTCGGCGAACTCTATCGGGTCAGCAGGCGTGGTGGTGAAGTATAATGTCGGAGTTTTGGTGATTACAATTTTCTTGCTGTCTGTTCCGCCACAATAGGTTGTGCCACCGGTGGTGGTGTATGTCTGCGAAGCAGTCAGCGTGTATGTACCCTCTTGCGTAAATGTGATAGTGGTGCCGTTGAGCGTTGCACCTGTGGTGGGTGTAACAGCGTATGTAACCGCGGTACCATTACCACCTGTGGTACTAAAGGTTACTACAGCGTTGCCGTCCTGACCTAAGTTGGCTGTCTCCTGCGACAAGGTCAATGCCAATGCTTCTGCAGGGTCGGTACAATCTACACACTCGGTGATATAATCGGTGTAGGAGGAACCGGCAGCCGTAGTTTTAATGGTAAATTTAGTAAATTTAACTGTTGCAGTCCCTGTATATTTCCATGTTCCATCTGTTTGCTTAGTAAAGGTCTTCTCTGGAGACGAGATTACTTCAGAAATAGTACCTCCACTTACCACAACACTACCATTTTTGTAACTGCGCCAAGAATCGTCAGAATAATACTTACCATCATTGACACCACCTGAATACGTAATGGTAATTGGTGCAATGGTATAACTGGAGTATTGTGTGCCACTATTCCAGTTATTCTCTGCAGCAATATCCCCAACATTAAATACAATGTCTTGACTTCCGCTTGTATTTGCTTTCGTAGCAAATACAGCATAGTAAGTGGTGTTGCCTGTGGGTATGGTGTTGGCTGTGATGAAATCCGGCTTATCGTTGGTAGGTGTTGCACCGATGTTGGTGGTACTCCAACCGACAAACACTTTGTCCGAACAGCCGCTCGGTGCGGACGGGTCTGCAGGCAATGTACCAATCGCATCACCCTCGGTAACTTGCGTAGTGGTAGTAGTGCCATTCACTGACCAAGTGATGGTGTATTGGGGTGGGGCAGCAGTGGTGAAGTCGCCTGATTGGCTGTCTTCGCTGTCGCAGTAGGTAGCCCCGTCGCCTATGGCTTTCACTGCCCAGATATAGCCCGTTTTGGGTGTGAGGTTAGTGAGTGTATAGGTAGTACCGGTGGCGGTTGCCTGCTTTGTTCCGGGGTTCTCTGCATCGCCATACGTGATTTTGTATTCTGTAGCGTTGGGAACTGCCGTCCACGACAGGTCTGCAGTGGTAGCCGTGATATTGGATGTGTTCAGTCCGGTGGGTGTTGTTAAGGCGTTACAAGGTGCAGACTGAACGGTGATAGTGAATGATGTTGTGGCTTCGCAGTATGTAGCGTCGGCTGCCATAGTGGCATTGATAGTGTAGGTGCCGGCATCCATTGTTTGAAATTTATCACCCATTATATCCACATCCGAATTATCACAAGAGTACGTAATCGCCCCCGTAGAACCGCCTTTGTTGATGGTCAGGTTGGAGGACATATCATAGTCGCCCGTCTCGGCTTCAGACAGCGAAATAGTCTTGTCGGCTATTGCGAAAGTCGGAGTGGTGCAGGAAGCAGTAGCCTCGTAGGTAACGACTATAGATGTTATCTGTGCATATGAAGAAGTTGCATTAACTTTGAAATACAAGTAACCATCAGCTGCAGTATATGTCTTAGTGGTTGTTTTATTGATAGTTGCGCCTGTTCCCCAACTTTTTCCATCTTTGCTAACGTATAGTGTTACACTATTTGTCTTTGAAGTAATGGCTATACTTGTAATGACGCTATTAGCAGGGAAGGTAGTACTATAGAAACCATTGGAGGTTCCTTTTTTGATTTGTATGGCTGTTGACATACGTGTTGTATTCGTATATGTTATGCCAATAGATGAACCTCCGCTTGTTATGGAAGTACCATTTCCATTTCCATAAGAAGTGCTCCATGGGGCATTATGTCCGGATGATGCTCCGGATATAGTCAGAGTCTCTGCCCAAGTATTCATACTCCCTATAGCGAGTAGGGTGAGGATGGTGAGAAGTAGTCTAAATTGTTTCATTATATTGATATTTTTACAGTTTACTAATACTTTGATACTGCGCATGCGCCATAGCACACGGGTAGTATGGATGTATGTTGCCTCTACTTTGTGTAGAGGTGATGGGGACAATCGATAGTATTGACGATAGGTAATATCATATCGGATAGAGACACAACGTACCGCTCATACAAAATCACCGCAAAGTTACAACTTTTGCGACACATACACAAGCCAAGATGTTAAGATATTGTGAAAAATATCTCAGACTGCTATCCTCTCGTTGGTTAGCCCTGACTTTCTGTATAGAAAACAGTTTGTCGGTGTTATATCAGTAGCCTGTCAGTAACTTGTCAGTAGCATAGAAAACCGAACATTTTTCGAACCACCTTCGAACGACCTTCGAATCACCTTCGAATCACCTCCGAAGCAAAGTTGGTAAACATAAAAAAGCGGGGCATTACACCCCGCTATCGCAATTATATGATATATAATGGATTATCCTCCGCACTTGCTGTAGCCACATTCGCGACAGTGCATACAGCCCTCTTCAAAGACGAGCGGCTGACCACAGTTGGGGCATACCTGTCCTTGCACGATTGTGCCGTCCTGTATGTATTTCTTCAATGCACGCTCTACGCCGACCTTCCAAGAATTGATAGTCTCCGAGTCCATTTGCAGACCACTTATCATTTTGATTACCTGGTCAATAGGCATACCATAGCGCAAGACACCGGAGATAAGGCGGGCATAGTTCCAGAACTCTTTGTCGAACTTGTAACTCAAGCCCTCCATAGTGGTTTTGTAGCCGCGCGAATTAACAAACTGGAAGTCATAACGTTTGGTTCCGTCCTCTTGCACAACGCGAATGATTTTGCCTTTGGTGACAGACTTGGGTAACAAGATACCCTCTTCATCATCTGCCAGCCCTGTGAAGATTTCGTACGGGCGACCGTCTTTCAGTCCGACAAACGCAATCCACTTGTCCTTGTTGTTCTGGAAGCGCACTACATCGCACTCCAACTCGGCAGGGCGTACGCGCACCTTGTTGTCGAAGCATACGCAGGTCTTGTCGTCCTTTTTGTCGTCCTTGTCGTCTTTGTCCTCTTTCTTCTTTTCTTTGATACCTTCCAGTACACCCGTGCGTGAGCCGTCGCGATAGACGGTGCAGCCTTTGCAACCACACTTCCATGCCTCTTCGTAGAGTTGCCCGACCAACTCCTCGCTGACATCGTTGGGCAGGTTGATAGTTACGGATATAGAGTGGTCCACCCATTTCTGAATAGCCCCTTGCATACGCACCTTGGCGAGCCAATCCACATCGTTGGCAGTGGCGTGGTAATAAGGCGATTCCTGTACCAAGGCATCCACCTCGGCGGAGGTGTAGCGGTGGTTGGGGTCGTAGGGATGCCCGTTGGCGTTCATCCACGTGATGAACTTGTGGTGGAAGACTACATACTCCTCGAAACTGTCGCCGACCTCGTCCACAAGGTCCACATGCACGTTTTTGTCGCCGGGGTTCACCTTACGGCGGCGGCGGTAAACAGGCATAAAGACCGGTTCGATACCGCTTGTGGTCTGCGTCATAATGCTGGTAGTACCCGTGGGAGCGATGGTGAGACAGGCGATATTGCGGCGACCATATCGGGTCATCATCTTGTACAGTTCGGGGTCTGCCTCTTTGATGCGCAGGATATACGGGTTTTGCTCTTCGCGTTTGGCATCATAGACCTTGAACGCTCCGCGCTCTTTAGCCATCTCCACGCTGCTCCGATAGGCAGCCAGAGCCAAGGTCTTGTGTACCTCTACAGAGAAAGCCGTAGCCTCGTCGCTACCGTAGCGCAAGCCCATCGCCGCCAGCATATCGCCCTCTGCCGTGGTGCCGACACCTGTACGACGCCCTTGTGAGGTCTTCTTCATAATCTTCTCCCATAGTTCGCGCTCGGTACGCTTCACGCTGTCCGACTCGGGGTCGGAGGCTATCTTGAGTAGAATCTTGTCGATTTTCTCCATTTCGAGGTCAATGATGTCGTCCATCATGCGTTGCGCTACTGCTACATGGCGACGGAAAAGGTCGAAATCAAACTCTGCTTGCGGTGTGAAGGGGTGTTTGACATACGAGTAGAGGTTGATTGCCAACAGACGGCAACTGTCGTAGGGGCAGAGCGGAATCTCGCCGCAAGGGTTGGTGCTGACGGTTCGATAGCCGAGGTCAGCATAGCAGTCGGGCACTGATTCGCGGATGATGGTGTCCCAGAAAAGCACTCCGGGTTCAGCAGACTTCCATGCGTTGTGAATGATTTTCCTCCACAACTGCTTGGCATCAATCTGCTTGGTGTATAGCGGATTCGTGGAAAAGATAGGATACTCCTGCTGATACATCTCACCAGCAATAGCCGCTTTCATAAAGTCGTCGTGTATCTTCACCGACACATTGGCACCCGTGATTTTGCCTTGCTCCATCTTGGCATCGATAAACGCCTCGCTGTCGGGGTGCTTGATGCTGACGCTCAACATAAGTGCACCCCGACGGCCGTCTTGTGCCACCTCGCGTGTGGAGTTGCTGTAGCGTTCCATAAACGGCACAAGTCCGGTGGAGGTCAGCGCAGAGTTCTTGACAGGACTGCCGTATGGGCGAATATGACTGAGGTCGTGTCCGACTCCTCCGCGTCGCTTCATGAGTTGTACCTGCTCTTCGTCAATCTTGATGATAGCACCATAACTGTCTGCGTTGCCGTCCACACCAATGACAAAGCAGTTGCTCAGGCTCGCCACCTGGTAGTCGTTGCCGATACCCGTCATGGGGCTTCCTTGCGGGACGATGTAGCGGAAGTTGCGCATGAGTTCGAACAACTCCTCTTCCGACATGGGGTTGGCATATTTCTTCTCGATACGTGCAATCTCGCGTGCAAGACGATGGTGCATATCATCCGGCGTGAGTTCGTAGAGATGCCCAAACGAATCCTTCAGCGCATACTTGGTGCTCCACACACGCGCTGCCAATTCATCACCACCGAAGTACTTGACAGAAGCCTCTTCTGCTTGCTTTTGGGTGTAAACTTTTTCTTCCATAGTATATGTAAGTGTATCTGATGTTAATTATTTTCGTGATAATGCCTTTTCGTGTAGTGTGTACAGAAAAGAGACTGCAAAGGTACGATATATTCATAAAGTGTGCAAAGAAATGGAAAGAAAAGTTATCAACAGAAGCAAAAAGTTGTCTGAAATAAAAATGTATCGTGTTGTAAATTAGTACTTTGCGTCTTGTAGATATGCTGAAAAGTTTTCCGTTTTTGTGAAGCAGGCATATAAGCAGGTAACTAATATGCGGAAAATATACTGCGATACTTATGGTCGTGTGAATATGGTAAATGGCGTTGCCTATCACGGATAATCGGTGTGCCTGTTCTTCTATAAATATAATGCGTTTTGTATGATGATGTTGTGTAATCGCAAGAATTTGTGTAATTTTGCGGGTTGGAAATGTTACACAGACAATAGAATACGAGTATGAATATATCTTACAATTGGTTGAAACGCTACCTGGCACTCACAGATGATGCCAACACAGTGGCTAAGATATTGACTTCCATTGGTTTGGAGGTCGGTACGGTAGAGACGGTACAAACTATAAAGGGCGGCTTGGAAGGCTTGGTGGTAGGCGAAGTCCTCACCTGCGTGCCGCACCCCAATTCCGACCACCTGCATATCACCACCACGCGCGTGGCACCCGATGCCGAGCCGCTGCAGATAGTCTGTGGGGCTCCCAATGTGGCTGCAGGTCAGAAAGTTATCGTGGCTACTATCGGTACTGTGCTGTACCAAGGCGATGAGCATTTCACCATCAAGCGCGGCAAAATCCGTGGCGAGGAGAGCCTTGGCATGATTTGCGCCGAAGACGAGATTGGGGTAGGCACCAGCCATGACGGCATCATGGTGCTGCCGCCCGACACGCCTGTGGGTATGCCCGCCAAGGAGTACTTCCACATAGAGGACGACACCCTCATCGAGGTAGACATCACGCCCAACCGCTCCGACGCGGCAAGCCACTATGGTGTGGCACGCGACCTGTACGCTTACTACAAGGCGCACGGTCAGGAGATAGCCCTCACCAAACCGAGTGTGGACGCGTTCCGTGTGAACAACCACAACCTGCCCATCACCGTTACCATCGACAACCCGCAGGCATGTCCGCGCTATACGGGCGTGAGCATACAGGGTGTTACCGTCAAGGAGTCGCCTGACTGGCTCAAAAAGTCACTCAATGCCATCGGCTTGCACTCCATCAACAATGTGGTGGACGTTACCAACTTTGTGCTGCACGAGATGGGGCAGGCACTGCACTCGTTTGATGCCGACAAGATAAAAGGGCATACCATTCACGTCCGCAATGCCCGCGAGGGCGAGAAGTTCGTCACTCTCGACGGGGTGGAGCGCACCCTCTCATCGGCAGACCTGATGATTTGCAACGCCGAGGAACCGATGACTATCGCCGGTGTCTTCGGTGGCTTGGAGTCGGGTATCACCGAGCAGACCAAGAACGTATTTCTTGAGAGCGCGTACTTTGACCCCGTCAGTATCCGTAAGACGGCGCGCCGCCACCAGTTGAGTACCGATGCCAGTTTCCGTTACGAGCGCGGCTGCGACCCCAACAACACCTTATATATATTAAAGCGTTGCGCTCTGCTTATCCAAGAGGTGGCAGGCGGCGAGGTTGCCATGGAGATTACCGACGAGGGGCAGACATACTTCGAGCCGTGGCAGGTGGATTTGGATATTCATCGCGTGAATGCTCTGATAGGCAAGGAGTTGAGTGCCGAGGAGATAGAGACCATACTGCGTGCCCTTGAGGTGGAGATTTACAGCCGTGAGGGCAACCTTTGGCATATCGGCGTGCCGCGTTACCGTGTGGACGTGCAGCGCGAGTGCGATGTAGTGGAGGACATCCTGCGTATCTACGGCTACAACAATGTGGAGTTCCCCGAGAAGGTGAACACCAATCTCAGTTACAGTCCCAAGCCCAACCCCGTGGCACTGCAGACGCGTATCTCGGAGCAGTTGTCGGCACAGGGATTCTATG
The DNA here is from genome assembly GCA_934725535.1 of uncultured Bacteroidales bacterium. Taxonomy (GTDB): domain Bacteria; phylum Bacteroidota; class Bacteroidia; order Bacteroidales; family Paludibacteraceae; genus Colicola. The sequence goes on along the minus strand of CAKVBV010000023.1, from coordinate 2,064 downwards.
AGATACTCAACAACTCGCTGACGAAAGTGTCTTACTACGACGGGCTCAAGCAGTACCCGTTGGAACGCTGTGTCAAGATACTCAATCCGCTGAGCCAAGACCTGGGTGTCATGCGCCAGACCTTGCTCTTTGGCGGTCTGGAGAGCATACAGCGCAATGCCAATCGCAAGAACGCCGACTTGAAGTTCTATGAGTTTGGCAATTGCTACCACTATGACAGCGCGAAAGTGGCTGCACGCAAAGAGAAAGACCCGAATTGGGAAGTGGACCCGCTGTTCGCATATACCGAGGAGCCGCACCTCGCCTTGTGGATAACAGGCAACAAGACATTGCAGAGTTGGGTGCACCAGGGCGACAAGTGTAGTTTCTATCAGTTGCACGCTTATGTGAATAATGTGCTGCGCCGTCTCGGAGTGGACGTATCGCGTTGCGTATTAGAGCCTTTGGAGAACGAGTTGTGCCCCGACGGGCTGCTCATCAAGGCACCCAACGGCAAGGAAATCGGGTATATAGGTATTGTCTCCACCCGCCTGCGCAAGGCATTTGACATTGACAACCCTGTGTATTATGCAGACCTCGATTGGAACCAACTCTTGCGTCTCAACAAGCAGTACAAACCTGTCATTACCGACCTGCCCAAGTACCCTGAGGTAAAGCGTGACTTTGCTCTGCTGGTGGACAAGCAAGTGCAGTTCGCCGACCTCGCCAAGGCTGCCAAAGACACCGAGAAGAAACTGCTGAAAGATGTGTATCTGTTTGATGTCTATGAGGGCAAGAACTTGGAAGCCGGTAAGAAGTCTTATGCGTTGTCGTTCATACTTCAAGACGCTGACAACACGCTCAAAGACAAACAGATAGAGACCATCATGCAACGCCTGCAGAAGACTTTTGAGGACAAGTTCGGTGCAAAACTGAGATAACAAGCAAACAAGTAAAACAGAACTCATAAAACAATACAAATGAAGATTAGTAAATTATTGATGTGCACAGCATTAGCGGTGTTCTGTGCTGTGTGGACAGGCTGCAATGGTAACAACCCCGAGAACACAACCAATAGTAACTACAAGCCTGTGGCTTTTGCTGTGTCCGACACATCGAAGGTTGTCTTCTCGCAAGGCAATTTGCAGTATCAGGGAAGCACGCAGACATGGCGTTTTGCAGCCAACCAGTACGACTTCATGGGCAAAGCCAATGACAATATCACGACTACCGACAAGGGGTGGTTAGACCTCTTCGGTTGGAGCAGCGACAATGACGCTACCAAGTTCGGTATCAGCACTTCCGAAAACGAAAAGGACTATGCAGGTACCTTTGTGGACTGGGGAACCAACGCCATTGGTGACGATGCAGCAGGTACTTGGCGTACTATGGCGATAGAGGAGTGGGAGTACCTGTTCCGTCATACCCGCTGGACGATGGCGAAGGTCGGTGATGTGCTCGGACTGATGCTGTTCCCTGCAGAGTTCAATGCTCCCGACGGGCTTGTTATTCTGGGAACCGGAGATTATGAAACAGAAGTCTTCCTCAAATACAAGCAAGAGGATTTTGCTGACAATGTATATTCCACAAGTGACTTCGCCGAGTTTGAGAAACAGGGCGTGGTATTCTTCCCCTGTGCAGGTGAGCGTTATGGTGCAGAGACCAAGTATATTGGTGAGGATGGTGCCTATTGGATGTCAACTCCCAGTTATGAGGGGCATGCGTTCTATATGTATTGCAATCAGTATTGGACGAATGTCAATGCCACCAACTATGCCTACACCGGTCGCTCCGTCCGCCTTGTGAAAGACGTAAAGTAATGATTGACAGGCTATGAAGAAACTGCTCCTGCTTTTGCTGTGCTTGTGTGCAGCAGTGCCTGCGCTCATGGCGCAGACGGTGTACACTATGACCTATTAGGGGCTGCCAAACAAGTAAGAAAGAAATACCGCTTCTCCAGAAAAAGGACTGCTTTTGACGACGCGGGCCGCGTCGTCCCCCACTAAAGCAAGAGGCTGTCTAACAAGTATCGTTTGGCAGTCTCTTTTCTGTAGAGTATGGTTGTGTGTAAAATATAAAAGTTGT
>CAKVBV010000022.1 GCA_934725535.1 uncultured Bacteroidales bacterium | reverse complement strand
ATTCACCCGCACAAGATAGTGTTGCAGCCGGTCAGTCTGCCCGATAGGCAACACCGTGTACCGCCCTTGGAGTTTCTGGGGGCAGTGGTGTATCCTCATTACCGCCATTGCACGCACCGCACGTTGGCGAAATACCATCTCCATACGCATGATTGGGCAATGCGGTTGCAGCGGGAGATGAGTGCGGCGGAATATCAAGCCTGCTTTCAGTCGTATATGTCATACAGAGGGTATCTGGGGCATTTCCGTGCTTGCAAGGTACGGTAACTCCCCTGAAAATACGATATGGGCTTGTATATATGATTGAAATGCAGTAACTTTGCAGCGGTAAACAAAATAACTCATTCCATTGAGTAATTTTACTCACTCCATTGAGTAAATTTGTGCAAGTGTGATGGAACGCAAACAATATCAGATACTTATGTCGCGTATCAGTGAGACGCGCAAGTGTATTCAGGTCATCGAAGGACCGCGTCAGGTAGGCAAATCCACGCTTATCAAACAGGTGCTGCGTGCCACTGACATTCCGTGGCTGCATTTCTCCACCGACAATGTCGCCACAACCGGCAACGAATGGATAAGCGAGTGCTGGGCTACCGCACGAAACAAGATGCATATCGAACACCTCACGGAACTCCTGCTCGTGATAGACGAGGTACAGCGTCTGCCGCGCTGGAGCGATGCCGTGAAGAAAGAGTGGGATGCAGACACATTCAGCGACACCAATATCAAAGTAGTGCTGCTTGGTTCTTCGCGTGTGATGTTGGAACGGGGACTGTCTGACAGCCTCAAGGGGCGGTTTGAGGTCATACGTATGCCCAACTGGTCGTACTCCGAGATGCACGAAGCCTTTGGCGTTACCTTGGACGAGTATATCTACTATGGCGGCTACCCGGGTGCGGCGGACTATATCCATGACCCGGATAGGTGGCGCGACTATATTCGCAGTTCTATTGTGGATGCCACCATCAACAACGACATACTGATGGACAGTCCCATCGGCAAACCGGCGTTGTTGCGCCGCACGTTTGAACTCAGTGCCGCCTGTTCGGGACAGTTGCTCTCGCTCACCAAGATGGTAGGACAACTGCAAGACGCCGGCAATACGACCACTCTGTCGGGCTATCTGGACCTGCTTGACCAAAGCGGTATGGTGTGCGGGCTGCAAAAGTTTGCGATGAACCAAGTCCGTCGCCGTGCGTCTGTACCCAAGTATCAGGTGTACAACAATGCATTGTTGTCTTTCTATTCCGACTATGATTTTGCTGCGGCACGCAACGACCGTAAACTCTGGGGACGTTTCTTCGAGTCTGCCGTGGGTGCGCATATCATCAATTGTGCCTATACCGGCAATTTCCGTGTATTCTATTGGCGGGATGGAAATGACGAGGTGGATTTTGTACTGGTGCGCAACTCCCGTATCGTAGCCATTGAGGTAAAGAGCAATGATATTGCCGGCACTGCAGGGCTGCATCGTTTTGAGGAAATGTTCCACCCGCACCGCTCAGTGATTGTCGGTAGCAACGGTATCCCCATAGAGACATTTCTTGCTGACGACCTTGTCGGTTTGTTTCAGTAACTTATCGGGGGACAACGCTATGTATAGGGGACGACGCGGCTCGCGTCATCAAAGTAACTAGTATTGGTAAAGTGCGCCTGCGGCGCATGACGACGCGAGCCGCGTCGTCCCCTATGCGTCGTCTTATCTGTACCCCCCGCCTTTGGTGGGATCGGGGAGGTTTGCGAGTCGTCGCACTATGCCGGACAGTGGCAGCGGATATGGCAGTCGTGGCAGTCGTATCGCGGCTACTTGGGGCATTTTCGCGCATGGAGAATGGGAAGATAGGAAGATGAAACGATAGAAAGAATAGGTGAATTTCCAGCTAATTCGTGGATAATTACATGTTTCTCAATGTCTTAATGGTCTTTTAATGGGGTTAATGGAGCCTTGTGCCCGACAATGCATTAACGGCTTATTGGCGGCAATTAACGGAGAACGTAACCCCTTTTGCCCAAAGAGAACAATGCACTTTTTTGCGCGTCTGCAGTTGCAAGTGTCATACTTTTGTACTACCTTTTGCGCTTGGAAAAATGTGATTTCTCAGGGCAAAAAGTATGAAAAAATGTGATTTGTTATACTTAAACGAAAGATTGATAGTGTTTTAGAAGAGTGGAAGAGTAATGCCGACAAAAAGCCGCTGATTATGAATGGGGCACGGCAAATTCTACACTTCCCCTTATTTCTGTGCGTTCCTGCTTCGTACATTCTTGCGCCGGAATACTGCCAATCATAGTGACTGAGCCAATATCGTCTCGTGTATTCCTCGGGTTAAGTGTATGATATTAGTATGTGATTAGTATGTGATTAGTATGTGATTAGTATGAGATTAGTATGTGATTAAGCCGACAATATCGGACGTTTACTTGGGCGTTGGCGTTATGTTTCTCAGTGGACGCGGATGCTATGGCAGCCCCGCAAATTCGTGGACGTAGCGAGGTGCTCTCCCCGCCCGCGGTCGGTCTTGCACAAACTGTATGACGATGCTACGCACTTGGGGGACGACGCGGCTCGCGTCGTCATACGCACTATGGTATACTAAATTTGCATATCTGCAATAATTGTTGTACTTTTGCACCGCAAACGCTTATGTTTGGGGATTGTTTTGGGGTGGGCTTTGCGTTGTCAGTCAAGATTTGACAAGTTGGCTGCCGCAACCTTGTACCGCTTCAACGTCCACCGTTTGTAAGCGTTTGCAATATGTAGTTTTAATAAAAGGCGTTTATCAGCGCTTGTTTTGGTATTCTGAAATCCGGAAAATTTCGCACACCAAGAACAAGAATTGCATAAATGTCCGTTGTGAATGTGTATCTGTCACACTCATAGTGAGTGTGTTGTACATATTCGGCGTGGACGTTGTTGCTTGTTTTTGTGTGCAGGGTCATTCCGGAACCTCAGAATAGAAGATGGGCAAAGATAAGGTACCACGCTTGTTTTTTATACTAACCGAGCATACCGGTGCCGTTTGCTCAACAAACCAATAACATTATGTTATGAAACACTCTTTAATTACGGCACTGCTCTGGGGCATGACCATGGTGGTGCTTACGAGTTGCGGCGTAACCAACAACAACTCGTTCACTTCGCGTTCCCGATACATCGAGGGCGGACGCATCAAGGAACAGCCCAAAGCGGCGGAGATTGACGTGGATTTCTCTATGCTGGAAACCGCGCAATCGGACTGGCAACCCACCAAAAGTGCGGCACGCACCGAAACCGCCACACCGGCGGGCACCGTTGTCCTGCCTACTACAACCACCACGCAGCCTGCTGCCAATAGTACCAACAAAAACAAACGCAAATAACGATGAAACGTAACATTTTTATCCTGCTATTGGTGGCTTGCGCATCATCGCTCTTCGCACAGAAAGACGGATTCTCCGTGTATGGAGGAGGTATCTTCCCTGTCGGCAAATGGGCGGACGCGGGCGTTAGTGCCGGTTTCGATGTGGGTGTCAAGTATCAGTACGACCTCCCTGTGCGCGGACTTGGGGTCTTTGGCACCTTCGACCTGATGTTCAACGGACTGACCAAAGAAGGCAAAGCCCTGTACAACAACATCAACAACAGCAGCAAATATGACTCCTACAAGCGCACCACGCCCAAGATACTCAATTTCCCCATTATGGCAGGTGTGAACTATCGCTATGACTTCGGGAACATCAGTGTTTGGGGCGAAACGGCTCTTGGCTTGAATGTCTGCAAAGAAACCAACTACAAGTTCGATGGCACCTACGATTGGGAGGCTGTAACCAACAAGTATTATTACTCTTATAATACCGTCACCCGCTCCACTGTCATCAAGTCCAAGGCGTATGCCAATTGTGCATTTCAGTTTGGTCTTGGAGCCATGTTTTGGCAGCGTATGAGTGTCGGGGTGCATTTCTATGTCTTTGGTGGTGCCTCCGAGACCACTGTTGAAAAGTATGACATTACGACAACGAATGCCCGCTCGCGTAACGGGAAAAAGGACACCGAGCATACCCGCTCGTGGTCGGACAAAGATGACAGCGAGTACTCTACCTCGGGACTGGTTCCTGCACCGTTCTTTAGTATCCGGCTTGGCTATCATTTCTAAGTCGGTTGGTTATAAACTATGTATAAATTTGGGACTGCTGAGCCTATCGGCAGCCCGCTAAAAAACAAACAATGATATGAAAAAGTTATTTACATGTATGGTGGCACTCTTCCTCGCCACTACCGCCCTCTGGGCAGAACGCTTTCAAGAGGGAGATTTGTATTATTACGTCCGTGATACGCCTGAAAAGGAAGTGGCAGTAACGTATGAGGGTATGGAAAACAACCCTAACTATGTGGGTATTACATCTATTGCTATCCCTTCTGCAGTAACTCATAATGGTATTACCTATGCCGTAACACATATAGGTTACCGCGCTTTTCTCTATTGTACGAGTCTTACCTCTGTTACTATTCCGAATAGTGTGGAGAGTATTGGAGAGGAGGCTTTCTATGATTGCACCGGTCTTACCTCTATCACTATTCCGAATAGTGTGGAGAGTATTGATTATTATGCTTTCGGGAATGTCCCAAATATTGTATACAGCGGAACTGCCACTGGTTCACCATGGGGAGCAAAAGCCGTAAATGGTTATGTGGAAGGCTCTATTGTCTATGAGGATGCAACAAAAACGAAATTATTAGGATGCACGACGACCGCGAACGGCGATATTTCTATTCCGAATACCGTAACAAGTATCGCAAAAGAGGCTTTTCGGGGCTGTTCTGACATTACTTCTGTCACTATCCCCAATAGTGTAACGAGTATTGGAAGTAGTGCTTTCTCTGGTTGCACAGGTCTTACCTCAGTTACTATCCCCGTTAGCATAACAAGTATCGGGGAATATGCTTTCTCTGCTTGCTCCAACCTGACATCTGTTGTATGGAATGCAAAATCGTGTGGGGACTTTTCTTACTATCGCGACTATAGTGGTTACCATAGTTCAAGTCCATTTAATGGCATTCGTACTCAAATTACATCATTCACGTTTGGAGATGGTGTGGAAACGATTCCTGCGTATCTCTGTTATGAGATGAATCAACTTGCCTCTGTCACTATTCCTAACACAGTAACAAGCATTGGATATAATGCTTTCAGTGGTATATTGAATATCGTCTATTCGGGAAGCGCGACCGGTTCTCCGTGGGGAGCAAGAGGGGTGAATGGTTGTGTGGATGGCTATTTCCTCTATGAAGATGCAACAAAAACCAAGATATTGGCGTGTAGTACTGCCGCACCGGATGGCACTGTCATTCCAAGTAGTGTAACAAGTATAGGAGATGAAGCCTTTAAGAATTGCACCTTGCTGAAATCCATTACCATTCCTGAAGGTATAACAAGTATCGGTGACGATGCTTTCAGAGGTTGCTCCAACTTGACATCCGTTGTCTGGAATGCAAAAAAATGCGATGGTTGGTCACGTTATTCTGCTGCCCCGTTTTATAATATTGGTGATAACATTACATCGTTTGTCTTTGGTAATGCCGTAGAGTCTATTCCTGATTATCTGTGTTACGATATGGATTATCTTACCACTGTAACGATTCCGAGCAGTGTAACGAGTATAGGCAAAGAGGCGTTTGATGATTGTTACAGGTTGAAATATGCATGTGTGCAAAGCAGCACACCACCAAGTTGCTATGACTATGGGAACAGTTCTTTTTATAAATATAGCGCAATCGTCATAGTCCCCGAAGAAGCCGTAAGTACTTATCGCAATCATAATATATGGGACTATTATACGATTTCTACCTACGGACTTGGGCGGTTCAAGGAAGCAACTGCTACACAAACAACGATGGATGTGCAGTGGATAATATATGGCAAAAACAAAAGCGGTATAAATGGTTTTCAGTACTCAACAAACTATGAATTTGCGAATGATAAAACGAATTCGGTATATCTCAACGTTGCCACAGACTCTGTTATCCAAACCGACACACTCATTACAGGGCTGACACCTAATGCTACATACTATTTGCGCTCATTCATACAGACATCCGACGGACAACTGGTTTATGGCGAAACAACATCCACGCAGACCAAGGGAATAGCACTGTCTGTCAGCAGCACATCAAAGACGCAAAAGACATTGGGTATCAAAGTACAATACGATGCAGGGGATGCTACACATAATGGCATCAATGGTTTTATCTATTGCTCGGGGCGCTCATTTTATAGCGATTCAAAAGTGGATACGGTCTATTTCAACAAACAAGACTCAGCGGCTGTATTGGATACCATAGTTCGTAATCTGATTCCAAACACAACCTATTGTTTCCGTGCCTTTTTAGTAACACCTTATGGCAGGATAGAATCATCGGAAGTTAATATCACAACGCAAGCCATCACCTCTTCCGCTACTGCTGTTTCAAGCACACAAAAGACAATAGAGGCTCGCCTGAAATACGATTGGGGAGATGCTGAGAATATAGTTAAATACGGCTACTTAGTGGTAGGGACTCCGTTTACCGACACTCTCCAAGCCACTGGCACAATAACCAATCCTATTACACTTGACACGCTTGTTACCGGACTCACACCCGATACGGAGTACACTTTCCGCACCTTCATAGAGACGCGTGACTCTGTAAATACGGGCTTGTCTGAAGATTTCTCTAACGGTATTAGCGAGTGGGGACAACAAATTATATCTACCTATGGTCAGTGGAATTGTTACAATGGCGTGTGTCAACTTGGAGGTAGGTCTTATTATCAAATTTATGGTTGGCTGTTCCATAGTGTGAATCTCATAGGTGGTACAGAATACACATTTAGTGTTCGTGTCAAGAAATCAACTTCTTCGAGTTCATATACCGTTCCCGATATGGCAATCGGTATAGGGAATAGTGCCAATTCGTCGTCTATGACAACGATTGTATCCAAAGAAACACTTAGCACGGACTATGAAGAGGTTGTTGGGACTTATACTCCTGCAGAAAGCGGAACATACTATGTCGGACTATATGGTCACATGAAAGACCCGGGGCCTGCAAGTTATGCCAATACCATATACTTTGATGATTTCTCGGTATCTTCGCCACTATCAGGGAAAATACCTATGTATATCACTAATGAGCAGACCTTGAAGACTTTGCCTGTTAGAGTAAGTCTATATAACAATGGTAAAACACAGACCACACTATCTTTGTCGGGCAGTTATGATTGTGGCGATGCTACCAATACAGGTGTAAATGGTATTCAGTGGAATACAGGGACATCTCTTGATGAGGATTATACCACTATTGCCATTAACAAAACAGACTCTGCTGCACGATTGGAGACCGTCCTTACAGGGTTGCAACCCAATACAACCTACTGCGCACGTGCTTATGTGGTAACAGCAGAGGGCGACACCACCTATAGCGAGAAAGAGACTTGCAAGACACAAGCCATTACTGCTACTACTACATGCGCTACTCGTACTCAAACCAAATTAGGAGTTAGGTTCAACTACGATTGGGGTGATGTAACTAACGTAACAAGGTATGGATATGAGGTTGTCGGAACATCTGTTCGAGATACCATTCAAGCCACAGGTGCAATAAGTGATACCATCAAGTTGGACAAACTTGTTACGGGACTCACTCCCAACACGGAATACACTTTCCGCACGTTCATCGAAACACGCGATAGTGTACCGGCAGACAGCATTGTATATAGAGGTGATTTTTCTCACGGTGTAGAGGATTATGCAACGGCAAATTCTTATGGCAGTTGGAGTTGCTCCAACGGAGTTTTCTCGTTCAAAAGAGGTTACGGCGAAGCAATCGGTCAACTCTACTATGAAGTCTATCTCGAAGCCGGTGTGGCGTATAAAATAAGTACTTATATCAAGAAAAGATACGATTCGAGTTCATACGCCACTCCTGAGATAAAACTGATTGTAAATACGGAGGACGATAAGGGATCCGATTCCACTATAGTATCTTGCTCCTCACTAAGTACCGAATATGAGGAAATAACAGGGATATTCACCCCAGCAAAAACCCAATATTACCTTATAGGGATATATGGGTGCATACCATACTCATATTCTAAAGCCTCCAACATTATTGACATTAACGAATTTAGTATTTCTGCATCATTAAGTCGTAAGGTATTGCAGACTATCCGCAACAAACGGATATATAGCACATTGCCCGTTGATATTTCTATAACGGATGCTACTACAACTCAAACTACGTTGGCTGTGGTCGGGTCGTATGATTGTGGCGACGCCACTAACATAGGCATCAATGGTATTCAGTATTGTGAAGGCAGTTCATGGAACAATGAGTACAAGACTATTGCTATCAACCACACAGACTCTTCGGCACGATTGGATACTGTTATATCTGGTTTACATCCAAATACGGCCTATACACTACGTGCCTTTATTGTTATCGGCAATGATACTGCGTATAGCACGGGAAAAGTACGTAAGACAAAAGAAGTAGAAACATCCTTGCAAGTTCTACAAAATAGTGAAACAAAAGCAAAATGCCATATTACGTATGATGCCGGTGATGCTACTGATGTGCGGTATGGTATTGAGTATTGCAAAGGCACATCTTTTTCAGACAGACCGTATGACACTCAGGTTCTGTATTATGACAAGGCAGTTCCTTCTTTGTCTATAGATACTATCGTGAGTGGATTAGTTCCGAATACACAATATGCTATCCGCTCTTTTATCGAAGGAGATGCTGACACGGACGTAAATCGTTATATTATGTCAAAACAAGTAAATCCCAATGATAGTAATACGTGGATATGTATAGTTAATGATGGAATCATTTCTGAGTCCAATAATACTTGTAAGTTTGACCCCGAAGGTTTTTACACATATAGTGTAAAGACGGGTAAAACCTATCGTACATATTATAAAAGAGATCCTGCGGACTGCTGGTTAATTTGTGAAGTAAAATTGGAAGCAAATATCCAGTATTATTTTAATATGGACGTGAGGAGTTTTTCTTGGACGACTGCGGGAATGTACCTTAGTGATGCAGTAACGCCCAATTCTCTTAACGTTGTATTGGTTCAAGATACATCTCTTTATTGCACATCATACAAGAGGTTTTCTTTAGAAGGGCATTATACCCCTACAGAAACTAAGACATATTACATAAGATTGCACGGACAGATTGCAGGAACCTCTGGATGGAGTTCTATACCTTCAAAATATAGTGATTATATGTATTATCAGTCTGTTTATTTTGAAAATGTCAAAGTCTTTGTCAAAGGCACGGAGCACGAGAGGTTGGCATATAGTACGACGCAAAACATCGCCACCTTGCCTGTTACTATCTCTACCCCCACCCTCACGCAATACGGTCAGACCTATATGCTATTGGCAACAAGCAGCAACTATGGTGATGCCACATTGGTGGAAGAGGCAGTGGAGTATGGCACGTCGCAGAGCGAGACGCAGATTGCAAGCGTAAGCAACAACATGGTGAAAATCAACAACCTCTTTCCTGACACACGCTATTACTACCGCAGTCTGCTGACTACCGCCGAGGGCGGAACCATCTACAGCGACTGGCAGGAGATGACCACCAAAGCCATCACCCTCTCCACCGGTGAGGCAGACGGTATATCCGCCAAGTCGGTGTTCCTGCACGGTACTATCGACTGCGATATGGAGAGCCGTACCGAGATAGGCTTCGAGTGGAAACGCAGCGACGCTCCTGCCACCGTCAAACCGCAACGCGTGTTGGTCACCGACCGTGCTGACTCCACCCTCGTCTTCCGTCTGGAGGGATTAAGCAAGGACAAGTACTACGACTACCGTACCTTCTGTCTCTACAAAGAGCAAATCTATTACGGAACGGCAGATGACGGTCGTGAATGGGTCACCTTCCTTACTGCCGAAGACGATGTCTTGGTGGCACCGTCGGTACAGACTTTGGGAGCCGAGACGAGTGAAGCTGATGTGGTACTCAGCGGCTTTGTGGTAGCCGGTACGGAGAATATCATCCAGAAGGGCTTTGAGAGTTGGCGCAAAGGCACCACCGATATAGCCACCACCGTCAGCGAGGGGGCTGTTATGACCAACGAGATACCCGAACCGTGGTCATACACCACCTACCAGTACCGTGCGTATGCCAAGACCCCGTCGGGCACGACCTATGGCGAGACAAGAGAGGTAACTACCGGCTATATTCACAAGGAGATAACGGATGTCGTGGTTACGCCTTCGGCTACTGCAGCCACGGTAACATGGACTGTCGTGGAACAGGCGAACTACTATATCCTCACCTTGTTCGGCAATGCCGAGATGACAGACACCCTTGCCACCTACACGGTGGACGAAGCAGGCAACATCACGCAGCGTCGCGCACCTGCCGCCTTGCGTGCTCTGGTGAACTGCAATATCGACCAACTGACACCCGATACGGACTATTTCTTCACCGTCATTGCCTACAACAGCGACGAGAAGAAGGTGGCAGAGGAGAACGGCTCGTTCACTACGCAACTGACCACGGATATTGACAATATCTCCGACGACGAAGGCGACAGCGACAGCAAAACCGATACCGGCAATACCAACCGTAGCGGCGACCTTGTCCGCAAAGTCTTCCGCGACGGACAAGTGTATATCCTTCGTGGCGACAAGATATACACCATCACCGGTGTGGAAGTGAAGTAGGAGACTCCACAAAAAAACAACGACCTCTCCAACCTCTCCAAAGGAGAGGCTTTATAGAAAGTACTGATGCCGCGAGCCGCGTCGCGTCCCAAAAGATGGGGTTCTATGAAGATAGAGGTTGCTCTATATGGGCAACCTCTATCTTCATGGTAACAATATGCTATCCTCTCGCTATCTTCTCGTTATTGTCTCGTTATCCACCCGCTATCTTCTCGTTATCTTCTCGTTATCCACCCGTTAAGAACCCGAAAATTACCCGCTGAAGAAATGAGGCTTCCATTACTTGTTTGTAGGGTTGTGGTGGCACGTTTTTAACGGCTTATTGGCGGCAATTAACGGAGCCTTGTATCCGATAGTGTGATAGTGTAATTCGTGGTTAATTTTCGGCTAATTACATGTTTCTCAATGTTTTAATGGCATTTTAATGGGGTTAATGGAGCCTTGTGTCCGACAATGCATTAACGGTTTATTGGCGGCAATTAACGGAGTCTTGTATCCGATAGTGTGATAGCGTAATTCGTGTCAATTCGCGGTTAATTACATATTTCTCAATGTTTTAATGGGGTTATATGGAGCCTTGTACCCGACAATGCATTAACGGCTTATTGGCGGCAATTAACGGAGCCTTGTATCCGATAGTGTAATTCGTGTAAATTTGTGGATAATTACATGTTTCTCAATGTTTTAATGGTCCTTTAATGGGTTTAATGGAGCCTTGTGCCCGACAATGCATTAACGGCTTATTGGTGGCAATTAACGGAGCCTTGTATCCGATAGTGTAATTCGTGTAAATTTGTGGATAATTACATGTTTCCCAATGTTTTTAATGGTCCTTTAATGGGTTTAATGGAGCCTCGTGCCTGACTATGCATTAACGGCTTATTGGCGGTGATTAACGGAGAATGTAATCCCTTGTGTGCATGTGGCGCACGCAAGGTTTTGGCTATTGTCCAAGTTTCGTTCTTTCTTTTGGCTTGCTGACAGGTGGGCTGAATGTTTTTGGAGAAAGATGTGGGGGGGGGATAAAAACGGTGATTTTTGTAACATTGATTATCACTGACTTACAGAGAAAATGCAAAAATAATGCAGAAAAATTTGGATTTGGGACGATTTTGTATTATCTTTGCAGTCGATTTGTAAAATGGGTGAGTAGGCTCATTTGAGCAAATGGGTGGAATGTGCGGGTAGGGAAAACGTGTGCGGAGTGGAGGAAGTGAGTGTGGGTTTCTGTCTGATTGACAAGGGTGTTTCGGAAACTTTAATCGGGGTTGAAGTGTGTGGATAGGGGATGGGTAGAGTGGGGTGATAAAGCCCTGCTTGGACGTAAATTGCAGAAAAAGAGCAGGAAAAGTGCGATTTTTTGCAGAAACATTTGTGTATGTCGCAGGAAAGCAGTATCTTTGCACGCTTTTTCGCGATTGAAGTGCTTGTGCGTGCGATGTGTGCGCAGTGCGGGGAGAGGAGAGAGCGTAAATAATTAAACAATAACAAATTAAACAAGTTACAATGCCTACAATTCAACAATTAGTTAGAAAAGGAAGAGCAGAACTTATCGACAAGAGCAAAAGTCCCGCGTTGGACAGTTGCCCGCAACGTCGTGGCGTATGTGTACGTGTTTACACAACAACTCCCAAGAAGCCTAACTCCGCTATGCGTAAGGTGGCTCGTGTTCGTCTGACGAACCAGAAGGAGGTGAACGCGTATATTCCGGGCGAGGGTCATAACTTGCAAGAGCACAGTATCGTAATGGTACGTGGTGGTCGTGTGAAGGACCTTCCGGGTGTGCGTTACCACATCGTTCGTGGTACACTGGATACCGCCGGCGTGGCTAACCGCTTGCAACGTCGAAGCAAGTATGGCGCAAAACGTCCGAAAGCAAAGAAGTAATGCGCAATGCGTAATGCAAAATGCGCAATGAAGTTCTGAAACTGACAAAAACTAACTAAAAGTTCCATACGTTGGGACAGATTCAAATGGGTTGATCGGTTGAGTAAGGCAAATTCAATGCACAATGTGAAATGCACAATGCGTAATGAGCCTGAAGCGATAGACAGCCAAACAAACAAAAACTAAAACAACAATGAGAAAAGCAAAACCAAAGAAACGTGTGATTCTGCCGGATCCGGTTTACGGTGAGGTGATGGTGGCTAAGTTTGTGAACCACCTTATGCTCGACGGTAAGAAAAATACCGCTTACGGCGTGTTCTACACCGCCTTGGAGACTGTTGGCAACAAGATGAAGAGCGAGGAGAAATCCGCTCTCGAAATCTGGAAGCAGGCTCTGAGCAACATTACCCCGTTGGTTGAGGTTAAGTCGAAGCGTATCGGTGGTGCTACCTTCCAGGTGCCTACCGAGATTCGTGCTGACCGCAAAGAGTCGATTTCGATGAAGAATATGATTAACTTCGCCCGCAAGCGCGGTGGTCATTCGATGTCGGAGAAGTTGGCTGCGGAAATCATGGACGCCTACAACAACCAGGGTGGTGCCTTCAAGCGTAAGGAGGATATGCACCGTATGGCAGAGGCTAACCGTGCATTTGCACACTTCCGTTTCTAATGTCGTATTAAATAAGGTACAAAAACGGCATATTTGACTATTAGAAAATGGCTAAACACGACTTAAAACTGAACAGAAACATCGGCATCATGGCGCACATCGATGCCGGTAAGACGACTACTTCGGAACGTATATTGTTCTACACCGGTCTGACTCACAAAATAGGTGAGGTGCACGACGGTGCAGCCACAATGGACTGGATGGAGCAAGAGCAGGAGCGCGGTATCACCATCACTTCTGCTGCTACGACTACATATTGGACTTATCTCGGCAATAAGTACAAAATCAACCTGATAGACACTCCGGGGCACGTGGACTTCACCGTCGAGGTAGAGCGTTCGCTGCGTATCTTGGACGGTGCCGTGATGGCATTGTGTGCCGTAGGTGGCGTACAGCCGCAGTCGGAGACCGTATGGCGTCAGGCTGACAAGTACCACGTACCACGCTTGTGCTACGTGAACAAGATGGACCGCTCGGGTGCCAACTTCTTTGATGTGGTCCGCCAAATCAAAGATGTGCTGGGTGCTACCCCTTGCCCTATCCAAATCCCTATCGGGTGCGAGGAGACATTCAAGGGCGTGGTTGACCTGGTGAAGATGAAGGCTATCCTGTGGCACGACGAGACGATGGGTGCTGAGTATGTGGAGGAAGAGATTCCTGCCAACCTGCTCGAAGAGGCTCAGGAGTGGCGCGACAAGATGCTGGACACCTGCGCTGAGTTCGATGATGCACTGATGGAGAAGTATTTCTCCGACCCTGCTACTATCACGGAGGAGGAGATTCGCGCTGCTATCCGCAAGGGTACTATCGCAATGCACATCTTCCCTGTTATCTGCGGTTCGTCCTTCAAGAACAAAGGTGTGCAGACGATGCTCGATGCTGTGTGTGCATACCTGCCGAGTCCGCTGGATACTCCCGAGGTGGATGGTGTGGATCCTCGTACAGACGAGCCCATCAGCCGCAAACCGAGTGATGACGACCCGCTGTGCGCATTGGCATTCAAGATAGCCACTGACCCGTATGTAGGTCGTCTCTGCTATTTCCGTGTGTATAGCGGCAAGTTGGAGGCTGGTTCGTATGTCTATAACCCGCGTTCCGGCAAGAAAGAGCGTATCAGCCGTATCTTCCAGATGCACTCCAACCACCAGAACCCTGTTGACTTCATTGCTGCAGGTGACATCGGTGCCGGTGTAGGTTTCAAGGATATCCGTACCGGTGATACCCTCTGCGCTGAGGACAAACCTATCGTATTGGAGTCCATCGACTTTCCTGCACCTGTGATTGGTGTGTCCGTGGAGCCGAAGAGCCAGGCAGACCTCGACAAACTCGGTGTGGGCTTGCAGAAATTGGCTGAGGAAGACCCGACATTCACCGTTAAGACCGACGAGCAGACGGGACAAACCGTCATCTCGGGTATGGGTGAGTTGCACTTGGAGATTATTATCGACCGTCTGAAACGTGAGTTCAAGGTGGAGTGCAACCAAGGTCGCCCGCAAGTGGCATACCGCGAGGCTATCTCGCAACCGGTGGAACTGCGCGAGGTGTACAAGAAGCAGTCCGGTGGTCGTGGTAAGTTTGCCGATATGATAGTTCGCGTAGAACCGGTGGACGCTGATTTCGAGGGCACGGGACTTCAGTTTATCAATGAGGTCAAGGGCGGTAATATCCCCAAGGAGTATATCCCGTCTATCCAGAAGGGCTTCGAGTCCGCTATGAAGAACGGTGTTCTCGCTGGCTATCCTGTTGATACGCTGAAAGTAACGGTCATCGATGGTAGTTTCCACCCCGTTGACTCCGACCAGTTGTCGTTCGAGATATGCGCACAGATGGCATTCAAGGATGCTTGCGTAAAGGCAAAACCTGTATTGATGGAGCCTATTATGAAGGTGGAAGTCGTTACTCCCGAAGAGAGTATGGGTGATGTCATCGGCGACTTGAACAAGCGTCGTGGTCAGGTAGAGGGTATGGATACCTCTCGTACCGGTGCACGTATCGTGAAGGCGAAAGTGCCGTTGAGCGAGATGTTCGGTTATGTAACCGCTCTGCGTACCATCACTTCCGGTCGCGCAACGAGCAGTATGGAGTTCTCGCACTACGCTCCTGTATCGAGCAGCATTGCCAAGGCTGTGCTGACCGAGTGCGGCGGACGTGCTGACTTGGTATAATGAAACTATGGTGCGGTGCCGGCAATACCGTCGGCACCACACCTTGGCAATAAAGTAGAACGAGTGAATGTTCGAAAGGGCTGGGCAAAAAGGGCCGCTCCGCACCTCAAACCTCCTCACTCACGCGTGCAAGCGTGCACGCACCCGCGTACTTTATATCTTAGGTGTCGGCGAAGCAAGGTCGCAAGGGGAGTAATGCCCCCGAGTCTCCTCGTATGCTCGCGCGACATTGGTGTGTGAAGAAGCGGAAACCAAAGAATTAACCCTGAAGGCGTGAGTCATCCAAGCAAATGACTCTTTGGGTGTGCAGCGCCGTAAGGACAAGTAAAACAAACAAAAACAAACAAAAACAAACAAAAACAATGAGTCAGAAAATTCGTATTAAACTGAAATCGTACGACCACAACCTGGTTGACAAGTCAGCAGAGAAGATTGTGAAGACCGTACGCTCCACAGGTGCAGTAGTCAGTGGTCCTATTCCATTGCCAACCCACAAGCGTATCTTCACCGTTAACCGTTCGACGTTTGTGAACAAGAAGAGCCGCGAGCAATTCGAGTTGTCGAGTTACAAACGTCTGATTGACATCTACGGCTCCAACCAGAAGACGGTAGAGGCACTGATGAAACTGGAACTTGCCAGCGGTGTAGAAGTAGAGATTAAGGTCTAATCATTGCAATTTGTAAGTAAGGGCAAAATTGTAAATAAGGTCACTTCCCGCGGTTAGAGGCCGTAAGTAATCGCAAGGTGAATGAGTCTGCCCCGCGGGCGAGAGTGGCAAGTAACTAATAAACAAATTTAATCACAGCAAAAATGCCAGGATTATTAGGTAAAAAAATCGGAATGACATCCGTTTTCGGTGCTGATGGCAAGAATATCCCATGCACCGTTATCGAGGCAGGTCCTTGCGTTGTTACGCAACTGAAGACTGTGGAGAAAGACGGCTATCAGGCTGTTCAGGTAGGTTTCATGCCCAAGAGCGAGAAGCACACCAACAAGGCTGAGGCTGGTCACTTCAAGGCGGCAGGCGTTCAACCGATGCGCCACCTCGCAGAG
The DNA here is from genome assembly GCA_934725535.1 of uncultured Bacteroidales bacterium. GTDB lineage: Bacteria > Bacteroidota > Bacteroidia > Bacteroidales > Paludibacteraceae > Colicola. The sequence goes on along the minus strand of CAKVBV010000022.1, from coordinate 17,906 downwards.
TTCGACGGCTTCGAACAAGAACTCAAATTGGGCGACACACTGACTGTGGACATGTTCGAGGAGAACTCCTACGTGGACGTTATCGGTGTATCGAAAGGTAAAGGTTTCCAAGGTGTTGTTAAGCGTCACGGTTTCGGTGGTGTAGGTCAATCGACACACGGTCAGGACGACCGTCTGCGTGCCCCCGGTTCTGTAGGTGCTTGTGCATACCCGAGCCGTATCTTCCCGGGTACCCGTATGGGTGGCCACATGGGTACAGACCGCGTTACGGTGCAGAACCTTGTAGTGCTCAAAGTAATTCCCGAGTACAACTTGATTATGGTCAAGGGCAGTATCCCGGGTGCTAAAAATTCAATCGTTACTATTAACAAATAAGAGGTATGGAACTTAGTATTTTGAATATGGCCGGACAAGAAACCGGCAAGAAGGTAGTTCTCAATGATGCTGTCTTCGCTATCGAGCCTAACGACCACGCCATCTATTTGGATGTAAAGCAATATCTGGCTAACAACCGCCAGGGTACAGCCAAGGCTAAACAACGTAGCGAGAACGCTCACTCTACACGCAAACTCGGTCGTCAGAAGGGTGGCGGTGGCGCACGTCCGGGCGACTTGAAGTCTCCGGTTCGCGTAGGTGGTGGTACCATCTTTGGTCCCGTTCCTCGTGACTACAGTTTCAAACTCAACAAGAAGGTGAAACAATTGGCTCGCCGTAGTGCTCTCAGTCTGCGTGCCCGGAACGGTCAAATCATCGTAGTGGATGCGCTGACATTCGAGGCTCCCAAGACCAAGGCTATGGTTGAGGTAATGAACAACCTCAAAGTGGCTGACAAGAAAGTGCTCTTCGTCCTCGCCGAGAACAATGCCGAGGTACTGAAGTCCGCCCGCAACATCCAACGCACCAACGTGGTGACGGTTAACGAACTGAATACATACGCAATCATGAACTCGAACGCAGTGGTTATCGTGGAGAACGCCATTCCTGCTATCGAGGCAACTTTTAACGCATAAGGAGGTTACAACTATGGCAATTATTCTGAAACCAATCGTCACTGAGAAGATGACCGCCGCAGGCGAAAAGTTCAACCGTTATGGTTTTCGTGTTGTCCGCGACGCCAACAAGGTGCAAATCAAGAAGGCTGTTGAGGAGATGTACAATGTACAGGTAGTGGATGTCAATACCCTCGTGGTGGCTCCCAAAGTTAAGCAACGCTACACCAAGAGCGGCCTGCTCCGCGGTGCACAACAGGCTTACAAGAAGGCTATCGTGACATTGAAAGAAGGTGAAACAATCGATTTTTATAGCAATATCTAAAAATGGCTGTACGTAAATTAAAACCCTCTACACCGGGGCAAAGACACAAAATTATCGGTGCATTTGAGACAATTACCGCAAGTGCTCCGGAGAAATCTCTTGTGTTTGGCAAGCGCAAGACGGGTGGTCGTAACCATGTGGGTAAAGAGACCATGCGTTATATCGGCGGCGGACACAAGCAGAAGTACCGTGTAATTGACTTCAAACGTAACAAAGATGGTGTACCCGCTATTGTAAAGACGATTGAGTACGACCCGAACCGCTCGGCTCGTATCGCACTCCTCTTCTATGCTGATGGCGAGAAACGTTACATTCTTGCACCTAACGGACTGCAAGTAGGTCAAACAGTGATGTCAGGAGAAAACGTGGCTCCTGAAGTAGGAAATGCTCTTCCTATGGCTAACATCCCTCTCGGAACGCTGATTCACAACATCGAGTTGCGTCCTGGGCAGGGGGCTGCTATGGTTCGCTCGGCTGGTGTGTTTGCACAACTCTCTTCACGCGAAGACAAGTATGCAATCATCAAGTTGCCTTCTGGCGAACTCCGCAAGGTGTTGGCAGCATGCAAAGCCACTGTAGGTGTCGTTGGCAACAGCGACCACGCATTGGAGAAGAGCGGTAAGGCTGGTCGCAGCCGCTGGTTGGGACGCCGTCCGCGCAACCGTGGTGTAGCCATGAACCCTGTAGATCACCCGATGGGTGGTGGTGAAGGTCGTGCTTCCGGTGGACACCCACGTTCACGCAAGGGCTTGCTCGCTAAGGGTTACAAGACTCGTCATCCGAAGAACCAGAGCAACCAATACATCATTGAAAGAAGAAAGAAATAACCTGTTAAATCTGGAGAAATTATGAGTCGTTCATTGAAAAAAGGACCGTTTATCAACGTAAAGTTGGAGAACAAGGTGTTGGCTATGAATGAGTCGGGCAAGAAAGATGTTGTCAAGACTTGGAGCCGCGCATCTATGATCTCTCCTGATTTCGTAGGTCATACTATTGCAGTTCACAATGGAAATAAGTTCATTCCTGTGTACATCACCGAGAATATGGTCGGTCACAAGTTGGGCGAATTTGCTCCCACTCGTACCTTCCGCGGGCACTCAGGAAACAGATAATCCATTGAATCATTCAAACAACAAATTAAACTTTAGAATTCAAAATGGGTGCTAGAAAACATAATACAGCCGAAGCAATGAAAGAGGCCCGCAAGAGCCAGTACTTTGCGAAGCTTAATAACGTTCCTACCTCTCCACGCAAGATGCGCCTTGTTGCTGACATGATTCGTGGAATGGAAGTGAACCGTGCACTGGGTGCGCTGCATTTCTCTACCAAAGAGGCTTCGCGCGCTCTCGAGAAACTCCTGAAGTCCGCTATTGCCAACTGGGAAACCAAAACCGGCAAGAAGGCTGACTCGGAGACTCTGTATGTAACAAACATTATGGTTGACGGTGGCATGATGCTCAAACGTCTTCTGACCGCTCCTCAAGGTCGCGGCTACCGTGTGCGCAAACGCTCCAACCATATTACCGTATTTGTAGATACCAAAAATACTAACGAAGCAAAGTAATCAACAATGGGACAGAAAATTAATCCAATTAGTAACCGCCTGGGTATTGTTCGTGGTTGGGATTCCAACTGGTATGGCGGAAAAAACTACGGAGATACCATTCTTGAGGACACCAAAATCCGCAAGTATCTGAATGCCCGCTTGGCTGAGGCTAGTATTTCGCGTATCGTTATCGAGCGTACTCTGAAACTTGTAACTGTCACTGTCTGCACTGCTCGCCCCGGATATATCATCGGTAAGGGTGGACAAGAGGTTGACAAATTGAAAGAGGAACTGAAGAAAATCACCAAACAAGACGTTCAAATCAACATCTTCGAGGTTAAGCGTCCCGAATTGGATGCTACTATCGTGGCTACCAAAATCGCTCGCCAACTCGAGGGGAAGATTGCGTACCGCCGTGCTGTCAAGATGGCTATCGCATCCACCATGCGTATGGGTGCCGAGGGTATCAAGATTCAGGTCAGCGGTCGTCTGAACGGTGCCGAGATGGCGCGCAAGGAGATGTACAAAGAGGGTCGTACTCCTCTCCATACCCTCCGCGCCGACATCGACTACTGCCACGTGGGTGCTCTCACCAAGGTAGGACTCATCGGCGTAAAGGTTTGGATCTGCCGTGGTGAAGTGTATGGCAAGAAAGACCTTGCTCCCAACTTCACCCAGAAGCAAGAGGGTGGACCTCGTGGCGACCGTCGTGACCGCCGTGATGACCGCCGTGGTGGTTTCCGCAGAAACAAAAAACAATAAGTTTAACCCGATTTGTAGATTACAGTTATGTTACAACCAAAGAAAACGAAATTCCGCCGCTCGCAAAAAGGCCGTATCAAAGGCAATGCACAACGCGGCCATGAGTTGGCATTCGGCTCATTCGGTATCAAATCGCTTGGTACCATCTGGTTGACAGGCCGTCAAATCGAAGCAGCCCGTGTTGCAGTAACCCGTTACATGCAACGTCAAGGTCAAGTATGGATTCGCGTCTTCCCCGATAAACCAATCACCAAAAAGCCTTTGGATGTCCGTATGGGTAAAGGTAAAGGTGCTCCCGAGGGATTCGTAGTTCCATTGGAACCCGGACGTATCATCTTCGAAGTCGATGGTGTTCCCTACGAAGTAGCCAAAGAGGCTCTCCGCCTGGCAGCGCAGAAACTTCCTATCACAACCAAATTTGTCGTAAGACGTGATTACGACCCAACCCAAAATGTTTAATCAGGATTATGAAAATAGCTGAAATTAATGAATTAACGACTGCTGAGATTCAAGAGCGTCTCGCCTCCGAAAAAGAGGCTCTCGTTCGTATGAAACTGAACCACAGCATCTCTCCGCTTGACAATCCGTTGCAGATTAAGGTGGCTCGTAAAACTATCGCTCGCCTTGCAACTGTGCTCCGTCAAAGAGAATTAACCAAGTAAAAACGAAAGTGAAATGGAAACAAGAAATCTAAGAAAAGAGCGTCAGGGTATTGTCGTTTCCAACAAGATGGACAAGACTATCGTCGTGGCCGTTAAGTGGAAAGAGAAACACCCTATCTATGGCAAGTTTGTCAATAAGACTCGCAAGTTCCATGTTCATGACGAGAAGAACGAATGCGGCATCGGCGACACCGTACGCATCATGGAAACTCGTCCTTTGAGCAAAACTGTTCGTTGGCGTTTAACTCAAATTATCGAAAGGGCTAAGTAATTATGATACAGCAAGAATCAAGACTGACCGTTGCGGACAACTCCGGTGCCAAAGAGGCATTGTGCATCCGCGTTCTGGGCGGAACCAAGAAGCGTTACGCTACCCTTGGTGATACTATCGTTGTCGCTGTCAAGGGCGTTATCCCCTCCTCCGACATCAAGGATGGTACCGTCAGCCGCGCTATCGTAGTGCGCGTCAAGAAAGAGGTTCGCCGTGCTGATGGCAGTTATATCCGCTTCGATGACAACGCTTGCGTGCTCATCTCCAATGCGGGTGAACTCCGCGGTTCGCGTATCTTCGGCCCCGTGGCACGTGAGTTGCGTCAAACGAACATGAAAATTATTTCTCTGGCACCTGAAGTGCTTTAATCATCAAATTCTACAACTAATATGGCAAAGTTACATATTAAGAAGGGTGATATCGTTTACGTAAACGCAGGTGCTTCTAAGGGCAAGACCGGCCGCGTGCTGGAAGTGCTCGTTGAGAAACAACGTGCTATCGTAGAGGGTGTCAATATGGTATCCAAGAGTACCAAACCCAGTGCTAAGAACCCGCAAGGGGGTATCGTAAAACAGGAGGCTCCTATCCATATCTCCAACCTCAACCCCGTTGAGAACGGCAAACCCGTGCGCGTAGGCCGCATTGAGAAGGATGGCAAACTGGTACGTGTAAGTAAAAAATCCGGTAAAGAGATCTAACAATGAATACAGCAAGTCTAAAACAAGATTATCAGGAGCGCATCGTGCCTATCCTGATGAAGGAGTTCAACTACACTACAGTAATGCAGTGCCCGAAACTCACCAAGATTGTCCTCAACCAAGGTTTGGGCGAAGCTGTGGCTGACAAGAAGATTATCGACGTCGCTCAACAAGAGATGACACTTATCTCTGGTCAGAAAGCCGTTGCTACTACCTCTAAGAAGGATATCGCTAACTTCAAGGTTCGTAAGAAAATGCCTATCGGCGTGCGCGTTACCCTCCGCGGCGAGCGTATGTACGAGTTCTTGGAGCGTCTCGTCCGCGTGGCTCTGCCTCGTATCCGCGACTTCAAGGGTATTGACAGCAAGATGGACGGCCGTGGCAACTATACCCTCGGCATCCAGGAGCAAATCATCTTCCCTGAAATCAACATTGATAACATCACCAAACTGCTCGGTATGAACATCACTTTCGTGACCACCGCTCAGACCGACGAAGAGGGCTTCGCACTCCTCCGCGAGTTTGGATTACCATTCAAAAAGTAACAGACTATGGCAAAAGAATCAATGAAAGCCCGCGAGGTGAAACGCGCTGCGTTGTGCGCCAAGTACGCTGCCAAACGCGCCCAACTCCTCAAGGATGGTGACTACGAAGGTCTGCAGGCTCTGCCTAAGAACGCCAGCCCTGTACGTTTGCACAACCGCTGCAAAATCACGGGTCGTCCCAAAGGCTACATGCGTGCATTCGGCTTGAGCCGTATTCAGTTCCGCGAGATGGCTTCCAAAGGCCTTATCCCGGGAGTGAAGAAAGCCAGCTGGTAAAATCCGGAAATGTTGTCTGACAAGGTGCATCTTACCCCTGCAAGACCCGCGTTCGACCCGCGATACACCCGCGACATTTTCCCGAGAGAATGTCGGGAGAAAGTCGGGTAAAACAGCAATGGATAAGCAAGGGATGCGCAAGGGATAGGATAGCCTTGGTTAGATGATATAGAATAAATCAATTATTAAATATTGTCCCGAAAGGCGGGATTAATTTAACAACAAAACAATTATGACAGATCCAATCGCAGATTATCTGACTCGTCTCAGAAATGCAATCAAGGCCGGTCACCGCGTTGTCGAGGTGCCTGCTTCGAATCTGAAGAAAGAGATCACGCGTATCTTGTTCGAGAAAGGCTACATCCTCTCCTACAAGTTCGTGGAAGATGGACCTCAGGGCACTATCAAAATCGCCCTGAAGTATGATCCGGTTAACAAAGTTAACGCCATCAAGAGTTTACAACGTGTATCTACCCCCGGTCTCCGCCAGTATGTAGGTTATCGCGAGATGCCCCGCGTCCTCAACGGACTCGGTATCGCCATCCTTTCCACCTCGAAAGGCGTGATGACCAACAAAGAGGCTGTCGGACTCAAGTTGGGTGGTGAGGTTATTTGTTATGTTTATTAATGTAAGGAGGAGAAGACTATGTCAAGAATTGGTAAATTACCTATCGCAATCCCTGCAGGCGTAACCGTAACAGTTAGCCCCGAAAACCTTGTTACCGTCAAAGGTCCCAAAGGTGAACTCCAACAGCAGGTTAACCCCATCATCACCGTTACCGTTGAGGATGGCGTTTGCCATGTCACTCGCCCCAACGACGAGAAAGAAAGCCGCTCCATGCACGGCTTGTACCGCGCACTCATCCACAACATGGTGGTTGGTGTACACGACGGCTACAAGAAAGTGCTCGAGTTGGTCGGCGTCGGCTACCGTGTTGAACTCTTCCAACCGCAAGTGCTCAACTTCGCTCTCGGTTATACGCACCCCATCTACCTCCAACTCCCCAAAGAGATTAAGGTGGAGACCAAGTCGGAGCGTAACCAGAACCCCCTCGTCATCCTTGAGTCTGCCGACAAGCAACTCATCGGACAGGTGTGCGCCAAGATTCGCTCGTTCCGCCGTCCTGAACCCTACAAAGGCAAGGGTGTTAAGTTCCAAGGTGAAGTCGTTCGTCGTAAGGCTGGTAAATCGGCTGGTAAATAATTAGAAAGGAATAAGTTATGAATCAGAAAATTGCAAGAAGACTTAAAATTAAAGCCGCTATCCGTACCAAGGTGTCGGGTACTGCTGAGCGTCCTCGTCTGACCGTATTCCGCAGCAACAGCCAAATTTACGCTCAAGTCATTGATGACGAGCAAGGCAAGACCCTTGCTTCGGCATCATCGCTCAGTATCAAAGATAAAATGACCAAGACCGAGAAAGCCGCACAAGTGGGCAAACTCGTTGCCGAGGCTGCCAAGGCTGCAGGCATCGAGACCGTTGTCTTCGACCGTAACGGCTATCTCTATCACGGCCGCGTTCAATCATTAGCAGACGCTGCCCGCGAGGCAGGTCTCAAATTCTAAAACAACAAGACTGATATGAATCGAGTTAAAACAACACAAGACCTGGAACTCAAGGAGCGCCTCGTCGCAGTTAACCGCGTAACCAAAGTTACGAAAGGTGGACGTACATTCACATTCGCAGCCATCGTTGTTGTAGGTAATGAGGCTGGCATCGTAGGCTGGGGACTCGGCAAAGCGGGTGAAGTCACCGCCGCTATTGCCAAAGGTACCGAGGCTGCTAAGAAGAACCTTATCCAAGTACCCGTTCTTAAGGGTACCATTCCTCACGAGCAAGAGGCTAAGTTCGGCGGTGCACGCGTGTACCTCCAACCCGCTTCGCAAGGTACCGGAGTGAAAGCCGGTGGTGCCATGCGTGCCGTACTCGAGTCCGTAGGTATTACTGATGTGCTGGCTAAGGCGAAGGGCTCTTCCAACCCTCACAACCTGGTTAAGGCTACTATCGCCGCCCTCGGCGAGATGCGCGACCCGCGTACCGTGGCTCAGAACCGTGGCGTAAGTTTATCTACAGTGTTTAACGGATAAATAGTGGACTATTATGGCAAAAATCAAAATTCAGCAAGTACGCAGCATCATACGCTGCCCCAAAGTGCAGAAAGAAACTATGCAGGCACTCGGTCTGCGTAAAATCAATGCCATCGTTGAGCACGAAGCCACACCCGCTATCTTGGGTATGGTGGACAAGGTTAAACACTTGGTAAAAGTAATTGATTAATCGTATAAATCGTAGCATTATGGAATTACATAATTTAACGCCGGCTGCTGGTTCAGTCAAGACCGCTAAGCGTATCGGCCGTGGTGCCGGTTCGGGACTCGGTGGAACTTCTACCCGTGGTCACAAGGGTGCTAAGTCACGTTCTGGCTATTCCAAGAAGATTGGCTTCGAAGGTGGTCAGATGCCTATGCAACGTCGTTTGCCGAAGTTCGGTTTCCAGAACATCAACCGCGTCGAGTACAAGGCTATCAACCTCTCTACTCTGCAGGCTTTGGCAGATGAAAAGCACCTCGAGAAAATCGGACTTATCGAACTTCACGAGGCTGGCTTCATCAACAAGACTACGCTCGTTAAGATTCTTGGCAACGGTACACTGACTGCTAAACTCACAGTAGAAGCCAACGCCTTCAGCAAATCCGCTGAGGCCGCTATCACAGCCGCTGGTGGCACTGTCAACAAAATCTAATCAGTATGCGTAAGTTTATTGGAACTATCAAGAATATCTGGAAGATTGAGGACCTCCGCAATCGGCTCTTGACCACGCTCCTTTTCGTGCTCATCTACCGCTTCGGCTCCTTCGTTGTTCTTCCGGGTATCGACCCGACGGCACTGACTGCTCTGCGCGCGCAGACAGCCGGTGGTCTGATGGCCCTTCTGGATATGTTCTCCGGTGGCGCATTCTCCAATGCCTCTATCTTTGCATTGGGTATCATGCCTTACATCTCCGCATCTATCGTAATACAACTGCTCACCATAGCAGTGCCGTATTTCCAGAAGATGCAGAAGGAGGGTGAGTCCGGCCGCCAGAAAATGAACCAGATTACGCGCTATCTGACCGTTGCCATCCTGCTGTTCCAAGGCCCCAGTTATCTGGTGAACTTGTCAGTGCAGATGGCACAAGCGGGTCAGCCTTTGAGTATTGGTTTCAATTGGTTCACGATTTCTTCCACCATCCTGCTTTGCGCAGGCTCTATGTTCGTCATGTGGCTCGGCGAGCGCATTACCGACCGTGGTATCGGAAATGGTATTTCCTTTATCATCTTGATTGGTATCATCGCGCGTCTCCCGGGGGCTATCGTGCAAGAGTTCTCTTCGCGTCTTAATGACGCCGGTGGCGGATTGATTGTGTTCATCCTTGAAATCATCCTCCTCCTCTTCGTGTTCGCATTCGCTATCATGTTGGTACAGGGTACTCGCAAGATACCTGTACAGTATGCTAAGCGTATGGTGGGTAACAAGCAATACGGTGGTGTACGCCAGTACATTCCGTTGAAAGTCAATGCCGCTAACGTGATGCCTATCATCTTTGCACAGGCTATCATGTTCATTCCTATCGCACTCGCAGGCTTCTCCGCTTCCGAAGGGGCTAACGCCTTCACACGTGCGTTTATGGATAACGACGGCTTCTGGTACAACCTCGTGTTTGCTATCCTTATCGTGGCTTTCACCTATTTCTACACGGCGATTATCATCAACCCTGTACAGATGGCGGAAAACCTCAAACTCAACAATGGCTTTATCCCGGGTGTCAAACCGGGTAAGAAGACGGCTGAGTATATTGATACCATCATGTCGCGCATCACATTGCCGGGTTCTATCCTCTTGGCAATCATCGCTATTCTGCCTGCCTTTGCACGCCTCTTCGGAGTAAGTATGGGCTTCGCGCAGTTCTATGGCGGTACATCGCTCCTCATTATGGTAGGTGTAATCTTGGATACGCTTCAACAAATCGAGAGCCATCTCCTTATGCGCCACTATGACGGATTCTTCGAGTCCGGCATGCGTATCAAGGGTCGCTCTGGTGCTATGGCATATTAATCGGAATGATATACCTCAAGACTGACGAAGAAGTAGAGCGTATGCGTCGCAGTAACGACCTGCTTGGACGCGCTTTGGCGGAAGTAGCCAAAGCCGTCCAACCCGGCGTTACCACGGCACAACTCGACAAGATAGCCCACGACTATATCTGCGACAACGGAGGTGTCCCCTCCTGCCTCGGATACGAAGGCTATCCTGCCACCTTGTGTACCTCGGTCAATGAGCAGGTGGTGCACGGCATTCCCTCTGACAAAGTCGTTCTTCGTGACGGCGATATGATAGATGTGGACTGCTGTGTATTGCTTGACGGCTTTCAGGCTGACTCCGCTTACACATTCCCTGTGGGCGAAGTGGCACCTGAGACGCTCCAACTCATGCGTACCACCAAGGAGGCGCTCTATATGGGCATTGCCGAAGCCGTTACAGGCCACCGTCTCGGTGACATCGGGTTCGCTATCCAGTCCTATTGCGAAAAGGCGGGCTACTCTGTAGTACGCGAGTTCGTGGGACACGGTATCGGACGCGAGATGCACGAGGACCCCGAGGTCTGCAACTACGGTCGTCGCGGCAATGGCATCGTACTCAAATCGGGTATGACACTCGCCATCGAACCGATGATTAACCTCGGACGGCGCAATGTCATCATGGAGGACAACGGCTGGACAGCACGTACTGCTGACCGCAAACCGTCGGCGCACTACGAACTCAGTGTCTGCGTACGCAACGGCAAAGCCGACATACTCTCTACCTTTGAGTATATCCGCGAAGTCTTGGGTAATCGTTTTATTTAACTACCACGTCACTATGGCTAAACAAGATTCTATCGAAGTAGATGGCACCATCACTGAGGCATTGTCCAATGCAATGTTTCGCGTGCAACTCGAAAGTGGTCATATCATCACCGCTCATATCTCAGGTAAGATGCGTATGCACTATATCAAGATTCTCCCGGGCGACCGTGTCAAAGTGGAGATGAGCCCCTATGACCTCACCAAAGGACGTATTTCGTTCCGTTATAAATAAACTCTAAAACTCTATAGAAATGAAAGTTAGAGCATCTATCAAGAAGCGCAACGCGGATTGCAAAATCGTACGCCGCAAAGGTCGCTTGTATGTAATCAACAAAAAAGAACCCAAGATGAAAATGCGTCAAGGATAAGCATTCCGTCATGGTTAATCATTAAACAAACATATCCTTAAGTAAATAATTATGGCTATAAGAATTGTCGGTGTAGATCTGCCGCAGAACAAGTGCGGTGAAGTCGGATTGACTTACATCTACGGAATAGGTCGTTCAAGCGCAAAGAAAATCCTGGCAGAGGCAGGCGTTGACCCAAGCATCAAGGTGCAGGATTGGACGGATGACCAAGCAGCTAAAATCCGCGAAATCATCGGTGCTAAGTACAAAGTGGAAGGTGATCTTCGTTCGGAAACGTCTCTCAACATCAAACGTTTGATGGATATCGGTTGTTACCGTGGTGTTCGTCATCGTCTCGGTCTCCCTGTTCGCGGGCAATCGACGAAGAACAACGCTCGTACGCGCAAAGGTAAAAAGAAAACGGTTGCTAACAAGAAGAAAGCAACGAAGTAATCAACCACTTAATATCTATCAATTATGGCAAAGAAAACAGTTGCAGCTAAGAAGCGCGTTGTAAAGATTGACGGTGTTGGTCAACTTCACGTTATGTCTTCTTTCAACAATGTTATCGTTACGATTGCTAATGGTGACGGACAGGTTATCTCTTGGTCGTCAGCAGGCAAGATGGGCTTCCGTGGCTCCAAAAAGAATACTCCCTACGCAGCACAGACTGCTGCTGAAGACTGCGCAAAGGTCGCTTATGACCTTGGTCTGCGCAAGGTGAAAGCGTATGTCAAAGGTCCCGGACAAGGTCGTGAGAGTGCTATCCGTGCCGTCGCTAACTCGCACATTGACGTGGTTGAGATTATCGACGTTACCCCGATGCCTCACAACGGTTGCCGTCCTCCTAAACGTCGTCGTGTATAATAATCAGTATCGTTCTCTGGGGCATAGACCACATTATGCGGAACTACTGCCCTCGGAACATGTAACTTCTTAAACTCTAAAAAATTATGGCAAGATATATTGGTCCTAAATCGCGTATCGCACGTCGTTTCGGAGAACCTATCTTCGGTCCGGACAAAGTACTTGACAAGCGTAACTATGCCCCCGGGCAACATGGCGTTAACCGCCGCAAAAAGAACTCTGAGTACGGTACTCAGTTGGCAGAGAAGCAAAAGGCTAAATACACCTACGGTGTGCTGGAGCGTCAGTTCCGTCTCCTCTTTGCTCAGGCTTCACGTATCAAGGGTGTTACCGGTGAGATTCTGCTCCAACTGCTCGAATCACGCCTTGACAATGTCGTTTACCGTCTCGGCATCGCTCCTACACGTGCTGCTGCACGTCAGTTGGTGAGCCACCGCCACATTACCGTGGACGGCAAGGTTGTCAACATTCCTTCGTATCAGGTTAAGCCCGGTCAGATTGTAGCAGTTCGCGAGAAATCCAAGTCACTCGAGGTCATTGCTGCTTCTCTCGATGGGTTCAACCACAGCAAGTATAACTGGTTGGAGTGGAACGAGGCTGACAAAGCAGGCAAGTTCCTCAATATCCCTCCACGTGAGGAAATCCCTGAGAATATCAAGGAGCAATTAATCGTCGAGTTGTACTCTAAATAACAATTAAATTCATGGCAATATTAGATTTTATTAAACCTGACAAGGTTATCATGTTGGATTCGAGCAGCACGCACGGAGTTTTTGAGTTCCGTCCGCTCGAGCCGGGTTATGGTATCACAGTAGGTAACGCCATTCGTCGTGTACTCATCGGGTCACTTGAGGGCTTTGCTATCTGTTCAATTAAGATCAATGGTATTGATCATGAATTTGCTACTATCCCTGGTGTCATCACCGATGTAACCAACCTAATCCTCAATCTCAAACAAGTACGCTTCATCCGCAAGGAGGGTGTGGACGCTGATGGCGAAACCATCCGTATGCACGTCAAGGGCAATACCAATACCGCTCTTCTCGCAGGTGAACTCAACTCTTATCTCCAGTCTTTCGACGTGCTCAACCCCGAGTTGGTACTCGCCGAGATGGACGACTCTGCAGATTTCGAGATTGAGATTACTATCAACAAGGGACGCGGATATGTGTCTGCTGACGAGAACCGTCACCCCAATGACCCCATTGGAGTACTCGCTATCGACAGCATCTATACCCCTATCCGCAACGTCAAATACAGCATTGACCCCTACCGTGTGGAGCAACGTACCGACTACGAGAAACTCACACTCGAGATTCTCACCGACGGCTCTATCACGCCTAAGGATGCCCTCAAAGAGGCGGCTAAAATCCTTATCTTCCATTTCATGCTCTTCTCCGATGAGAAGATTATTGTCGAAGATCAGGCTAAGCCCGTCACCAATTCCTACGATGAGGAGCACACCCGTATGCGTCAGTTGCTCAACCAGCACCTCGCTGATATGGACCTCTCTGTACGTGCGCTCAACTGCTTGAAGGCGGCAGAGGTGGATACCCTCGGCGAACTGGTTCGCTACCACCGCGCTGACTTGCTCAAGTTCCGTAACTTCGGTAAGAAGTCTCTCACCGAACTCGACGAACTGCTGGAGCGCAACGGACTGGCTTTCGGTATGGATATTAGCAGATACAAACTCAACGACTAATTCAACCCGAGGGTTGGCTGTCAGCACTCAACCCTCAACTCTAAACTAAAAAACAACAATGAGACATAATAAGAAATTCAATCATCTTGGCCGAAAAGCCGCTCACCGCGGTGCACTGTTGTCCAATATGGCTTGCTCGCTCATCATGCACAAGCGTATTTCGACCACTCTGGCTAAGGCAAAGGCACTCCGCATCTACGTAGAGCCTATCCTCACCCGTGCGAAAGAGGACACCACGGCTAACCGCCGTCTCGTATTCAGCGAACTCAAACAGAAAGAGGTCGTTACCGAACTCTTCCAGAACGTTAGCGAGAAGATTGCTAACCGTCCCGGTGGCTACACACGTATCCTCCGTACGGGCTTCCGTCTGGGTGACGCTGCTGAGATGTGTATCATCGAACTCGTTGACTACAACGAGAACATGCTCAAGTCTGCTGCCAAGCCTGCCGCTAAGAAGACCACCCGTCGTGCCGGCAAGAAGGCTGCTCCCAAGGCAGAGGCTGCCGAGGCTGAACCTGCTGCAGAAGAGGCTAAGGCTGAGTAATACACAGGTTGAGCAATATCAACCGCATTCAAAGAGACTGCCAACGCGTACGTTTGGCAGTCCCTTTTTGTCACTGGGGGACGACGCGGCTCGCGTCGTTAAGTATGTTATTATTTTGATGCGGTTGCTCTGATTTTATTTTGAGGTGTTGTGTATGTGCTTATTTTACAGTACCTTTGCAGAGGAAATTGAGTAAATTGTACGAAATAATTGAGTAAACCGTAACGATAAATTGAGTGAATTGTAATTATATCACCCGTTTCATTTTACCATTATGACCAATCCCAAACTCATACACGATTTTGTTGCCTATTGGACAGGCAAAGGGTACGAGAAAGGCGAGTCGCAACCGTTCTGGATTGCGCTGCTCCATGCTCTCGGCATAGAAGAACCTACCACGTTCATCACTTTCGAACAGCAGGTGCATATCGACCACACGGCTTTTATCGACGGTTTCATACCCGCCACCAAGGTGCTGATTGAGCAGAAGTCGATACAGAAAGACCTGGGTGCACCCATCAAACAGTCGGACGGTTCGCTGCTCAACCCGTTCCAGCAAGCCAAACGCTATGCCGCCGAACTGCCGTACAGCAGTCGTCCTCGGTGGATAGTAACGTGCAATTTCCGCGAGTTCTGGATATACGATATGGAGCAGCCCAACAGCGAACCGCAGGTGGTGCTATTGGAGAATCTTGAGAAAGAGCATTACCGTCTGCGTTTTCTGGTGGACACGGGCAGCGACACCCTGCGCAAAGAGATGGAACTCTCCATACAGGCGGGCGACCTAGTGGGGAAGATATACGATGCCATCCGTCCGCAGTACGCCCACCCCGATGACCCCGAGACACTCGCCTCACTCAACCAACTGTGTGTGCGTCTCGTCTTCTGCCTCTTTGCGGAAGATGCGGGGCTGTTTGGCGACAAGAACGAGTTTCACGACTACCTCAACCAGTTTCCCGCGCCGCATCTGCGCCGTGCGCTGATAGACCTGTTCCGAGTATTAGACACCAAGCCCGAAGACCGCGACCCGTACTTGGACGACGACCTGCGGCGGTTTCCGTATGTGAACGGCGGACTCTTC
The DNA here is from genome assembly GCA_934725535.1 of uncultured Bacteroidales bacterium. Classification (GTDB taxonomy): domain Bacteria; phylum Bacteroidota; class Bacteroidia; order Bacteroidales; family Paludibacteraceae; genus Colicola. The sequence goes on along the minus strand of CAKVBV010000022.1, from coordinate 2,404 downwards.
TCCAACGAGAACATCGAGATACCGCAACTGACCGATGAGATACGCACGCTCCTGCTCACCAAAGCCTCGGAGGACTTCGACTGGTCGGAGATAAGTCCCACTATCTTCGGGGCGGTGTTTGAGAGCACACTGAACCCCGACACACGCCGCTCGGGCGGTATGCACTACACGAGTATCGAGAATATCCACAAGGTGATAGACCCTCTGTTCCTCAACGACCTGCAGCACGAGTTCGAGACTATTGCGAACGATAAATCGCATAACTCGAAATTCATTATGCAGAATTTGCATATTTTCCAAGACAAATTGGCGTCGCTCACGTTCTTTGACCCTGCGTGCGGCAGCGGCAACTTCCTGACTGAGACCTATATCAGTCTGCGCCGTTTGGAGAACAAGGTCATCCGCCTCTTGCAAGGCGACCAGATGCAGTTGGGCACCTTCACCAATCCTATACGAGTGGATATACACCAGTTCTACGGCATCGAGATAAACGACTTTGCCGTCTCCGTAGCAACTACCGCCCTATGGATCGCCGAGTTGCAGATGCTCCGTGAGACAGAGCGTATCTGCCAGATAGAAGCCAAGCCTCTGCCCCTCCACGCCTACCACAATATCCACGAGGGCAACGCCCTGCGCACCGACTGGAGCGAGGTCGTACCTGTCGACCGACTAAACTACATCATGGGCAACCCGCCGTTTGTGGGTGGAATGTTGATGACACGAGAGCAGAAGCAAGATATGGTAGATATATTCGGAGATATTAAGGGTATCGGAGAATTGGATTATGTGGGGGCATGGTACCGTAAGGCTACTAATATGATGCTTGAAAATCGCTCTATACGTGCCGCCTTGGTATCTACAAATTCCATCACCCAAGGAGAGCAAGTTGCTATACTATGGGAATCTTTACACAGAGACTTTGGTGTGCATATTGACTTTGCATATCCTACTTTCCGTTGGGATAGTGAATCTACTCTAAAGGCACATGTTCATTGTGTAATCATAGGTTTCTCTATTTTGGAAAACAATGGTGTAAAGCGGTTGTATTTATCAGACGGAACATATAAACAATGTACAAATATCAATGGCTATCTTGTTGATGGACCTTCTGTATTTATACATAACCAGAGTACACCTTTATGTGATGTTCCGCCTATGAATTTCGGAAATATGCCGCGTGACGGAGGAGGCTTTATATTGACAGAAGATGAGAAAAATGAGTTGATAGAAAAAGAACCTCTTGCGCAAAAATGGATACATCCGTTCCCAGGTGCGGTAGAGTTTATCAACAATAAAAAGCGATATTGTCTATGGTTGCAAGGGGTTAACCCTCAAGAAATAAGGCAATGCCCCATTGTGTATTCCCGCGTTGAGTCTGTTCGCAAAATGCGAATGGAGAGTAAGGCTGCAAGTACGCGTAAAATGGCAGAAACACCAACTTTATTTGCACAGATAACTCAACCAATAGGAGAACCTTTCGTAATTATACCGCGTGTGTCTTCTGAACGCCGTCGGTATATTCCAATGGGCTTTATGTCTCCTGATGTGGTAGCCAGTGACTCTGTACAGATTATCCCCAATGCTACTTTATACCATTTTGGTGTATTGACGAGCAATGTGCACATGGCGTGGATGCGTGCGGTATGCGGGCGACTGAAGAGCGACTACCGCTACAGCAAAGACATCGTTTACAACAACTTCCCGTGGTGCAACCCCACCGAGGAGCAGCGGCAGAAGATAGAGACCACCGCCCAAGCCATCTTGGACGCACGGGCAAAGTACCCCGATTGCTCATTGGCGGACTTGTACGACGAAGTAACTATGCCCATCGAACTACGCCGTGCCCATCAAGCCAACGACCGCGCAGTGATGGCAGCGTATGGCTTCCCGACCACGATGACAGAATCCGACTGCGTGGCACGGCTGCTGGAAATGTACCAACAACTGATATAAACCGACCATAGAGGTTGCACGCTAAGGGCAACCTCTACTGTGTGTTCTCTGTATGACCGATTGTCTCTTATTCCCACACAATCTGCTCTGCCAACTGCAGGAAATAGTCGTTAGACCAGATATCCAATTCGTGCGGATCGCGGACAAAAGGAAGCACATCGGGGTCAAACCACAAACAGTAAATCTTATTTTGTTGGATTTACTGTTCAGATTTTAACTGTAAGGGTGCTACAAATACTGCGAATATGCAAATCCCCATCGTACCTCCTGTTGGCATATAGTGCCACCGAGCGGCATCCCTGTCTGTTTGTCGCAGAGGCACCTTTGCCTCTGATGAGGGAACAGGGACTCCCTCCACTACCCTCTCGGGCAGTATTTCGTACGTCAAAGATCACGGGCTGCTTACGTATGCAGCCTACCGGATTCAACACCTTGAATCACGATGCAAAGG
>CAKVBV010000021.1 GCA_934725535.1 uncultured Bacteroidales bacterium | reverse complement strand
AAAGGACACTGAGGGCATATTTTTTATCCTCACATTCGCGTGACTCATCATCTTAATTTTTGATACCTCTCCTTTCATGCTGCAAAGGTAAAGCCTTTTTATGGGCATTTGGAAGGGACTTTTCTTCTTTGGGCTGTGTTTACCGGACAGCAATAATTTTTAGTCTGAACCTTTTGAATCGTCTGCAACGCCCTATTCATCGGACATGAAGCCACTTCCCAGCCTGCAATTTGACCCATAGACCAAAAAATTGGCATAAAACAGGCAGGAATATGACAGAAATCCTGGGAAAAATGTGGCAGAAGTTCAGTCGGAATGCGGGGAGATGCAGAGGGGTTTATACTTTCTCTATCTTGCTCATTGCCACATAGATAAGGTAACCGTCAGTGGTGTAGCCCATGCGTTGGAGGAGGGTGATGTAGTCGCGTACCTGTTCGTGGTATTGGTGCTTGTGTTCGGAACCGAACTTGTAATCGATGACGATGGCACGGTTGCCGCTGAGCATAACGCGGTCCGGACGACCGGTAGTGCCGTTGGGCATGAGAATGTCGCGCTCGGTCAGGACGGAATATGTGCCATCGAACCAGTCTGTATGTTGCTCTGATTCAAGTAGTTGTGAGAGTTGTTGGAGTTGTGCGCGGAGGATGGGGGCTTGTGTGGCAGTGATGCGCCCGTTGTCTAAAAGGCGTTGCAAGGAGGAGTCCGCGTCGCTCCATGTGGTGATGCAGGACAGCCATTCGTGCATCAGGATGCCGAGGTCGATGGTTGCCAAGGGGGTGTCGGGCGTGAAATCGTCCTCTGCCCGGCTGCGGAGCATGAGCCTTTCGCCAATGGGCGAGGAGACATATTGGGCAGGACGGGTGTGCGTGCCGGCTGTTTCAGGGCGTTTGCGGGGACTCAAATCGCCCTCTGCCGTGCGGAGATAGGTGCCGGTTTCGCCCAAATCGTTGCGGTAGAGGTATGATAACAGGTGCCCTATGTTGGCTATTTTCGGGTTGCCCTTGCTGTCGTTGGGGCACATCTCGCCGAAGGCATAGAGACGGTATTTGGGGCGGGTGAAGGCTACGTAGGTGAGGTTGAGGTTGTCGATGTACTGCAATACGACTTCGCGTATGTAATCATCACGAAACCAAGTGTTTAGCAACCTGCTGCTTGCGGGAACAGCCACCAGCGGCATACGGCTGAAAGGCTCGGTTTGCGGGGTGCACCAGAGGACTTCGGTGGCGCGAATCTTCATCACATCCCATGTGAGGAAGGGCAGAATGACGACGTCGAACTCCAGCCCTTTGCTGCTGTGAATGGTCATGATGCGGATGGCATCGCCGGCATCGGGCGACGGCACGGAGGCACGACGCGATTTGCGTTCCCAGTATTCGAGGAAAGACGCAACATCTGCCACGCGGTTCTGCGTGAACTGATAGACATAGTCCTGGAAGGTGGTGAGGTAGGGCAAGGCACCCTCCTGTTCGGTGAGGCGGAGTGCGCCGATGAGGGACTGCACTTGCTCGTAAAGCGGCAGGAGACGGGCATGCTCGATGGCGGTGGTTTCGTCTGCGGTGAAAGCGGGTCGGAGTTGGCGGATTTGCGCGTCAATAACCTCATTAACAGCGTTTTGCATGCGTAGTACCTGTTGCTGCAAGAGGCACACGATGAGTTGTACGGCGGGGTGCGATTGGACGCGCAAGCCCTCTGCCGATTGGACGTTGTAGCCGTGGTCGATGAGGTAGTGGGAGAGTGTCTCGGCTTCGCTCGTCTGGCGGACAAGCATGGCGATGTCGCCCATGGCAAAGCCCTCGCGCTGCAACTGCTCCAACAAGGGCGGCAGTGCGTCAAGGCATTGCTGCTCAACGTTTTCGCTGTCGAAGAACTGCATTTGGAAGACGCCCGGCAGGTGCTTCTGTGCGTCTTGGTGCACGCTTGCGGGTGCATAGATGCGGCGTACGGAATCCGATAGGTCGGGGGTGTGCCACTCGGTGGCATCGGCATCCAAACGGTCGGCCACCCAGTTGCTGTAGCGTGCTATAACCTCCTCATTCTCAGCCACTACCACGGGGGCTGTGCGCCAGTTGTCCTTCATGGCGGGGAGGCAGGTGTTGGCAAACTCGTGTTCCACTTCGTCCAACAGCCGCCACTCGGAGTTGCGCCAGCGGTAGATGCTCTGTTTGATGTCGCCCACGATGAGATTGGAGCGGTTGAATGCCTCGGCTTCCTGTATGAGCGGGCGGAAATTCTCCCATTGCAGGCTGCTGGTGTCCTGGAACTCGTCCATCATAAAATGGTGCAGATACTGCCCGATACGCTCGTAGATAAAGGGTGCGTCCTGACCGTCTATGATGTTGTTAATCAGCATGTTTATGTCCGAGATGGGGAGCCGTCCGAGTCGTCTGTTGGTGGCTTCGACCTGTCCTGCCACGTCTTGCAGCAGCCCCGTGGCATAGAGGTTGCGGAGTATGGCGTCGGCGGTGTAGTAGTCGCGCATGCGCGTGCCGGTGAACAGGTCGTGCATCTCGCGGAACAGCGGTTGGAGGTGCTGCTCGTAGAGCGCGGCTATGTCCGCCTGCTGCGCCTTGGTGGTCTTGGAGACGGTGCAGAGGGACTTGGGATTGTCAAGGACTTTGAGGAAAGTTGCTCCGAGACCTTTGTCGATGAGGTCGTTGAGGGGTTTGGTGAATGGTATGAGTGCTTTGGTGTTCAGCCCCTCAACGCAGTTGGTGAACGTGCGGACTTGTGCCTGTAATTGGCTGATATACTGCTCGGTATCATGGCATAGTTGCTTGAGTTGCTCTTGATAACGGCGCAGTCCGTCCTTGTCGGCAAAGGCTTTGCGTACTTCGGCAAGGTGGCGTATGAGTTGTTCGCGCAGCAGTTCCCGTGAGAAGAGCCCGACGGCATCCCTGGGGTTCCAGCGGCTGTCGTTGTCGATATTGTCCTGTGAAAAGGCTGTTAGCCAACTTGTTACGGTGTCGTCTTGCCGGTTGCGCACCTGCCGAAACACATCGTCCACGGCTTGCAGGATGATTTCCTCGCCGTCCATGGATAGGTCGTAGGTGGTGGGCAGTCCGAGTTCCATAGCAAAGGTGCGGATGACCTGTTGGAAGAAGCCGTCGATGGTGGAGACGGAGAAATGGGTGTAGTCTTGCAGTATGCCCACCATCAGCGATTTGGCGCGTGATTGTATCTCGTTTTCCGTGAGGTGGCACTCGCGAATGAGGTCGGTGAGGTAAGGGGAGTTGCTCGGCGTAACCGACAGTGTATAAAGCGATTGCAGGATACGCTCCTTCATCTCGGCGGTGGCTTTCTTGGTGAAAGTAACGGCAAGGATATGGCTGTGCGGCAACCTTCCGTCAGCGGCAAGACGATAGTCCGCAAGCATCATCTTCAGATACTCGCGCGTGAGCGTGTAGGTCTTACCGCTGCCTGCCGATGCCTTGTAGATACTGAGCATAACTAATTGTGTACAACCAGTTTATATCCTGCCATAGTGTGCGATTCTTGCACACGATATTGTTTCAATGCATAGCCTGTAACTCCCGTTTGCGGCGTGCAAAAGCCGCCATTCAAGTCGAATTGTTCGCCGCAGGTAGGGCAGACGGCAAACATACCGTCTATTTCCACTGGTTTGTTGCGTAGTAGGCAATTGGGGCAGCAGAGGTCGGCGGCACGATAGGTGTTGAAGCCGTCCACCCAAACGAGCAATCCTGCATAGCCGATAAAATCTTCCTCGAAACGGCGTTCCGTGATGGGAGGTAGCGTTTGGAAGCCGTTGTCTTTCATGAAGTTAGGGTGCTCCGTGGTTACGTTGACGGTGTATTGCACGGGAGCATAAGGTATGGGGCTTTCCCGATACGAATTGTCGTCGCATGCCGCCAATCCCAATGCTATACACCCTATTACAAACCAGCGTTTTAGCATTAGTTGACGCTCTCTAATGTCACCTCAAAGATCAGCGTGGTATAAGGGGGAATATAACCGCTATTGCCTTCGGCAACACTGTTTCCTTTACTTCCATAACCTAATTCCCAAGGGATATAGAATCGGTATGTATCAAACTGCTTCATCCTTTTCAAGCCTTCAATAAAGCCGTCCACAAAAGCGGTGGTGTATGCGGTGTAGGAGTCGGAAGAATCGAATTGATAGCCGTTGATGAGACTGCCTTTGTAACTGATTGTCACAACCTTAGAGTCGTCAGGTCGTATAGGGTAGCCTGTGCTTGGCCCCGATTGTATGACCTCGTACTGCAACCCCGTAGGGGTGGTTATCACGCCCTCTTTCTTGGCATTCTCGATGAGCCACAACTCGTTCTGCACCTTCCAGTCCAACCAGTCGTTCTGCTTGCAACTGCTGAAGGCAGCGACCAACAATAGTAGTCCTATTACGTATTTCTTTTTCATAATCAATATGTTATGCTCCTATTGCGCCAACCAAAGGCTTGGGTTCAGTATGGAGCGGTCTTTGTATATTTGGAAATAAAGTTCGGTTTTGTTGTCCTCGGAGGAGTCGGTGTAGATGCTGCCGATAGATTGTTTGGCTTTGACCTTGTCGCCCTGCTTGACGTAAATCTTCTTCAACGGCGAATACACACTCCGGTAGTTACCATGCTGGATAATCACGGCGTAGTTGCCGTTCATCTGGGCGCACCATGTTACCTCACCCTCGTATATCGCGCGTGCGTCTGCGCCCTGCACCGTCTGCAGATAGATGCCCTTGTTATCCACCGTAACGTGCTCATGCACAGGGTGTTGGTGTTTGCCGAAGTAACCGCTGATATACCCTTTCTCTACAGGCCATGGCAGACGCCCTTGGTTTGCCTCAAAGCCCCCCGCAATGAGTTTCTGCTCTTTCGTGAGGGTGGTCGTGGTGCGTACCTGTTTTGCCACCATCTCCTCTATCTTGCGGTTGAGGGCATCCACTTGCTGCTGCTGCTTCTTCTGTTTGGCGAGGAGGTTCTTCTCCTGCTTTTTCAGGTTCTGCAACATCTGTTTCTGCTTGCGCTCGTCTGTTTTCAGTTTGTCCTGCTCGCGTTTTTGCGTCTTCAACGCGGTAGCACGGTCATCACGACGCTGTGCCAACAGGTCGTTCTGTATGTCAATGTCCGTCTGGAGACTCTCAATTTTTTTCACTTGTTCCTTGCGGTAGGCCGCAAATTGCTGCATATACTGTATGCGCCGCAACATCTGTTGGAAGTTCTCCGCTGACAACAGGAACAGCAACGGCGACTGCTGCATATCCGCGTAGTGCGTCTCGCGAATGAGATTGGCATAGTCGCGTTTGCACTCTTCCAACTCCTCTTGCAGGCTCTGACGTTGCTTGCGCAGACCGCCCATCTCACGGTCAAGTGCGGTAATCTCCGAGTTGATGGTGGTAATCAATTTCTTACGTGTGCGGATGTCGTTGTTCAGCAGGTTGAGTTTGTTCACGGTTGCCGTCTCCGTCTTCTTGGTCTGACGGAGCATTTTGTCCGTTTGCTCCAACTGCTGTTGCAGTGCGCGTTGCTTTTTCTGCAACTCCTTCACGCTCTCTGCCGACACGGGCAATGCCAGCAGCACGCACATTATATATATAAGGTGTCGTCTCATATTGGCAATATCGTGTGTAGGGATACTCGTTTGTACTTACGAGTGTCCTGTCGTGTGGGCTTTTTCAAGGTGTCGTACTCGCGGCTGCTGAACGAACAATCCACTTGCAGCCGGTGTTCCCCTGCCGTAAATATCTTGCTCACTTTAGCTGATTTCTTGGACGTAACAGGCTCAGTAACAAAGTCTTGTATCATCTTATAACTGGGTACGGGGTGTATCTTGTGTGCGGCATCGTGGTAACTAAGCACGGCATAGCGGCGGTTCATCTTGTCGAACACCCAAACGCTGTCCTTGGTGGCTTCCACTCGTGCCATCTCAATGCCCAATATCGGTTGTAATGATATGACTACCAATTCATTGCGCCACAACTGCACCGTGCAACTCATCGAGTACTTGTGTTCGTCCAGTACTAATGTGGTGGTGGCGCGTTGGGTCAATGTATGGTAGCGCGTGGGCACGCCTTTCTGCACACGGCACGAACTCAATGCCGCCACGCACAGGATAAATACCCATATCGTCAGTCTCTGTTTCATTTCTTTTGCTTTTTTTGTATGGCTTTGTAGTGCTGCCGTATCTCTTTATCCGTCTGAGCATCAGCGTGTTCCATTGCTCGCTGTATGTAGAACCAAGCGGACTCATAGTCGCCCATATGGTACATAATCCACGCGTAGGTATCCAAATAAATCGGGTTGGACGGGTCGTTCATAATGGTGACGCGCGACAACTGTTCCGCACGCTCCATGTCTCCCCCTGATATGCACAAACTCCATGCCAAATTGTTCATTAACATCAAGTTGCGCGGATCCATACGTAGCACTGCCGAGTATGCCTCCACCATCTTTTCTGCGGGTTGCTTGGTCTGTTCGTACAACTGCAATCGGAACATCTGAAACTGCCCGTTGTCTGGGTCAATATCCAAGTACCGTTCTATCTCGACTATGGCTTGTTTGTTGTTGTGCATCAGCACGTTAAGTCGGTAACGCTGCATCGCACTCATAGCGTCATAACCGTTTATCGAGTCCAACTGCTCCTGCACAGCCAACGCCTTTTTGTATGCCCCTGTCACGACGTATGCCTTTTGCAGCATCTCGCGCACATTGGCATCTTGTTTGTTGCGTGCCGCCACACCCTCCATCAGGCGGATAGCCTCTTTCTGTTGCGGTTTCTGCTCTGTCTGCAGCAACACCAACGCATAGCGGTACCAGTACTCGTCAGGGGCTAACTCGTACGCATGCTTGAAATAAGGTTGGGCATCTTGGTGCATCGCCTCAAGGAAACAGCCCATGTAGTTATTCACCGTGGCATCGTTGGGGTTCAACTCCTGGCAGAACTGCACCACTTCCCACGCCTTGTCCAACTCCTCTGCCTGTATCAGCCGTTGTGCCTCATAGAAATAGTACAGAAACTGCTGCTCCTGCTCCACGCTCAACCCCGACTTATATTCTTGAATATAAGTCGTTTGCGTATCTTTGTGAGGCTTTGCGTACACGGTTTGCACACTCATTGCTACTCCCAATAGCACACAGATTATTATGTTTCTTCTACATTTCAAGGCTGCTTGTTTTATAATTTTATGCTTTTGTCCTCTGTTTTCTTTCGTGAGTATATCGCGGGTCTATCGCGGGTCTGTCGCGGGTCGTTGCACCTTATATATATGTATGTTCTTTAATATGTCTAATCACACCCCTGTATGCCCGAATCCCCCTGCGCCTCTCTCTGTTTCGCTCAGCACGTCAACGGCTTGGATATCAGCGTGTTCATGTTGGGCAATGACCATTTGGCATATACGCTCCCCGGGCTCTATGGTCTGGGGCTCGTTGCTTAGGTTGATGAGTATCACGCCCACTTCGCCGCGATAGTCAGCGTCTATTGTTCCGGGCGTGTTGAGTACGGTCAGTCCTCGTTTGAGTGCCAACCCGCTGCGCGGACGAATCTGTGCCTCATAGCCCACAGGCAATTCCATATATAGCCCCGTCGGTAGCAGTTTCCGCTCCAAGGGTTTCAGCACCACGGGCTCCGCGATGTTGCACCGTATATCCATTCCCGCCGCCTGCTCACTCTCATACCGCGGCATCGGATTATTGCTCTTGTTGATTATCTTTATCGTCATATTCTTCTGGTTATCATTCATTTGATATAGATTTCCATCTTTGTTGAACCCCCTCTTTGAGGGGGCAGGGGGAGTCAGAATCTTTTTTCCACCAACAATTTTATCCCGTCTGCCACAATCCTCAGGTGCAACTCTTTGGGCATCATCACGGGGTCGCCGTCAATGTGCATCGGACCCTCTTTCTCGCGTATGAGTGTTACTTCTTTGGTACGTATCGTATTGACATACAGGTCTTCATCGATGTTCTTGGTGAACAGGCTGAGTGCCAACCCGGGGGCGGCATACATCGGAAACTTGCTCACAACGGCAATATCCATCAATCCGTCTTGAATACTGGCTTTAGGTGCGATGTAGGCGTCATAGCCCCATTGCCCCGCATTGGCAAAAGTGATGAGAAACGCCGTTACTGTTTGGTCAATGCCCTCACCCACAAGGTGATACGTCTCAGGCTGGTATTGGAATAGGTCTTTGATGATGTTCTGCAAATAGGTCTTGAAACCTCGGCTGTTGCCCGTGGCGAACTGATGTGCCACCAGCGCATCGAACCCAATCCCGCACGTGCTGAAGAACGGACGCTCATTCACAAACCCATAATCCGCCGAGATGACCTCCGAGCGGTTGAGCATCTCGATGGCACGGTTGAGACGGGTGGATATGCCCAAGTGACGTGCAAAGCCGTTTCCGCTGCCGTTTGGCACGATACCCATGGCGGTGTCCGTATCGCGCACTCCGTTGGCAACCTCGTTGATAGTGCCGTCACCGCCTACCGCCACTACGGCATAGTAGCCCTCCTGCGCAAACTGCTGCGCCAACTGCGTCGCATGCCCCGCATACTCCGTAAACACTACCGTCGGCGAGAACTGCTCTTTGTCCAGCAGTTCTTTTATCAGTTTCGGTATGCGGCTTTTCGCCCTCGTCCCCGATATAGGGTTGATTACAAATGCTATATTCTTCATTATTATATATTCTTTATGAGTTTCTATTCTGCTGTCTTTGCAGAGTAGGTACATTTTATGTGTACATATCAAACGTGCAAAGTTATGAATAATTTCTCATTCTTGCAAGTGTCTGTTATATCATTGGCTGATTTTTTCTGCTTCTTTTCAAACGGCAGCACGACCCGCGTTTATACTGATGAGAATTGCATATTCAGAGCAAACTCCGACATATTTAGCAAATATACAATTCTGAACGCCATAAACCGTATCCCCTTCTTCACCTCAAATATATACAAAACACGCAGTTTACACTTGTAAATTTCTAACAGGATAATACAGCAATATACATACAAAATTATGAATAACAGCGTATGTTATACGAACAACAATCACATCTGTGTAATGCTATATAACTTGTACAAATTAACCACTTAGACTGCCATGTTGCATTATATTTTTCAATGAATAACGTTATAAATCAACGAATTACAATAATAATATAAAGCGTGGGATTATGTTCTGTAGGTAGTCCTATAAAAACTGCGTCCTATCTGATATAATATGCATGCAAAATTATTTGTAGCATATTGATTATTACTGAAATATATTGTTTATCTCAATTATGTATAACAGCCCACATATAGCTCACAGACAGTAACTTTAGCGTAAAGTGTAATATGTGTGTAGTGTATTGATACGTTTACACCTGTGAAGTTTAATACGTGAGATAATACATATCTATACGATTTGCAGATGTGAAATAGTTTTCATATCTTTGCACTCAATTTATTTACTCAAAATGCGGATATTATGAACGAGCGTGATAAGATAGTGAAAATAATGGAATGTGAGGGACTTAATGCCAAGCAGTTCGCTACGGAGATTGGTGTTAGTGCAGGAACGATTTCCAACATTATGAGTGGGCGCAACAAACCAAGCCTTGAAGTTATGCAAGCCATTCTCCGGCGTTTTCGGACCATCAATTGCTGGTGGCTCTTCGGAGATATTGGCAGTATGTATCTCACCACTCCGATAGATAATGCACCTCGTCTGCCTTTTCCGGAAGAAGAATCAGAGAAAACGGCTCCCCTTCCCCATCAAGGTGCCGAGGCTTCTCCTAATGCTACCCCTGTGCCGCCATCCACTCCGTCTCCCACTCCGCAGACTTCTTCGTATATACATCCTCGCACAGTGTCAAAAATTGTCATCTTTTATTCAGATGGCACCTTTGAAGAACGCTAACCCAATGCCGTCATATTCCATTGATTTAAGAATATGAAACTAATGAGAGGGCGGGTAGATAGAATAGGATTAGGCTTATAGTATTGGCATAAATAGTCGTGCCAATGATTCTTTCAGCCGTTCACTGCGGGAACGGTGTTGCCACTCTTCAAGGGTAAGCACATGGCAGTAATGTATGTCGGCTATGAAAATATCACGCTGTTGGAGAGCCACACCTGCATCATAAATAAAAGCATTCACCTCAAACGACAGACGCAAACTGCGGGGGTCTATATTCGTGCTACCGATACTGACAATAGTATCGTCTGAAACGGTCGTCTTGGCATGGAGATAACCGTTTTGATATAGGTAGATACGCACTCCCGCACGCAAAGCACGCTCATAGAACGAACAACTTGCTTTGGGCACTAATATCCCCTTGTCACCACGAAGGGGCAGCATTATGCGCACATCCACGCCCGCTTGGGCTGCACTGCATAGGGCGTTCATCAGGGATTCGGTAGGCAAGAAATACGGCGATTGGAGATATACATAGCGATTGCTCCGTGCCACAAGCATAGTCAATGATTGGTTCATCACGCGCCACGGGTCAGACGGATTGGCAGATACTATCTGCATCAAAGACCATCCACGCGGAGTAATATGCGGATAGTATCTGTCATCACATACCAACCGCTTGGCTGCAAAGTGCCAATCCATAAGGAAGGTGGTCTGCAATTCACTGACAGCGGGACCGTCGATGCGCAAGTGCGTGTCGCGCCATATACCCCCATGCACACCTTTCCTGTACCGCTCGGCGATATTCATACCGCCCAAATAGCCTATACGTCCGTCAATAACTACCACCTTGCGATGGTTACGATAGTTCGAGAATGGTGTGAGAAAAGGGAAGATACGGTTGAACGCTTCCACCATCACACCATTATCCCGCAAACGGCGAAAGAAACGCTTGGGTACCAACCAACACGCGGCTGCATCGTACAGCACACGCACTTCCACACCTTGTTGCGCTTTGGCAATAAGCAGATTGCTGACTTGTTGCCCTACTTGGTCGTCTTCAAACTTAAAGAATTGGAAGTGCACACTTTCTTTTGCCTGTGCAATGTCGGTCTGCATATCTTCCCACATGCTCGTAAACGTGGTATATAGGCGTGTAGCATTGCCCGCAATAGGATATGCCATATTGATGGTTTGCAGCAGATTAACCAATGGATAGTCAGGTACTTGCGTTGTGCGTTGCGACTCCGAATGTCGTTTCAGGCGTTGCCAATCCGTTTTGCTGATAAGGGGAAAACGAGTGGCATGAGTACCAAACAGGTAATAGACGACCAACCCGATGACCGGCACGGTGAGCAACAGCAGAATCCATGCCCATGTATTAGCAGGACGGCGGTTCTCCGTAATGATGGCAGCAATCGCATTGAGCGCAAAGACTGCTACAACTATGCGAAACCATAGGGGCATAGGTACTGATTATTTCTGTGGAGTTTTGGGTAGAGGGTCTGCCTTGGCATAACCACGCACATCTGCAATGACCGTGCAAGTGTAGATAATCATAATTAACAGGAAGATACATAATGCCACAATATCCAACCCACTGAGTGTCAAATTCCTATGAAATAGCGACAAGGTCATAGAGAACTCGCGCAACGGGGCTACATATATCAGCAGTGTGTTCACGATTATCATAATGACGCGAAACTCGGTAGGTCCCAATTTGGCATAAGTCAGTCGGAATTCACTTTTAAGGTGTGAATTGATGGTTACGTTGAGGGTCATCAACAGATATGCCACAAACACCATCATCGCAATATCCAAACGTACCAGCCCCGACATACCTGCACCGAAGAACATTATAAACTCCGTCACAGCGTCTAATGTATGGTCGAGATAGAATCCGTAAATAGGACGCTGGGTATGGCGTACACGAGCCAATGAACCATCCATAGAATCGCCGAACCAATGTACAACAAGACCAAAAGAACTGAGCCACAGATAGTTAATGTTTACATCAGACAATATGTAGCCCACCGCAATAATGACGGCACCCACTACGCCCACACACGACAGCATATCGGATGTTACCCAACCTGGCATACGCTCTGCCATCCACACGAGAGCCTTGCGCTCCACACCGTTGAGTATTGAAGTTTGAATACGTTTTGCAGGACGGATACTCACCCCTGCTGTCTCCATTGGTTTGTCTGTTTTCATACAATAGTCAGTTTAGAGTTAAAAATACGCCGCAAATTTATAGAAAATCTGCGAATTGTGCAATATCTTTCGTACAAGAACATAGCACGGTTTTGGTACAAACCGTATGATGGCACTACGTTTTGGGATAATGCTCGGTCCTATCAGCTTGCTTGCCTCCCTCCCACAGTAGCCTTTGGACTCTACATTCTCCCTCCACTACCCTCTCGGGCAGTATTTCGTACGTCAAAGATCACGGGCTGCTTACGTCTGCAGCCTACCGGATTCAACACCTTGAATCACGATGCAAAGGTACTACAAAGTCGCGTGTTCGGCATTGGAAATTATACCGATATCATCAGTATATCCTCGCGAGAATGACGGCTTAATCACATACTAATATCATACTAATCACATACTAATCACATACTAATCTCATACACTTAACACGACAAACAATGCGCAATGCATAATGCGTAATGCGCAATAGACGATGGCAGTATGCGCTGTATGACGACACGAGACGCGTTGTCCGCCTACATCTTACCAACTCTACAAAAAGAGGTTGCCAAAACGAATCAGGCAACCTCGTACATAAATGTAGTGATATAAACTATTCGACGAGAGGCGACAGGAGGGAGTTCCCTCGTTTGGAAGGTGCGAGACGCGTCGTTCCCACAAACCTGTTGCTTATTTTTTGACGGGGGTTTTCGGGAAGACAATCCAGAAAGAAACGGCTACGAAGAGGGCAAAAGCGGCGAAAATATACCAACTGGTTTGCCAGCCCTGCCAAACAGTCATGGCACCTTGTGCAGCCATATCTTCCGCATAAACGAAGTGATTGACAATGGCTTGCGCAGAAAGCGTGCCGATGGTGGCACCGAAGCCGTTGGTCATCATCATAAAGAGCCCCTGTGCGCTGGAACGGAGTTGCACATCCGCCTCCTGGTCCACATAAAGCGAGCCTGAGATATTGAAGAAATCAAAGGCAAAGCCATAGACTATGCAACTGAGAATGAACAAGATAACTCCAGGGAAGCCCGGATTGCCGAGTCCAAAAAGTCCGAAACGCAATACCCATGCAAACATAGCCATGAGCATGACGTTCTTGATGCCGAACCGCTTGAGGAAGAACGGGATACAGAGAATGCACAGGGCTTCGCATATCTGCGAAATGGAGATGAGCATGTTGGCATGCTGTACGCCAAAGGTGTCAGCGAACTCGGATATGGCTTCAAAACTGGTAATGAACGGGTTAGCGTAACTATTGGTGACCTGCAGGCACATGCCGAGCATCATAGAGAAGATGAAGAAAATCGCCATTTTCTTCTGTTTGAACAATTTGAAAGCCTCCAGCCCCAATGCCTCGGTGAGGGACTTGGCAGCCACATTGCCCTTGACGGGGCATGCGGGGAGCGTGAGGGAATAGAGGGCAAGCAGGATACTGAGTCCGCCGCTGACCATGAATTGCAGGCTGGTTTTCTGGAAACCGCAGAGGTCCACAATCCACATGGTGGCTATGAAACCGACCGTTCCAAAGACACGGATAGGCGGGAAATCCTTGACGGTATCGAGCCCTGCCTGACCGAGTGCGGTGTACGCCACGGAGTTGCTAAGGGCGATGGTGGGCATGTAGAACGCCACGGATACGGTGTAGAGCGTAAAGAGCGTAGCGAACTGAATATCTGCACCATACATAATACCATAGACACTGGTGGCAGCCATGAACAAACCCGCCATAGCGTGGCAGATACTCAGCAGTTTCTGCGCGGGAATCCAACGGTCCGCCACAATGCCCATGAGGGCGGGCATGAAGAGACTGACGATACCCTGAATGGAATAGAACCAGCCGATATGCGTCGCCAAGCCGTGGTTGGCAAGGTAGGTGCCCATGGACGTGAGGTACGCTCCCCAAACAGCATATTCGAGGAAGTTCATGACGATAAGTCGAAGTTTGACGTTTTTCATTGGTTTATAAGTTTATACGTTGATAAGTTCATATATTGATGCGCGGTTAGAACTCGCTGGTGAAGTGGAACGTGATGTGCTTGTAGTCGTTCTGCGCCATTTGGAGGACGTAGGAGGAGTCCGCCATGAAGACATCGCGCCCGTCTTTGTCGGTAGCCATGTACTGGGCTTTGCGCTTTTTGAACATCTCGAGTTCGGCATCATCGTCCGACTCAATCCAGCAGGCTTTGTACATTTGGAGCGGCTCCCAACGGCATTTGGCCTGGTACTCATGCTCGAGGCGATACTGAATGACCTCGAACTGGAGTTGCCCGACCGTGCCGATAATCTTGCGCCCATTCAGTTGACTGACAAAGAGTTGCGCCACGCCCTCGTCCATGAGTTGGTGGATGCCCTTGTCGAGTTGCTTTTGCTTCATAGGGTCGGCGTTCTCGATGTACTTGAACATCTCGGGCGAGAACGACGGCAAGCCCTTGAAATGCAGGTTTTCGCCCGAAGTGAGGGTGTCTCCAATCTTGAAATTGCCCGTGTCGGGTAGTCCGATGATGTCGCCCGCATACGCCTCGTCCACCGTCTCTTTGCGCTGCGCCATGAAGCACGTGGGGGCGGAAAAGCGGATTTGGCGGTTCTCGCGCACGTGTTTATAATAGGTGTTGCGCAGAAATTTGCCCGAACAAATCTTGAAAAAGGCTATGCACGAGCGGTGGTTGGGGTCCATATTGGCATGTATTTTGAAGCAGAACCCCGTGAAATTGTCCTCCATCGGGTCCACACGACGTTCGATAGCGTCCACAGGGCGCGGCGAGGGGGCTATGCGCACGAAGCACTCCAGTAACTCCTTGACACCGAATGTGTTAAGGGCAGAGCCGAAGAACACCGGTGCAAGGTCGCCCGCGAGGTACTGCTCCTTGTCGAAGGGGTTGTACACACCGCTGATTATCTCGAGGTCGGACTGCAGTTTCTCCGCGTCCGCATCGCCGATAAGGGTGGCTATTTGCGGGTCGGTGACATCGTCAAAACGCAGAGATTCAGTCACATGCGTCTTGTCTGGGGTGTAGAGGTCAAGCGTGGATTGGAAGATATTGTACACGCCCTTGAAGCGTTGCCCCATGTTGATGGGCCACGACAGCGGGCGCACGTGAATGCCGAGTTCGCTCTCCACCTCGTCGAGGAGGTCGAAGGGGTCCTTGCCCTCGCGGTCCATCTTGTTGACAAACACCATGACCGGCGTCTTGCGCATACGGCAGACCTGCATCAGTCGGCGCGTCTGCGTCTCCACACCCTTGGCGGCATCAATCACGATAATGACGGAATCCACCGCGGTGAGGGTGCGGAACGTGTCCTCGGCGAAGTCTTGGTGACCCGGGGTGTCGAGGATATTGATGTGGAAGGACCTCCCCAGCCCCTCTTTCGAAAGAGGGGTTTGTAAATCCGAAACTGTCCCTTTCTCTGAGGATATAGGGGGAGTGATTGTCGGAGTATAGTCGAATCCCATCACCGAAGTCGCCACGGAAATGCCGCGCTGCTTCTCGATTTCCATCCAGTCGGATGTGGCTGTTTTGCGTATCTTGTTGGACTTCACGGCACCCGCCACGTGGATGGCACCGCCGTAAAGCAGCAGTTTCTCGGTGAGCGTGGTCTTACCCGCATCGGGGTGACTGATAATCGCAAAGGTGCGACGACGAAGTATCTCTTGTTGGTCTGCGTTGTTGAGCATGGGTAATGAATATCACATTTTCTTGCCAAAGGAGCGTGCAAAGATACTGCTTTTTGCGGAATTATGCAAACAAGTATCCATAGAGGGGCAATAAAAGCCTCTACTTTCCCTTCGGAGTAACCCGCTATCCTCTCGCTATCCACTCGCTATCCACCCGTAAAATGGCTATTGTTAAAACGTACTTGCGCGTGAGGTTTTCCATGGTGTGAAAGGCGATGTCCGAAGTATTGACCAATGTATCGTGTAGGTCGTCAATGATACCTGTGCCACGGAGTTTGAGGTGTGCCTCTTTTTGTGTCCAAAGGCGCGTGAAAGCGATGTCCGGTTGTGCAGCAGAGGCAATGGCGGTTTGCTCTGCGGAGTTCATCGTTTTGTGAATCAAATCGGGTTTTGCCGTGCGAATAGACTCTATATCCACTCCAATGGGCTGTTCGGCAATCGCCACGGCAATTCCATTACGACAATGCGAGATAGAGAACCGGGGACCGTGCGGCAAAGTGGGCTGCCCGTAGTCGTTGTACACAAAGTCCTCCCTACTCCACTCCGTGTGGCGTGCAGAGTGGTAATCGGCAAGCAATGAGAGGAGCATTTCGTAGGATTTGAGGCAACAAAACTGCCCGAAAATGTGCGAGAAACGCAGTGCCTGTTCGCGCCGTTGCGCACTGGCAAGCGGCAGGAGACGCGCCACTTCAGTGGGCGTACATTGGGTCATATCATCAAAAACAAGGTACTGCATATAGGGCATAAAGTGCTGACTATCTTTGTATTCACCATATTATCTACGATAATCGGCAACACACAGCGCACAAAAGTACAAAGAAAATGCGAGTTGGGCAAGGACAGCAAACGTTTTCGGGGATAGGAAAGCAGTATTTTTAACAGAATGTTGTGCAATTCACATAATTGTTGTACCTTTGTCTGCAAATGAAGGTACACCTTATATAAATACGATAATAGTCTATGCATACCATTTTGTTAGCCATCTCCACCCTGCTCACCTCGTGGCAGTTCGCCTTCGAGCAGACCGACCATCAGATGCCCGCGCCCGCAGACAAGGCGTGGCAACAAGTAACCATTCCCCACGACTGGGCCATCTACGGACCTTTCGACCGCCGGAATGACCTGCAGAACGTCACCGTCTGGCAGAACGGCGAGACGTTCCCCTCGCTGAAGACGGGGCGCACGGGCGGGCTCCCCTATATGGGTACCGCGTGGTACACCACGCAGATTGCCCCGCTCGCAGCGGCTTCCGACACCACCCAGCAGCGATACACCCTGCTCTTCGACGGTGCCATGAGTGAAGCCGAGGTGTATGTCAACGGGCAGAAAGCCTGCTACTGGCCCTACGGCTACAACGCTTTCCACTGCGACATCACGCCTTACCTGCACACCGACGCGCCGAACATCATCGCCGTCCGCCTGTGCAACCGCGAGCAGAGCAGCCGCTGGTACCCGGGCGCGGGGCTCTATCGCAACGTGCACCTCATCACCTCGCCGCGCACGCACGTGCCTGTGTGGGGTACGCACATCACCACCCCCTACGTCACCGACCAACTGGCGTCCGTCAACCTCCGCACGCGCGTGGAGAACGCCCTCGGCAAACATATCACCCTCCGCACGAGGCTCATCAGCAAGACCACCGGCGAGGTGGTGGACTCGCTCACCAGCGACTACGATGTCCGCCACAACCTGCCGTTGGAACAGAACTTCACCCTCTCCACCCCACTCCTCTGGTCGCCCGAGACGCCTCACCTATACGAAGCGCGTACAAGCCTGTATATCAACAGCGAATGGCAGGAAGACATCACTACCACCTTCGGCATTCGCAGTGTACAAATCGTACCCAACGTAGGCTTCATGCTCAACGGCAAGGTGCGTAAGTTCAGGGGCGTCTGCCTGCACCACGACCTCGGTCCGTTGGGTGCCGCCGTCAGCCGCGATGCCATCCGCCGCCAACTGCTGTTGCTGCGCGACATGGGTTGCGACGCCATCCGCACCTCCCACAACATGCCCGCGCCCGAACTCGTCGAACTATGCGACGAGATGGGCTTCATGGTGATGTGCGAGCCTTTCGACGAATGGGACTGGGGCAAGTGCGACAACGGCTACAGCCGCTTCTTCAACGAGTGGGCGGAGCGCGACATGGTGAATATGCTCCATCATTTCCGTAACCACCCGAGCATCGTGATGTGGTCGGTCGGCAACGAGGTGCCCACCCAATGCGATCCGCAGGGCTACCGCGTGGCGAAGATGCTGCAGGACATCTGCATGCGCGAGGACGGCACGCGCCCTGTCACAGCGGGCATGGACCAAGTCTCGTGCGTGCTGGAGAACGGCTTCGCGAGTATCCTGCAGGTGGTCGGACTCAACTACCGCCCGCACCGCTACGAAGAAGCCTACCAACGCACCCCGCAGCGTCTCGTCCTCGGCAGCGAGACGGCGTCCACCGTCTCCTCGCGCGGCGTCTATCTGCTGCCCGCCCTGCCCGACAACACCGAGACCATCACCAATATGAACCACCCGGGCGGCAACAGCCGTACCAACCAATGCTCCTCCTACGACCTGCAATACTGCCCGTGGAGCAACCTGCCCGACGACGATTTCCGCAATATGGACGACTACCCGTGGACCATCGGTCAGTTCGTCTGGACGGGCTTCGACTACCTCGGCGAGCCCTCGCCCTACGACACCGACGCATGGCCCAGCCACTCCTCGTACTTCGGCATCATCGACCTCGCGGGCATTCCCAAGGACCGCTACTACCTCTACCGCGCCCAGTGGAACACGCGCGAGCACACCACGCACCTGCTGCCCCACTGGAACTGGCAGGCGGGCGACACCGTGCCTGTCATGGCGTACACCGATGCCAACGAGGGCGAACTCTTCCTCAACGGCGTGAGCCTCGGCAAGCGCACCAAACTCACCCGCGAACAGGCAGAGGCGGCAGCCGCCGCAGGCGACCCGCTGGCTCTGCAACGCCGCTACCGCCTTATCTGGGACAGCATACCCTGGCAGGCGGGCGAACTGCGCGTCGTAACGCCCTACGGCGAGGACAGCCGCCGCACAGCCGGCAAGCCCCACCATATCGAGATGAGCCTCGAACCGCTCACCGGCACAGCGGGCACCACCTTACATTTCGTACGCGTGCGCGTGTGCGATGCCGACGGCAACCTCTGCCCCGATGCCGACCACCTCATTCGCTTCGCCACCCGCGGCACAGGTCGCTTCCGCGCCGCTGCCAACGGCGATGCAGCCAACCTTGACCTCTTCCACCTGCCGCAGCACCACGCCTTCTCGGGCGAACTGACCGCCATCATCGAAGGCAGTTGCACCCTCACGGCTACCGCCAAAGGGTTAAAATCTGCTAAACTCATCATCGAGTAACGGTCGTGTCAAACAGCAAGGGATACGCAACCCATAAGCAACCCATACGCAACGAATAGATAATAAACAAACATAAACGACAATGAAGAAACTCTTAATTTTCGCTCTTGGTGTGCTGGCACTCTCGTCCTGCACCACCAAGTCGCAGCAATGCTGCCAGCATCGTCACCCTGACTATGCGTACGATGCCACTATCTACGAACTCAACACGCGGCAACTCACCCCCGAAGGCACTTTTGCCGCTGCCGAAGCCGTGCTGCCTGAGTTGCGCGACAACGGTATTGACATCATCTGGGTGATGCCTTGCCAGCCCATCGGCAAACTGACCCGCAAGGGCACCCTCGGCAGTTACTACTCCATCATTGACTATTGCCAAATCAATCCCGAGTTCGGCACACGCGCCGACTTCGAGCATTTCCTCGCCACGGCACACCGTCTCGGCTTCAAGGTTATCCTCGACTGGGTGGCTAACCACACCGCACCCGACAGCCCGTGGACGCTCAACGACGGGTGGCACTACCGCGACAGCCTCGGCAACCTTATGGTGCAGTACGACTGGACCGACATATCCAAACTGAACTACGACAACCAAGACATGCGCGCCGCTATGAAGCAAGCCATGCACTGGTGGATGGACTCTATCGGCATCGACGGTTTCCGTTGTGATGTCGCCGGCGAAGTGCCCACCGACTTTTGGAACGACGCTATGGCAGAACTCCGCCGGACGCACCCCGACATGTTCACACTCGCCGAGGACGAAGCCAAAGCCCAGGAACTCACCGAGTCGGCATTCGACATGTACTATGGTTGGACGCTCCACCACCTTATGAACGGTGTGGCACAGGGCAAGAACACCGTCTGCGACCTCTGGAACTACTTCGCCAAAGTCGATACCACCATTCGCCCCGAGGCTATCCGTATGAATTTCACCAGCAACCACGACGAGAACTCATGGAACGGCACAGAGTTCGAGCGCATGGGCGACGGGGCTGAACTGTTCGCTGCCTTCACCTACGTAGTCCCCGGCATGCCGATGATTTACACGGGTCAAATCTCCGGCAATCACCACCGCTTGGCATTCTTTGAAAAAGACGTCATCGACCGCGTACCCGACGCACCGCAATACGCTGTTTACAAGAACCTCAACGCTTTCCGTGCCGACAACCGCGCCTTGTTCAGCAACGAACTCGGAGCACCCATGCAGCGCATCGAGGCGGACAATGCCGACATCTTCGCCTGTGTTCGCCATCTGGAATGCAAAAAATATGGCGACAACACCGTTATCGCCATCATGAATATGTCCTCCGAACCGCAGACCGTTACCCTCAACATCGGCAACTATGCGGGCGAGTATCAATGTCTGTGCGGGAAAAAGGTAGCACTCGATGCCACCCACACCCTAACGCTTGAGCCTTGGCGCTACATGATTATGTCTAAGTAGCCAACTGCGCGCGGCTTGCTCGTCCGCGTCCTCGTCGCTGAGGGTCCACGTGTCCTCCACGCGGCGCACCGAGAAGCCGTTGTCGCCTTGATACACCAACTCGTAAACTTCGATTTGCGAGTTGGTTTCGTTATAGTACCCCGCCGCGGTAACATACAGCGTGTCCTGCGTATGCAGCGTGTACATATCCGCCACGTCCGCACTCTCCTTGCCCTGCGACAGCATAGTGTTCATAAACCCGTACCGCTCGTAGTTCTCCACCACCGCCATATAGTAATAGTCGGGCATGCCATAGTACCGCGTATCTATCACCTCTTTCGTCTCGATGTCCCAGAAATACTTCTCATCATTCGACGGAGTCACTATCACCTTCGTACCCGACCCCGCCACATCGAATGTGATGCTTGATGCCAGCGAATCCTTGGTGGCAAACGACTGCTTCACGATATGCCGGATAGGGCGGTTGTGTTTGTTGTAGCACATCACGCACAGGTAGTAGTTCGTCTCGGGGCGAAGACCGTATTCGCTGCCGTATATCGCGCCGTTCTCAAGCGTTTCGCGGAACGATGGCGGACGCTGGTCAAAGTATTCCCTGTACAGGGTCTTTATGATATGATACAAATCCCTGTTCATATCGTGCAGGCTGTCAATCACACCCTCTTCGCCAAGGCGGTTGTAATCCGCCACACGCACGGCGGCACACATATAATAGTAGTCGTTGGTCGCGGGTATCACCTCGTACAGCAGACTCTTTGCCCGCGGATAGGTGATGCCTATCTCAAAAGCACTGTCCTCCACCTCCTCTTTGGCACAACCCGCCAACACGAGCAATGCGGGCAGCAGCACCAACGCTTGTCTCAAATATCGCTTCATCATCGTATGCTATTTCAATTTCTGTGCTGTCTTGTAGATAAACACTACCGCGCCCCTCATGTGACTGCCGTAATGCCCGAAGTCGTACGACACGTTCACGGGGTCGTCCCCGCCGGTTGTCAACTCCCCGGCATCGGACAGCGAACGGAACTGGCGTTGCAGCAACTGCGAGTTCACAAACGGCACCGTCTGGTCGTCCATCGAGTGGAACATGTGCAGCGGGGCTTTCGGCTTGAAATTCTCGGGGATACTGTTCTCCAATAACTCCTGATAGAAACGCGCCGTCTCTTCCTTCTCGCGGTCCATGGCGTTCTCCGTCAATATGTCGTGCAGGTAGTTGGAACCAATCTTCTGATTGATTTCGTTGGTCGTGTATTTCTTCGAGTTCAGCCACTCCTCATAGTTGCTCAGCAATGGTTCTTTGAAGAAATACGCCATGTCCAACTTCGGCGACATGCCCAGCGACATTCCCTGAATAATCATCGGCACCGCACAAGGGATTCCCGTTTCGTCCTGCTTCACACAGAAATCGTATGTCCTTGCTACGTCGTACGGACCCGCACCCGCATACACTTGCTTAATCTTGAACTCGTTAGCGTATTCGGGATAGGTCTCCAGCATACGCAGCACGTGCATCGTACAAGCACCGCCCTGCGAGTAACCGAACAGGATAATCTCGTCCGACTGCAACTGCAACCCTCGGTCGGCTATCATGGTCATTCCCACACGGGCTATGTCTATCACATTGCGCCCGCACGTTTCCGCTTGCAGATACGGGTGCACCTTGTCTCTTGACACGCCGAAACCGATATAATCCGCTGCCACCACGCAGTAGCCATAAGCGGCGTATATTCCCTCAAAACTGTAGGTCTGGCTCGGTGCCTCACGGTCTGCCCCTATCGTATAGTGGCTGGCGAGTATCACATTGCGTATCTTACCGTCTTTGGGGTAAAACACTTTGCCTGACACATCTATCGAATCCCCGTTCACGTCCACGCTCTTATACGTAACCGCCACTTGGTGCACCTTCTCGCCAATCACGCCGTCCGCCAACTCACGTATCAGGTCCATCGCAGTGATGGGACTCACACGGGCTGCACCGCCCGTCGTATCCGTACCATTGCTCGGCATATCATCGTTCAGGCACTGGTCTTCGTACGTCTCCCATGGCACATTCGACATATCCTCATCGCCCTCGCTCAGCACCGTATAGGCTTTCTTCACCTTGTGGTTGTATGTATGGTAACTCCACTCTACATCTCCGTGAGAGCAACCCGACATCACGGGCAGCACGCCCAATACTATCCAAAAAAGATTCTTTGTTTTCATATATCAAAAACGATAGCCCACCGACACAGTCAATATGCGGGCATTCAACTTATAGATTTCATTCATGTCATTGAAGGCACTCACTGCCCCCCACTCTGCCGTACCGAACCAATGCCCGCGACCTACTGACAAGCCCAGCAGCGTAATGCCAAACGCAGGCGCGCAGCGGGTCTTCTCGCCACGGAAGTTCTCCTCTGTGCCGGTATTGATATTCAGTCCTGCGAACAATGCGGAATACACGTTCACCCATTCCGAATGGAGATACGTAAACCGTACCGAAGGCATAAACATCAGGTTTACATAGTAGTGGTCGGGCGCGTTGTCCCCTTCGCGCAACACTCGCCAATTCACTTGGTCGTAGTCTATAATGCCGCCGAAAGAGAACCAATAGCAGCACCTGTACTGATACTCTGCGAATAGGTGACCCGTATAGCGATAATGGTCGGTGTTGAGGTTGGTGGTAGGCTTGGCATGAAACATTGCCGTCTCGAATATCAGGTCGCCCCACCCCACGCGCACTTCGTGCCTCAGCGTGTCGCGCGCAGCCCTGGTCTCCGCCACGCACACTAACGGCACCACCCACACCATCATTATCAAAAACAATCTTTTCATATATCAGTCAGGTTTATTAACTATTAACTATTACCTATTACTTATCATAGGTTTCCCCACACCGTCGGCCACGTATTGTGTGTAATCCCCGCCATTTCGGTCATCTGAGCGTGTGCGGTCTCTCGGAGCCGTGCCACCTCATCTTTTCTCGGTTGGGTGGTATCGGGGAAGATAGGCTCGCCGATAGTTACCGTCAGCAGCGGCAAATCCTTCGGACCGAACCACCGGTATATACCCTTTCGCTCGCGGTAGGTTATCACGCAGGGCAGCAACGGCATATTGTAGCGGTAACTCATCGTAAACGCACCTTTCTGGAAGGGGCGCAACGGCTTGTACATATCCCATCGGCAACTCTCCGGAAAGATATGGAACCACCATCCGCGCCGGTGAAACTCGTCAAAGGCTTCGTTGAACTTCTTTTGAGCACTCATTCCCGCACTCGGCTCGGGGATTGGAATACCCCCTACCACACGGAGGAAGAAACTGTCTTTTGTCCGGAAGTTGGGTGCGAACATGGGTATTCGTGTCGTACACTTCGCCTTCACGGCAACCAACACACACGGGCAGTCTAACCTGAACATGTGGTTGGCAATGGTTATCGCACCGCCCTGCAACTCTTTCTTGTACTTCTTCAGTACCTCGCGCCCACGGATACGCAACCCCATCTTTACACGCAGATAAGCCCCCAAACAGAAGTGCAGTATCACTCCGTAAGCCCACCAATGGTTGAAGCGCGTCAATGGTCTGTCGTCCAAATACGGATAGTGTTCGTCTATCGTCATCTCCCTGTCCTGTGGTGCATTCACCAGGTGCAGGTACGGGTCATCTTCGGGATAGTCCATCAGTGGTTTCGGCACATATACGCCATCCGCCACTTTCAGGTCTTCATATCGTTTGTTCATACTTGTACTTCGTTATTTGATTCTTCCTTCATAGGTTGCGCTACCTGTGGAGTCTCCTCCGTTGCGGGTTGCTCTACCGGTTTGGGTTCCTCCGCCTTGGGCTGCGCTGCTTTCTGTGCTGCCATAGCAGCCTCTTGGGCTAACCGCTCCGCTTCCGCGGCAGCCTTCTGCTCTGCCTTTGCCTCTTTGTTCTCTTTGCGTTGCGCAGGGCTGGCACTGTGTATCAGTTTGCCCGTCTTGCGTTCTTGTTTCTGCTTCAGACGGCGTTGCTTGCGCTCCCGCACAGCGTCATCGATAGCATTGGCTTGCTCCAGAATCTGCGTGGACAACCGCTCTATCAGCGTGAACTTGTCCCTGCGCTTCTCGTCCTGCATCAGCAGGTTGAACTTGAACTGCCCGTCTCGGAACCCGTCGCGCAGGCACGCAGCCTTGAACCGAGCATAAGCGTTATTCAGCAGGATATGTGCCTGAGGTTCGTGCAAACGGAACGATGCCCGCTTGGCTTCGTACTCGATATTCATCTCGCACAGTTTCTTATCCACTATCTTGGTGAACTCGTCCGCCTGCTCTTGCGTTATGTTCTCATTCTCAAACTCATAGTAGAAGTGGTAGCGGCTGTCCTGCACCTCGGCAAAGCCTACAAAGAACTTGGTCTTTATCCCTGTCTCTTTCTCGGCTTCATGTACGGCTTCTATGAACTGGGGCTCGTACAACTTCTCCCCTGTCATCGAGACAATGCCGTTCACCTTCGACACCATGTGTACCGTAGGCGTGTTGTAGTACTTGCCTCCCACCTCCACAAGGTCGTTCATATTATATCGGAACAGTCCCGAATAGGTCGTAACATAAGCGCAATACCTCTTGCCTTGTTCCAACTCGTCTATCTGAAGGAAGTGCTTGTTCGGACTGTCCAGTTCGTCTTCGGCTACGAACTCATAGTAATGGAACTGCGGGAACAGCACCGACTCGTTGCTCTCGTCCAATGCAAACCCGAAGCGGCACTCCGTGGCGATATAGCCTAACTCTTGGTAATAGGTCTTGTCCCAATCGAAGTCGTCCATGTACTTCTCCATGTATATCTTCGTATTGCCGCATTTCCATGTGCTCAAGTACTGCAACCACGGCCAGAAGTCTTTGGGCAGCAGCCGCCCTTTCTCGCGTAATATCCTGCTCAACTCTTCCGCACGCTCGGGGTTGGCTTGGATATACGGATACAACTCCTCGCGGATATTGTCCGATATTTCAAAGTTTGCACTCAGCGTACCGCACTTGATGTCTTCTATCAGTTCTTCGGCATTCTCGTCCACGGTACGCATAAGTTCGAGGATAGTCGAAGGATTGGCGGTGGACCACAGTGTTACATCCCTGTGCTGCATCGCCATACGCATCAGCGTATAGTTGCGCGCCCCGTAGTCGGCTATTGACATCACGCAAGCGGGAGCCACGTAATGTTTCTTGATAATGGCAGGTATGTCACGCACCAATACACCGCTCACGCTGCCGTACAGCGTGCCGTCGGGTGCGTAACCCTCCACCTCCTTGCCCACAATGGGGAAGATATGTCCGGCGAAGATACGGTCACGGTGCTTCACAAAGTTCCAAGTCCAGATGTGAGACATCTTGCCATACACGTCTTTCAGATACTTGTGCGTCATCGGTACCCACTTGGGCTCACTCGTTGTGCCCGAGGTAGTGGCGTACATGTCCGGCTTACCGGGGAAGAGTACGTTCTCCTCACCGTTCTTGTGGCGTTCCACGTACGGGCGCAACGTCTCAAAACTGTCATTCACAGGCACATACTGCCTGTACAGCCGGAACAGGTCTTCGGCATTGGATGCCGACAGAATGATGTCGAAATGGTGTTCGCGCCCATATACGGTGTCGCGCGAGATAGCCAGAATGTCGCGCAAAGTGCGCTCCGCAGCCTGACGCGGATGACGGCTCCAGAACTTCAAACGTACTGTCTGACTGCCGCCTACCAAGAACAGTACAGTGTTAATCAACCACGGGTAGGGTAAAGCCCTCCCCTCATTGTCTAAATACGGTTTCTTTTTTGCCATAACAAAACTTTTCTTCCCTGTTCCTAACCCCTCACGCACACCCGATAGATGCCCGCTATATGCCCGATGCATACCCGACACATTTTCGATGCATACCCGACACAATTTCGATGCATACCCGATGCACCTGCCGCACACGTCACTCATATCAGCCGTACAAACCACTCATATTGGTCGTACAAACCCTATGCACACGCCGCGAACGTCTTATGCACATCATCGGCAATCCCCTCATAAACAAGGACATTCAACTTATTCACCCCCACCTGTATCACCCCACACCGGCATCTGTACCTTTCGCAAGGAACACCAATACCGCCCGCAAAATTACAACTTTTATTCGGAATATGCAAATCTGCTTCTACACGAAGTACCCTGCACTTTGTAACTTGCACAAAGTACCAAGCATACAATAACTTACAGTCACAAAAACAGTTCAGAATCGTCCTCACGACGACCCTGAACCAACATACAATCAAAACTAAAGATTCTCAAGAAAGAGAATCTTTCTTACTATATTCCAGTTATTTATATCTCTATTGTCATCTCGCTCAAGATGCACTGTTACTTGTACATAAATCGTTTGATACTTCTCTTGGGAGTCTTCTCAAACTCTTTGTCCACCAACTCGATAGCCATCACTTGGCTGTATTGTGGCAGTTGCTTGTTCAGGCGTTGGCGGTTCGATTCCATCACCTCTGCCAGCGGTTTCTGCTGTTTGCCCGAATTGGTGGTATCGGGATAAACCAGCGCAACCAACTTGCCATCACGCTCCACCACTACGGATTCCACCACCTGAGGCAGGCTATTCAGTTTGTCCTCAATCTCCTCGGGATAGATGTTCTGCCCGCTCGGACCGAGCAACATATTCTTGCTGCGCCCGCGAAGGAACAGATTACCGTCCTTATCGATGATACCGAGGTCGCCCGTACGCATCCAACCGTCTGCGGTAAACGCCTGATTGGTAGCCTCTTCGTTCTTGTAATACCCCATCATCACGTTCACACCGCGTACCTGCAGTTCACCCTCCTTGTGCGCAGGATCGTCGGAGTCGATACGCAACTCCATACCCACAATCGCCTTGCCACAGGAGCGGTATGCATAACGCCACCAATCTTCGTAGGTGATGAGCGGTGCGCACTCGGTCATACCATAGCCCACGCAGTAGATAAAGTGCATATCACGCATACATTTCTCCACCTCTTCGTTGAGCGCGGCACCGCCGATAATCAGGTAACGCAACTTACCGCCAAAGGCAGCCATCAGTTTGTCATTCACCTTCTTACGCAGCACCTTGCTGATACCCGGGGCGTTCCACAGCACTTTCATCACGGGTTTGTTGATGACCGGCAGGACACTCTTCTTGATAATTTTTTCGATGACCAACGGCACCGTCAGTATCATAAACGGATGCACTTCCGCAAACGCCTTCATCAGGGTGCTTGGCGTGGGTGCTTTCGTCAGGAAATACACTTGCGCCCCGTCGCACACCTGATAGAGAAACTCGTACATCAACCCGAACATGTGTGCTATCGGCAACATCGACAGCACCGCATCCCCCGCCTTGTGCGGAATACGCTTCAGCGCAAAATCCACGTTACCGCTCAGGTTCAAGTGGCTGAGCATCACGCCCTTGGGCGAAGAAGTCGTACCCGACGTATAGTTGATTAGCGCCAATTCGTTGAGGTTGTCCGTCGGATAATTCACATCGCTCGGCTGTACCCCTTTCGGATACTTTGCCTTGAAAGCCTTATCCACGCCCTCATTGTATATCTTCTCCACGTCCCCGTTTGCCGAGTAGTAGAGCGAGAAATCGTCCATAAACACCACACCCAACAGGTTGGGCATAGCGGCGGGGTCAATCTTCTTCCGCACATTCGGACCCACATACAGCAGTCGTGCGTCCGAGTGGTTCACAAGGTTCTGCACACCTTCCCCTGTAAAGTCGGGTAATATGCTGACAGCCACCGCCTTATACGATTCTATAGCCAAGAACACCACGCCCCAGTTTGCGCAATTGCGCCCGCAAAGGGCTATCTTGTCCCCCTCTTGAATCCCCAATTCCTTGAACGTAACGTGCAAACGTGCAATCTGTGCTGCCAATTCGCCATACGTATAACTGTTCGTCCCGTCCAAATCTTTCAGAGCCAACTCCGACCAACGATTCTTCATCGTATTTTGGAGATACTCTATATAATGCTTCAATTCCATCTTTTTTCCTTATTAAAATCAAACTTACCTTCTATGACTTGTGGGACGTGAAGCGTAAAGCTGGTGTGCGCAGCACACTGAATGTCTACGGGGTTCCCATAAGTCCGTGGACGTAATGGGGGTGTCCCTATCGAAAAGAAAGCCTACAGTTTGAATAAAAACCCTTATCGGCTCGCCTCATCATTCGCATCGTCATTCGTCTCGTAAGCGGAAACGGGGTACATCTCCCACGCCTTCATAATACCCTAACGAACAACACGCCCATTCATTTTCGGTTGCAAAGATAATACAAAAAACTCGAACACACGTTCAGTTATAACACTTTTTATACATCGTACAAACTTTTTACCCTAATTAACACACCATAATAATAATCACCATACTACACTCTGAAGAATAACGCGGTTTTGGGGATGACGCGGCTCGCGTCGTCATTCGTCCCGTAAGCGAAAACGGTGGGTACATCTCCCGCATCGTCATTCGCCTTATGAGCGAAATAAGTGTGCTTATGAGGGGATTGGGGCTTCATCGGGTTAAGACTATGAGATTAGTATGTGATTAGTATGTGATTAGTATGTGATTAGTATGAGATTAGTATGTGATTAGCGAGAATATATCGAATCTTCACAGAGTGGATATCCACTCATCCACATCCATATCAGCGTTGCCAATATGCCCCTTGATACGTTGTCGGCGGTTCCATAGGGTGCGTTCACTCACATCAAGCAGGTAGCACATGTCGTTGATAGACAAACCCGATTTTGCCAAAGCGATATACTGCAAGTCTTTTTCTGTAATTTTTGGGTAGTTGTTTTGAATATCACGCAGCAGATTGGCATACAAGTCATTAAATTCATGCAAAAACTGCTGCCACGTGTCATTATCCGAAAATGTCACGCTTGCCAAACTGTCCGTAAAGGCTTTGGACAGGTGCTGCAAATCCGTTTCCGGCAGTTGGTGAAGACGCTTGGTAAGGTCTATGCGCAGTTGTAGGTTTTGCTTGAGAGCCTCACGGCGCGCATATAGTTCGGCATTCAATTGCGCGATATGGTTTTGTGCTTCCAAGTGCTTGTTTTCTGCCTCAACACGCTGTTTGTCTGCTTCAGCCCGTTGCTTCTCTGCCTCTATGTATTTCTTTTCCGTCAGCAGTCGCTCCGCCTGTTCTTTCAGTCGTTCTTGCTCGTTTTGCTGCTGCGTAATACGTTTCTCAGTACGTTGGTGCATAATAATGAGCCAAGCCACCAATACGCAGATGAGCAGCAATACCACAACCCCAGCAATCGTTATGTGCAGCCGTTGCTTCTCTATTTGCAACTGCAACGAACGGTTTTGTTCGCGCTCAAGGTCATAATGACGGGATATTGCATAGACGCGTGCGTCGGCATCTTCTTGCAGTTGCGTCCACAAGTCGTGATATACCTGTTGCAACATGCTATATGCCTGCAATGTACGCCCAGTCTTGTGATATAGCAAAGATTGCAGATAGCGGTATTGTATCTTTGCCCAGTCGGAATACACCGTATCTTCCGCAAAACGATGGAGATACTCCGTACCACGCCGCGTGTCACCCTGTCGCAAGCAGTACATTGCGACAAAGTATGCATAGTGATTCAACTGTAGAGAATCGCTCATATATTGGGCAAGTTCGAACAATTTTATCGTATCACGATGGAACCTGTTCAGTTCATCGTGAAACTTAATCTCGTACGACAAGTTGCTATTACCGGAAACTATTGCTTCAGATAGTGCTCTTTGGCAAGAATTATTTACAAGAGTGCTATCGTATGGGACTTTAGAATGTGCCGTACGCGAAATATCTCGGTAACAGAATGCCAAATAATAGTGTGAAGTACATTTCTCCAAATAAGGAACAGCCTTTTGATAGTATTCCAATGAAATAGAGTATAGTTGCTCGCTTTCACAGACATTTCCCAACCTATAGTATATCAGTCCTGCGTAGGGTTCTGACGAATCTAAATAGTCTATGTAATTTTCAGCATGCTTGAGAGCCAGCACAGCCTTATTATATTGTGCTACTGCCATATATTGAAGCCCTTGCACGTAATATGCTTCGCTCAAATATCGATAATTGTTGGTTTGTGTAAAATAGTTAATAATTATAGGTATGATTGAGTCCGGCGAAGTCAGTAAATACCCCTTCTGATTGGCATGTTCATGCAAAAGATGCCAATACATCTGCTCCGACAACGGCAAAGAATCATAGTTGATAGACGCCAAAATCTGCCTGCAACTGTCGGGATTACGCCAAATCACCCCTTCTGCGACCTGCAATTCCGGTGTTTGAGGTACAGGCTGCTTATCAGAACACGCTGATAATAAGACGATTAGTACTATAACAAGAGGTATATGACATACCTTTAAGGTTGAGTAAGTTTTTATTTTTATTGTCATTGTAACTCGTTGATTATCAAATGCCGTAATGGGCAGTTTTGGGGTATTTTTAGGGGGTTGAGTAAGAAAAATATCAGGCATATTTTTGGACATTCCCTACTTCTCATACTACCTTTGCACTGCATTGGGTAATGCAAAGGTAGTACGAATATCTGAAATAACAAAATAATCATATAAAAATTAATGAATTTATGCGTAAAAAACTTTTCACGGCAGTGATAGTACTGCTTTTGAGTTCCGTTTCTATAATGGGACAAATGCCGTTTCAAAGAATTGAATTTAAAAAAGTACCCCAAGGCTCCTATGTTGAACCGGTGCCACCTATCTTTCCAATGTCGGTTACTATCACCCCTATGGATGGCACTTTTACAGGAAATGAAATTCTGATAAATTGTGCAGATGATGTTGCCAATATGGAAATTACAATCATTGGTAAGACTGGTATCGTATTTTTACAGAAGAATGATATAACAATAGGAGAGGAGATTGTGATTTCTACAACCGATTGGGACAATGGCAGTTACACCATCTATGTTGTTGTAGGTGAAGATGTTTATGTTGGCGATTTCGAGAAATAAAAGATAATTGTATAACAAACTAATAAACAATTAAATTACTTATGAAGAAAAAAATTGTAAGCCTTATGGCAGTAGCAGCAATGCTGCTCGGTACTGCGTGCTCCAACCAATTGGACGACGTAGATGTAATGAATAACGGAGTTGTAAAATTGGAAGAGACATCAGCCCTCACTGATGATGACTTTTGGGGCGAAAATCTGTCGTATGACGAGATAGATGTAGATGCGTATATCGAAACACACACCGAAACCTTTGGCAATGTACTTGATTTCAATTCTATAGACGATGTTGTTGATTTATTGGATGAAATGAGCGGAATGAACTACCAAGACCTGTCTTCCAAATACGAAGATTTGCGAAGCATTAGAGGCTTTAGTAATGACATTATAGAGTCCAATATCTTATATGACAAGATTTACACAGAAGTTGCTGTCAAATTTGGTTATGATTTGTTGAAAAAAGAGGAGGAAATTGATAATGATGACTTTTTTGAGGCATTGGAAATTAGGTTATTGGAGACAAACAATAGTCTAATAAGTATGCAGGAAAAGACATATACGGATAGTGAGACCAATGAGACAATCAGTGGGGTATTCATTGAACCAATATGCGGTTTGGGAATAGACGCTCTTGTAAATGAAAAACACATTGTCATCATAGATAAATCAGTACTATATTTCATTGAGGATGCTATTGTATCTATGCCTATCAATAAATATCATCATCTTGCTGATTATCAATTTAGCAGTTTAGAAACATTGGAGATGGCTCTGTACTCAAATGGTATTACAGGTCTTACTATTGGAGATTTTGTAATATCATACAGAGGAAGACAAGGAGTACAAAATGAAACGTTTGAAAAAACAGAGAAAAATCATATAGGATTCAATTCATCCAAAGACAGGATGATGACAGTTGACATTGGAGCGTATGAAACTCAGTATTATTTTGTCACTTTAGTAGGAGAACTGACCATCGTTAATTACAAAAAAAACAGATTACGAAATTGGGTTAAAATGTGGAGCCACGTAGAAGGAGGAGGCGTTAGTTTCCAAGTATACTATAAATGTGACCGTTTCTCTTATTCTCAATTAATGGATTTTGATTTTGGCATTGCACAATATGTCCGTGGTCAAAGAACTTTTCAAAGATATAGATACATAGGTTTAATCCCCATATACGACATACAGCCTTACGATATCAGCATTGGTTTGCAAAATTGGCAAGGTTGTCATATCCAATACTAACATTGGTAAAGTAAGGGTATGGTTTTGGCATGATTTTTGTACACGTTGTATTAAAATAGAATACTATAACTACAAACTAATACCAATTTCGTCGTATGATATAAATCTACTCATTAATAACAATGTTTAACTAATTAAATTTGTTCTTTATGAGAAGAGAAATTGTGCTGTTTATTGCAGCGATTGCGCTCTGCGCATGTGACAACAATCCGTTCACACCCAAGTCTGCCACCTTGTACTGCGGAGATTCCATCAAGATTACCACCAAAGGAGCTCCCTCGGGAGATATGTTGGAGTCCACTAAGCCTTTTGTTGCGTCTGTCAATATGGCGGGATGGGTGAAAGCCAAACATGTGGGCAGTGCCGCAATTACTGCGGCAATATATGTATTATCCGATGGAACCAACGCGTATGATGCCAACAAAGCCTGCCAGATA
This sequence comes from uncultured Bacteroidales bacterium, assembly GCA_934725535.1. GTDB lineage: Bacteria > Bacteroidota > Bacteroidia > Bacteroidales > Paludibacteraceae > Colicola. Next base: position 1,881 of record CAKVBV010000021.1, on the reverse strand, counting down.
ACCGTCAAGCCCCGCTGCACCTACTTCACAGAGCCGCTGATGGATTGGGATATATCGCTGGAAGAACTGATAGCAAAGATAGGCTCTGCTCCTGATACAACAATGGTATTTGACAATGAGTCTTATAGTGTATCTATGCCGATTTTTGGCGACTACTATAATGGAGATTCGCATGGGTATATATTTGTGGACAACAAGTTGAAAGCGTCTAACATCGTATCCCGCACAGCGAGTATGGAGGATGCCAAGAATTTTATGGATGAGCGTTATGAGATTACGGCTGATTATGGCGATGAACTCTTCTATGTGAATAGTTATTCCAATGATGCCACGTTGCTTATCATTTTGCAAGACACCGAAGATGAGGTGGGGCATTGTGTAGCCATCACCTATAATCCGACTCCTGAAAGAATCTCGATATTTGATTCCACGTTTTTCTACAATGCAGAACGATTGAACAGGAGGATATAATACACACACCACAGCCCAATGCAAAGCGGTGTTGGGCTGTGGCTGTTACTCCGTTCAATGTATAACAATAGCAATATGGAGGACGACGCGGCTCGCGTCGTCAAAGATATTCACTCCATTCTTTGCACAACAAACAACAGCTACATAATACATACCGAAATGATACAAATCAACTCATTATCAACATGTTTAACTATTAAAATTGTTCTTATGAGAAAAGGAATGATGCTGCTTATCGCAGCGGTTGCGCTCTGCGCATGCAACAAAAACAAGTTCACACCCGAAACAGCCACGCTCTATTGCGGTGACTCTGTTCAGGTGAGTATGAAGAACGAACCCACTGCACAACTTGCTTCTTCTGTGCCGTTTGTGGCATCGGTAGGGGCGAATGGCTGGGTCAAAGCCAATCACGTAGGCGAAGCCAAAATATCGATGGATGCCTATAGGACAACGTATAGCGAGAATGGCGTCAAGAAAACGGACGTTACCACCAATGACTATTGCGTGGTAACCGTCAAGCCGCGCTATGAGTACTATACGAAACCGCTGACGGATTGGAATATGACCAAAGAGGATATCATAGACAAATTAGGCACACCCACGGATATGCAGGTGGAATTTGGTGATGGCGCTCTTTTGTATGGCAACCCCGAAACCGACAAGTATGTCACCTACTACCTGATTGAAGACTACAAATTGGCGTGGTCTGTGATTATGACCGACCAACTGACTGAAAAGGAGTTGAGAGACTTCCTGAACGAGCGTTACTTTACGGACAGCCGCGAAGACGATATCAGCGACGAACTCAATGAGTATTTCTACTACAACTCCGATGTCGAGGACGAAATCGATATGGTAGTTCAATTGGACTACGACAAGGTCGAGAACTATTGCGAAGTGGTGTACTACAAGTACGAAGTCATAGATTTCCCTGACGAAAAGCCGGCTTTCCGCCACCTGCGCAACAAATAGAGCAGCACATAAAAACAATGAATAATGCATAGTCAAAATGTGCAATGTGTAACGCACAAACAATACGAGGCTGTCTAACAAATACTGGCAGCCTCGTATTGTGGGGACGATGCGGCTCGCGTCGCCATCTGCCCATAGGAAAAACGGGGTGCTCTTGAGTGGGGGTGTAGGAAGTCTCCTAATATACAAAATACATTAACAACACCAACCCTATCCCTACCCCGTTATCCTTTGGAAATAGAGTTATCTTTCAACGAGTGGATAGCGGGTGGATAGCGAGTGGATAGCCCTGCGATAAAAGCACAGGCACACTTGGATTATCCGACAATAACCACATATCTGTTTATCTGTTTATCTGTTTTTAATTATTGCTGTCCGGTAAACGTAGTCCGAAGCAGAAGAGTCACCCCAAAATGCCCATAAACAGGCATATTGGTA
>CAKVBV010000020.1 GCA_934725535.1 uncultured Bacteroidales bacterium | reverse complement strand
TTCAAGGAGGCTGCTGAAGCATACGAAGTATTGTCCGACCCGCAGAAACGTCAGCGTTATGACCAATACGGCTTTGTCGGTATGGGCGGTGCAGGCGGCTTCAATGGCGGACAAGGTATGAATATGGAAGACATATTCTCACAATTCGGAGACCTGTTCGAGTCGTGGGGTATGGGTAACGGTGGCGGACACTTCTCGTCGTTCTTCGGTGGGCAACGTGGTGGCGGTGGTCAGCGTGTGCGCCGCGGTTCCGACCTGCGTGTGCGTGTACACGTTACGTTGGAGGAGATAGCCACCGGCGTGGACAAGAAGATAAAAGTCAAGAAGTTGGTACCCTGTCCGGATTGCCACGGCACGGGCAGTTCCGATGGCAGCCAGGGTGATGTATGTCCGACCTGCAAAGGCACGGGACGTACCGTGAGAATGCAACGCGGCATCTTCGGCATGATGCAGGTTCAGGACGAGTGCCCGACCTGCCACGGCGAGGGTAGAATCATCAAGAACAAATGCCCGAAGTGCAATGGCGAAGGTGTGGTTCGTGCAGAGGAAGTAATTGATATTCACATACCTGCAGGCGTGACAGGCGGTATGCAGATACCTATCCACGGCAAGGGTAATGCCGCTCCGAATGGCGGTGTACCGGGCGACTTGCTCGTATTGATTGAAGAGGAGGAACATAAGGACTTTGTCCGTGAAGGCAATGACTTGGTATATAACCTGCTGTTGGATATGCCGACTGCGATATTGGGCGGGCAGGTGATTATCCCGACCCTGCAAGGCGAAGCCAAAATCACTATCACCCCGGGCACACAACCCGGTAAGGTATTGAGAATGAGGGGTAAAGGTCTGCCTATCATCGACCAGTACGCCCGCCAATACGGTACGGGCGATATGCTGATAAATGTGGGCGTGTATATCCCTGAGCACCTGAGTCGCGACGAGAAGAAGATGATTGAACAACTCAAGACCAGCGAGAACGTAAAGCCGGGCAGCAGTGACAAGAAGAACTTCTTTAAGAACCTGTTCGGATGAGGCACCGCTACCTGTTGACCATATCCGTACTGCTTGTACTTGGTTGTTGTGCAGCCTATGGTTTGGTGCCTATTACGAGACCGAATTTGAGTGAGCCGACAGGTATTGCACCTGCCTATTTCGGACCGAATGCATTGCCGATACCCGACATGTCGGACGGCAGAACAGAGAGCCATCTCCGCATAGAAATTGCGGGAGATGGCTACTTTGGTTATCAGGGAGACCGCACGGCTGACCTTTTCGCGCGGGCATATATTCCCCTGTTCACGGACAGGGTGAACCTGACCTTGTGGATGCCCGTGCAGGAGTGGTACACCATGACTGCGGAGCGGCAACGCACCTGCCGCCTGCAGGACACGGCAGTGATAAGCGGGCATGATGCGGGCGATGTGTATATATCCACGGATATTCAGTTGCTGAAAGCGCGCAAGTATGCACCGGATATACTGCTGCGGGCAGCGATAAAGACTGCCAGTGGCGGCAGTTTTGACAAGGCGCGGTACTATGATGACCCCGGATATTTCTTTGATTTGGCTATCGGCAAGTCGCTCTATTTCGGGGGCCAGGGAAAGGCTTTCCCATACGCAGACCCCACAGATGCCAAAGTGGAACTGCGGTTGGCGGGCAGTGCAGGATTCCTCTGCTGGCAGACAGCCGACGGCAGGCAGAACGATGCAGTGATGTACGGATTGCAACTGCTGCTGAAAACGCAGTACATATCGTGGCGTACCACGTGGGGAGGCTATGTAGGTTGGGAAAAATACGGTGACCGTCCGATGAGCATCAAGACGTGCTTGGCAGGGCATATCCGTGGCTTTGAGCCATATATACAATACCAATATGGCATCAAAGACTATCCCTTCCACCAACTGCGTGTGGGATTAGCATACCACATCAATATCCTCAACCGCACAAAGAAACAACGATGAAACGTAGGTGGCTAGTTATAGGTTGGTTGGTGGTTGCGTTGTGCCGGACGGCTTGGGCAGCCGATATGACATACACCAATATGGCGGGTACGGACTCTGTGCCTGCCGAGTTCTTCCGTAAGTGGTATCACCGCAGTGACTTGCCCTATTATCTGGAGGCACTCAACGACCATACTATCTACGAGACGATGACCATCGGGCAATGGTGGTTGCCCGAGCGTATCACCTTTGCCATTGATGGTATGCCCTGTACGGCAAACCGCTACTACATAGACGGTATGCGTACGGACGACCGCTTTCAGCCCGGTAGTACCCTCTATATGCCCAATATGCAGCAATACAATCTGGGTATGGACATCCATCGCGCACAGATGTTTTTCGAGCAGGACACGGCAGCACGTGATTACGTGCAGGTTTCCTACAACTTCGGGCAAGTGGGTAACGGGGCTCCCGCAGCGGGAACGGCTGCTATTATCAACATATCGCACCGCACGGCGATGCAGAGTGCGGACACCTACAAGCACATCACCGACCGACGCCATCAGATAGGTGCAGGGACATTGGATGCGGCATATACCTTCCGCGACAAGGAAGGAAACGGCTATCGCCAGCATCTGTATGCCGCTTATGGTCAGCGGCTTATCACTAAGGAAGACCAACAGGGACTGAGATTGGACGCCCCCCTGTATGCGACACCATATTATAAGGTGCAAGCAGACGGCTATTTGCCTGTCAAGCCTAACCGGCACATACGTCAAGTGGGCTATCGGCTCAACTTCTCGGGGCGCACAGATGCAGGCAGCGAGTACCTGTACAACTACAATGAGGTATATGACCTCAAGAACTGCTCAGGGTCTGTGTACCTGAAACGGGACTATCTGACAACAGGACTGACATGGGAGACCAACGTAACCCACCATACAGACCGTGAGTTCAGCAAGAATATCATAGACCAAGACGGTGAGAGTTTCGCCCCATGGGTGGCAGATGGTAAGACGCACATACTGAGTTGGGCTGTCAATTACAATCAGCCGCTGCTACCATGGTTGTCTGTCTATGCTGATACTTACAACTCACTTGTATATTTCCGCCCTGAGGTGTCGCACTTTACGAATAGCATATACCTGCAATCCCCTGTGGATATGTCACCTACAGACCTGTATCGGTATGAGTGGAACAGTAGTGCTTTTACAGGTGGTCTCTTGGAAAATACAGTCGGACTGAAGGCGCACTATGCCCCTGTTTCGTGGTTCACCCTCAGCGGGCATACGGATTTGACTTTGGATGCTATACTGTTACAAAACAAGAGCAAGGTCAGTCCGAATGTACAGGCAGGTGCATCGTTGGACTTTCACCCGTACAGTTGGTTCGAGATAGGAATAGGTGCAGACTATAACCGTCTGCCTTATACGATGGATTACCTCCGATACTTCTCGGACGACTATATGAATGCCAATATCTATCTTGCCGGTACGGATGACCTCTTTGCCACCACAGGCGGGCGTTACCACTCCTACAAGAAGGGGTTGCGGCAGACTTCCTATATAGAAGTGAATATACCTATCCGTTTCCTCTTCAAGGACAAGCATGGCGGGCGGCACGAAATAGCATTGCAAAACAACTATAAGAAGTTCTTTGACGTATGGCATACGTATTTTGCGGGTGCCGGTGAGCAATATGGTTACTTCCAGAAGGAGAATGGCATCAATGTCTTTTACTATACTCCGGGAGAGAAGTTCTTTGAAGTAGGATATACAGAGCCGTTTGGCAGCAACGGGTTACTCAACTCTCCGTATTTCTTCTCCCAACTGACACGCTACACCTATACAGGCAGAAAAGTAATGGTCAGTATAGGCTGGCAATCTATGCAGGCAGCAGGATATACAGGATTAGGAAATGGTGCCAACAGCAATACAATAGGTGTCCTGTCAGAGACTACAGCCAATCCCAACACCACCAATACTGTATATAACCAGAGCGGGGCATACGCAGGTGTCGGTCGTATGGACTTGGACAAGGGCTATGTGGCACGATTCTACCTCTCCTATAATATCTGCAAGTGGGTACAGGCAGGCTTAACACTCAAATGGACGGACGGTAAGCCGTTTACCGCTTATCGTTATTATCATAACAACCGGCAGGTGGCAATACTCCCACTTGAGTCTCGTGGTACCAATCCGACAGACGGTAACTTCGGTACGCGACACGGTGCATGGTATATGTGCGACCTGCACGTACAAGCCACTTGGAACGTGAAGAACATCGGTATGCGCCTCAATGTAGAGTGCTACAACATGTGGGATTTCTGCAACGACTTGGCAGAATTTGCTTTCACACAGGATATTCCTCACGCAGACCGTGCCTCTATCATTCTCAATGTACCCACGGGCATTATAGCCACCTATACCATTGATTTGTAGTATGAAAACAAGAATAAAATTATTCATCACCTACTACCTGTACTGGGTTGTATTCTTCATGGTGCAGAAGCCGCTTTTTATGCTTTGGCAACATCGGTTGTTAGGTGATTGTACTTGGCAGGACTGGTTCTTGGTGCCTTGGCACGGACTGCCCTTGGACTTGAGTGTAGCCGCATACATTACCGTTATACCCGGGTTACTGCTCTGTGTCAGTTGTTGGGTGAAGTGGCAAGGACTCAAGCGTGTGACAGATGTCTATACCGGCATAGTCCTCGCTATCGCACTGATGGCGGTAATAGGTGATAACGGTTGTTTCCCGAGTTGGGGCTATCATATAGACAAGGACATCTTCGACTACCTGCAATCCCCCAAGGAGGTTTTGGCTTGTGCGCCTTGGTGGCAATGGTGTTTAGGGGCATTGGCACTTGCTGTATTATTTGCTTTTTGGTGGTATGTCTATCACAGATTGTCCAAGTTGGTATTGCAGCCTGCAGGTAGTATCCGGTACAAAGTGGGAGGAACTGCAGTTATGTTCCTATTGACGGCGTTGCTCTTTCTGCCTATGCGGGGAAGTGTAACTGTTTCTACTATGAACACCGGCAGGGTGTACTACTCCGAGAACAGAATGCTCAACTTGGCAGCCGTCAATCCTGTATTCAATGTGGTAGAGTCATTGAGTGAGAATACCCTGAATACGGAGCGTTATCACTATATGCCGGAGGAGGAATGTGCGTCTTATATGGCACAGTTGTTGCCTCCGACTGCTCATACAGAAGAGCGATTGTTCACCACCGACCGCCCCCATATCGTCTTAATGATATTGGAGAGTTTCTCGGCTAACGCATGGCACGTGATGCCCAATATGCAGCGGATTGCACAAGAGGGCATTTTCTTCAATAATGTCTATGCCAACAGTTACCGCACAGACAGAGGGCTTATGGCTGTTCTGGGGGCTTTCCCGGGATGTGCCACCACTTCTGTAATGACCATACCCTCTGTGTCCCAGCGTCTCCCGCAAATAGGGCAGGTATTGAAGCAGAACGGCTATGACCTCAAGTTCTATTACGGTGGCGATGAGGACTTCACCAATATGCGTTCCTATTTGGTAAACGGCGGCTTTGAGCAACGCGTCTGTGACCACGACTTCCCTGTCTCGCAACGTCTCAGCAAGTGGGGCGTACCTGACCATATTCTGTTGGATTATGCCGCCCAAGACATTTGCAACCGCCAGGCACAGGTCGCACCTTGTTTTGATGTTATCTTGAGTCTCTCAAGCCATGAGCCCTTCATTGTCAACTACCACCATCACGAACACCCTTACCTCAATGCCATTGCCTATACTGACAGTTGTATAGGTGCTTTCATAGACACTTTGCGGCAGAGTCCTGCGTGGGACAGCACAGTGGTCGTGATGGTAGCCGACCATGGTTACCCATATCCTGACGGCATTCAGAACTACGACACACTCCGCTACAAGATACCGCTTGTCATGGCGGGAGGTGCTATCCGCCAGCCGATGACCATCTCCACACTTGCGTCCCAAATAGATTGGGTGCCTACCATGTTGCACCAGTTGGATTTGGACGCTTCTGCCTTTATTTTTGCCAAAGATATTCTTTCGCCGACAACAGTCCCCTATGCATATTATAATTTTGTAGATGGTTTTGCATTGTTGGATACAACGGGTGCGGTGATTATAGATGCCACCGTCAATCAGCCTATTATGGAGGTCAACCCCGCGGCAGAGCGTGTACAGCAAGCAAAAGCCATCACACAATCTATCATGCAAACTCTGACAAAGTACTAACAGATATTGAATATGAAACGTTTTATTGTGTTTTTGCTGGCTCTTTTGCCAATGGCTTATGGTCTTTCGACGATGTATGCCAAACCCGACAAGCAGACTGTGGTCTTCTATGTGGATTTGCATTGCCAAGGGTGTTGTGACAAGATAATGAAGAACATAGCTTTCGAGAAGGGTGTCAAGGATATAGTCTGCGACCTTGAGACAAAGACAGTGACCGTAACCTACGATGCATCCAAAACCGATGTTCCGACCTTACAAAAGGCATTCGCGCGTATAGGCAAGCCTGCCACCACAGAGCCTGTGTCGGATACTCCGGCGGCAACCAAACAGACCGAATAGGGTAACGTTTAGTTTATGATGACGCGAGCCGCGTTGTCCCCCGATACTATCCACCCGCTATCCTCTCGCTATCCACCCGTAGAAAGGCTTTTCGTTTTTCGGAGATGAAAGGGGCGGAAACGGGGGTTATATGGAAGACTTTTTAGGGGTTCTGATGAGACACATCATTCCTACAAAAGTGAGTAGTGCGTTGAGGATGAGTCTTTCGTGAGAGAAGACATATCCGCTGAACCATGTTGCAGAATTGACATCTATCACCCATGTGATAACAGGTGCGAGGATAGCCACAAGCGGTATCCATTTGTCGCGCACCTGCCACTTGGTGAGTATGCCGAAACAGAACATACCGAGCAGTGGTCCGTAGGTGTAACTGGCTACTTTATAGACGGTTTGAATGACGGAGTCGTCGTTGAGGAGGTGAATGACGTAGATACACACAGCCATCAGTACAGCCATAGCGGCATGGACGATACGACGGGTATGGGTGAGTTGTGCATCGCTGTTTGTGTGTTTTTGCCCGAGAATGTCGATAGTGAACGAAGTGGTGAGCGCGGTGAGTGCGCTGCCGGCAGCCGAATAAGCCGCTGCGATGAAGCCTACGATGAAGAGGATGCCGACAATAACGGGGAAGAAATTGCCTGTTGCGAGGTACGGGAAGACATCATCGCCTTTTAGTGCCGATATATCGACTCCCGTTTGTGCGGCGTAACTGTACAGCAGGTAGCCGAGAACGAGAAAGAGTCCGATGACCACAATCTGCATAAGTGCGCCCACGATGATGTTTTTCTGACTCTCGTGGTAGTTTTTGCAAGAGAGGGTACGTTGCATAAGGTCTTGGTCCAAACCGGTGGTGGCGACCACAAGGAAAATACCCGCAAGGAACTGTTTCCAGAAGAATGTCCCTTCTTTGGGATTGTCGAAGAAGAATGTACGCGTCATCGGGCTATGGTCCCATCCTTCGACAGACACTCCTGAGCGCAAGATGAAATAGATACACAATGCCACGGAGAAGATGAGGCAGCAGGTCTTGAGGAGGTCGGTCCATATAAGGGATTTGACGCCGCCTTTGAACGTGCAGAGGTAAACGATGAGCACGGTGAAGATGGCGTTAGCCCCAAACGGTACTCCCAACGGACCGAAGACAAGGAGTTGCAGCACTTCGCCCACCACAAAAAGCCGTACGCTTGCCCCCAACATCTTGCTGATGAAGAAGAACCATGCGCCGGTTTTGTAGGTGCTGATGCCGAACCGCTGTTGGAGGTATTGGTAGATGGAGGTGAGATTGAGTTTGTAGTACAGGGGTATGAGTACGTAGGCGATGATGAGTTGCCCCACGGTGAAGCCCAGTACCATCTGCATATAGGCGAACCCCGAAGTAGCCACCATGCCGGGGACACTGACAAACGTGACGCCGGAGATAGCCGCTCCGATGGTGGACATCGCTACGAGCAGCCAGTTGCTGCTGCGGTTGCCGGAGAAGAAGCCTGCGTTGTCCGCCTTCCGTCCTGCGATGTAAGAAATGGAAAACAGAAGGGTAAAATAGGCTGCGATGACGAGTAGAATGATGAATGGCTGCATAATCTGCAATGGTATTTATAGGTGGGTTATTGGTTGCAGTTCGTGCAAGCACTCTGCAACAGTGGCACAAAATTACAAAAAACTATCCGGTTTTTCAAACAGGCGTGTGCTTATTTTTGCCTTTAGAGGGTATAGTTTGTGCTTTTATAAACAGATATACATACCAAAGCGACTGCCCGATATAATGTCAGGCAGCCGCTGTGTGCTATATTCCTCTCTCATAGCCGGTTCTTGCAAGCGAAATGTAGCAGGTGGACTCCGGGGAGGGTAGTAGGGTTGCTTACTTCTTCTCGTTCATCTGAATGCGGGCTTTGAGTTCCCACGTGCGGATGCGGTCCTTGTAGAAGTTGTTGTTGTTCATGGCGATGAGGTCGCAGTTGGCATCGGAGTTGTCGTCCCAACGGCGGCAGTTGTACACCACGTCGTAGATACGGCCAATCTGATACTCGCGACTCACGCGCAAGCCCACTGCATAGTCTTCTCCGTACTTCGTGGTCGGGAAGTTGATTTGGCGCAACATCGGGGTGTAGAACCCGCGCGGAGCACCGAGTCCGTTGATACGGAGTGCGTTGTTGCGTCCGTTGTCGGGCGTCCACTCGCGGTGGTCGATAATGCCCGGAGGCAGGATGTTGCCGTCGAAGTCCGTCATACGATAGGTACCTACCACCATAGCGCAGTCCTGCTCGTGGAAGGCATCAATGAACTTCTGCACGGTGTTCTCGTCATAGTACGTGTCGTCGGAGTCCAACTGAATGGCAAAGCGTCCGCATTTGGGGTGGTGGAGAGCCACGTTCCAGTTGCCGCCGATGGCATGCCATGTCTTGTCTTGTGCGATATAGATGAGGTTGTCGTGCCCTTCAGCCACAATGCTCTTGATGACATCCACGGTGCCGTCCTCCGAGTTGTCGTCCACCACGATGACATTGTACTTGTAAGGTGCGTTCACCTTCTGTGAAAGGGCACTGCGGATAGCGGTACCGATGGTGCGGACACGGTTCTTGCAGGGGATAACCACCGAAGCCTCGTATTCGAATCCACCTCCCTTGAGGTCAATATCCTTGAAGCCCGGAGCCAGATAGCCATTGATATCCTTGAGGTGTTGGGTAACAGCCTGTTCCATCTCTATCTGCACACCGCGGTTCTTCGGGTCCACATAGTCGAACAACTTCTCGCCCGACTTGCGGGTGTCAAGTTCCACGTCATAGTACAGGTACTCGTTGATGTGCTCCAGCGCACCCTTTTGGCTGACCTTGAGACGCAGGTCGTAGAGTCCGGCAAACTGGTAGGTAACGTCCATACGAGCCACAGCCTCTTTGAGGGCGGAAGTGCGGTAGAAGAGCACCGAACCGAAGTCGAAGTCATCGCGAAGAGCACCCAACTGATAGTCAATCACAGGTGCATTGGTACGCACGTCGCCCGTTTGGTTGAAGTGGTCGGAATACACCATAGCCGCCTGCGTATCCTCCATCAGTGCCTCCATACGCTCGAGTGCGAACAGCACAAACGAGAGGGTGGTGTACTTGGTGTAGATAAGCGTGTAGGGCGTGGTGGAGTGCTCTGCGATAAAGCGCATATTCTCGGTGCTGCGCATATCGCCACGCAAGTAGTGGATGTCGCCTACGAGGGGTTGTGCCTCAAGGTTGGCAACGGTAGCCTTAACTTGTTCCTCGGATTGGAACGGAATAAAACATGTGATATTCTTCATTGTCCTATTGATTATAATTACAAAATATGGTATTGCACGAATGCCTCAATGGCTTCGTAGTTCGCCAAGCCCAACTGCGCATAGAGTTCGGCGGTAGCGTGGTTGCGGTCTTCGGCGCGTTGCCAGAACAGACGCTCGTCGTTGCCCATGAACGGTGCCGACTCCATCTGACTCTGGTGCTTGAGGATGGTGTTGCGCTTGAATCGCAGTTCCTCAGGCGACATAGGCACAGCCATCTCGATGAGGTCAACCTCCCATTCCATCCATGCGCCGCGGTACATCCATATACGGCAGTCTTTCAGCCACTCGTCCCAAGCCTCGGTGTGCTTCAGTTCGTCCAAAGCAGCCAGAACGGCATCCAGACATACACGGTGTGTGCCGTGCGGGTCAGCCAAGTCGCCTGCGGCAAAGATTTCCTGCGGCTTTACTTCGAGAAGCACACGTTTCACAATGTCGATGTCGGCTTGTGTGAGCGGTCCTTTTTTGATAGTACCTGTCTCGTAGAACGGCAGGTTGAGGAAATGGATATGGTCGGTGGGCAGTCCCATGTGGCGGCATGCTGCAGTTGCCTCGCCGCGGCGGATAAGTGCCTTGACATTCAGTATCTCGCGGCTGTCCTGGTCGCCCACTTTCTCGTTGTGGAAGAAGTGCATGTACTCGTCGTACTTCTTGTCAATCACCTTGTCTTCGGGCAGGTGCATCAGTTTGTAGCCCTTCATGAAGTCCATGAACCGTACCACTTCGTCGTCGCAAACGGCTATGCAACCGCTGGTCTCGTAGGCGATATGCACGTTGTGCCCCTGTTTGATAAGGCGCGCAAAGGTGCCGCCCATGGATATGACGTCGTCGTCAGGGTGCGGAGAAAAGATAAGCACGTCCTTTGGATAGGGTGTGGCACGCTCGGGGCGGTTGCTGTCATCGGCATTGGGCTTGCCGCCTGGCCAACCGGTGATGGTATGCTGCAGGTCGTTGAATACCTTGATATTGCAGTTGTATGCCGAGGTGTAGAGCGTGATGAGTTCGCTCAGTCCGTGGTCGTTGTAGTCCTTGTTGGTCAGTTTGAGGATGGGCTTGTGTGTCTCTGCGCAGAGCCATACCACGGCACGGCGCACTAATTGGTCGTTCCACTCGCAGTTCGTAACTTCCCATGGGTGGTAGATACGTGTCAGTTGGTTGGCTGCTCCGAGGTCGAGAACCACTTGTGCGTTCTTGTGCAATTGCAGGAACGATGCGGGGCAGGCGGTGGAATACGGCACTTCAATCGCCTCGCGTACTATCGAAGCCTTGTGCTCGCCCCATGCCACCAATACTATCTCGCGCGCCTGCATGATGGTGTCAATACCCATCGTTACCGCGCTCACAGGCACCAACTCCGTATTACCGAAAATCACTTTCGCGTCCTCGCGCGAGTTGTTGTCCAGAATAACGAGTCGGGTAGGGGAGTTGAGCGGTGTACCGGGCTCATTGAATGCGATGTTGCCCGAGCGTCCGATACCTAACAGTTGGAAGTCGATACCGCCCATCTCTGCAATCGTTTTCTCATAGTTCTGGCAGAAGTCGATAATCTCGTTCTTCTTCAAGTCGAAAGGCACGGTATGGATGTTCTCGGGCAGGATATCCACTTGGTCGAGCAGTTGCGCACGGATGAGTGCCATGTTGCCCACTTTCGGGTCGGTCAAGGGGTAGTATTCGTAAGCGCTGAACACAACCACATTGGCAAAACTCAGCCCCTCCTCCTTGTGCATACGCACCAACTCTGCAAAGATGTCGCGCGTGGAACGTCCTGCTACTAAGGACAATACGGCTTTTTTGCCTTCTTTCTGACGATTGCGGATGACTTCCGCGATTCGTGCTGCTACATAGTGCGTACCCTCGTGCGTCGTCTCGTAGATAGTGGTGCGTACATGCTCCATGCGGGTCACGCGCGCCAACTCGTAGGCGTCCGCTGGACGGTACAATTTCTCCTCGACATGGCTCAGGGAAATTTGCTGACTTAGGTTATTTCTCATATCTCAATTTGTTTAAGAGTTTGCATACTTTTCCGACTGCAAAAGTACTACTTTCTGCTTTTTCCTGCAAACGGTTGCATAACTTTCTTGCAAAAAAGCACTTTTTATATGTTGTGCAACATGTATTCGGGGGTTATGCTTGCGCGTATCGTAGATAAGTGGTAACTTTGCGGGCTGTTAAAGCAGAACAAACGTTTGTTTTTTGCTCCACAGCAGCATGTTGAAGATATAAAACGAGAATAGAAATGATACTTATTGCAGATTCGGGTTCTACCAAGACCCATTGGTGTTTGATGACTGCCTCGGGGCAGAGCAGCGAGTTCTTTATGGACGGTATCAACCCGTTCTATCAGACCGCCGATGCTATCAAGAACAGCGTGAGCAACCAACTCCTTCCTCAGATGTCGCACCTGATGTGGGCGGGCAAAATCACCCATATCTATTTCTACGGCGCAGGTTGCACGCCCGAGAAGATACCCGTATTGAAATCCGCTCTGGAGGGCATCTTCAAGTCGGCTGTGGTGGAGGTGTACTCCGACATGGTGGGCGCGGCATGCGGTCTGCTGGGGCACAGCGAAGGCGTGGCTTGCATCCTCGGCACAGGGGCTAACTCCTGCCTGTGGAACGGCAAAGAAATCGTGAAGAACGTGCCTGCTCTCGGCTTCATCCTCGGCGACGAAGGCAGCGGTGCCGTGCTCGGCAAGCGACTGGTGGCAGACCTTCTCAAGAACCAACTCAGCGACGAACTCAAGAACAAGTTCCTCACCCAATACGGCATCACGGCTGCGGACATCATCGAGAACGTGTATCGCAAGCCTTTCCCCAACCGCTACTTGGCATCGCTCAGCAAGTTCTGTGCCGAGAATATCGACAATCCGTTGATTTACAAGTTGGTATATGACCACTTCGACTACTTTGCCAAGCGTATTCTGACGCAGTATCCTGCCCTGCCCATCGGCTTCATCGGCTCGATTGCGTACTATTATCAGGACGTGCTGAAGAAGGTACTGGCGGACAACGGCTTCCAAGTAGCCCAAATCCTTCAAAGCCCGATGGAGGGCCTCAAGGAGTACCACAAGAACGACATCGTACCCACGCAGGAATAGCATTGCCGCGCAAGCCAAATCGTACATATATAAAATGTGCAAATAAATCGTACATCGTAAATTCGTAAATCGTAAATAAACCGTGTTTGTAAAAATCACCGAACAACCCTCTCTGCACGACCACTTGGACGAAAAGCCGGTGGGCGAACTGCTGCGGGAGATGAACGAGGAGGATCAGAAGGTGGCGCTTGCCGTCCGCGAGGTCATTCCTCAGATAGAGAAACTGGTCGAAGGTATCGTGCCGCGCATGAAGCAGGGCGGACGTATCTTCTACATGGGCGCAGGCACCAGCGGCCGCCTTGGTGTGTTGGACGCCAGCGAGATACCGCCCACCTTTGGTATGCCCAACACCTATGTGATTGGTCTCATCGCGGGTGGCGACACTGCCCTCCGCAACCCCGTGGAGAAAGCCGAAGACGACCCCGAAAAGTCGTGGCAGGAATTGCAGGAGCACCACATCACCCCCCTTGACACCGTCATTGGCATCGCGGCTTCGGGCACCACTCCTTATGTAATAGGTGCGCTCGAGCATGCGCGGGCTTTCGGGTGCCTCACGGCGTCTATCTCGTGCAACCCTGATTCGCCGGTGGCGCACGCTGCGGAGATTGCCATCGAACCTGTCGTAGGCCCCGAGTTCGTGACGGGCTCTACGCGCCTCAAGTCGGGCACCGCACAGAAACTCATCTGCAATATGATTACCACCACCACTATGATTAAGTTGGGTCGTGTCAAGGGCAACAAGATGGTCAATATGCAGTTGAGCAACAAGAAACTCGTCGACCGCGGCACCCGCATGTTGGTCGAGGAACTGGGTCTGGACTACGACAAGGCGCAGCATCTCCTCCTCCTCCACGGCAGCGTGAAGAAGGCGATGGACGCCTACCGCGGAGAATAAGAAATACCCCCTCGTATCTCCCCGAATTTTCGTTCCGATTATGTCGGGTCAAACAGCAAGGGATGAGCAAGGGATAAGCAAGGGATAGGCAACCCATACCGAGCAAAAATTAACGGGAAATTAACGGCAATTAACGGAGCCTTTTTAATGGTCTTTTAATGGTCTTTAATGGAGCCAAAAGCCGTTGTTGGAGAAAATTCGTGGTTAATTACACGGTAATTCGTGTTTGACCGGTTCTTCAGAGAATTGCGGTGGGGGCTTTCAGGCAGATTGGGACTTGCATTTTGCAGGGTGATGTTGTTAAGTTAGAGTTAATTTTGTTGCCTACTCTTGCACATACGAAAACTTATTCGTAACTTTGTGGCGAAATCGGGAGGAAATCTGTTGTGGATAATATAAATTTGAACAATAAACAAATCTGATATTTATGAAGAGATTATTCTTTATGCTCACCTGTCTGCTGGCGGCGGTAGCGATGAACGCTACTGTCACGGTAAGGGGTGTGGTCACTTCTGCGGAGGATAAAGAGCCTGTGATAGGTGCTTCGGTCTTGGAGAAGGGAACGACCAACGGTACCATCACCGACTTCGACGGTATGTACGAACTCACCGTGCAGGACGGTGCCACGTTGGAGATTAGTTACGTGGGTATGAAGACCCAGGATGTGAAGGTCACTGGTACACAGCACAATGTCGTCCTCCAAGGCGACGCTATCGCTGTCGAGGAGGTGGTTGTTACCGCTATGGGCGTCGTCCAAGAGAAGAAACGCCTTAACTTCGCTGTGCAGAACGTGGGGGCTGACGACCTGACGGATGGCAAGTCGGCGAACATATTGAACTCGCTGCAAGGTAAAGTGGCGGGTGTCAATGTTACTACGGGTGGTGGTTCGCCTAACTCTGGCAGCCAGTTGATTATCCGTGGTGTGACATCTATATCCTCCACGCAATCCAACGAGCCGTTGGTTATCTTGGACGGTATGCCTCTTACAGGCGGTTTGGGCGATATTAATCCCAATGATATTGAGTCGGTTACGGTGCTGAAAGGTGCTGCGGCTTCTGCGTTGTACGGACAGGATGCGAGCAACGGTGTCTTGATGGTAACTACCAAAAGCGCATCATCGGGTAAGTTGACGGCTACTGTCAATGCTTCGTGGCAATTCGATACACCGGCGAACCTGATAAAGACGCAGAATATGTATATGTCCGGCTCGCAGGGTTTCTATAAGGAACAGACCAAGAACGGTTGGGGACCGGTCTTAAACCCCGTGGGTACTACCAACCCCTCGGAGACGTACGACAATGTGCGCAACTATTTCAAGGACTATGGTTTCTATCATAAGTATGATGTCTCCCTTACTGGTGGTACCGAGAAATTCCAGGCTATGGCATCGGCATCGTATTCCAATGCTGATGGTATCGTGGTTAATGACTACCGCCAAAAGATAACCACCATGCTCAAAGGTACATACTCGCCGAACAAGTACATAACAATGAGTTTGATGGCAAACATCGTGCATAACAAATATCGTAGCGCGGGCAGCGTGAGTGGCATCTACTCGTGGCCTATAAATGACGATATCCGTAACTACGAAACAGAAACTGGCGACATCCGTTTCCTTTACTATGCGGACGAGAAAGCAGACTCTCCTGTTTCGCCTCTTTATACCCGTTACCGTGATGATGGCGTGAACAAAAGCACACGTACTTTGCTGACAGGCTTTATTACGGCAAAGCCCGTGAAGGGGCTTGAGATTACCGCGCGTCTGAGTATGGACCAAAACAACTATTCGTATGATGGCTACTTGGTACCTCGTTTCTCGGATACCAACTTGGCTCCGGAGCAGAATATCACAGACCCATACTTGACACAGGAGCAGTTGGATAAGATAAACAAAGACCTATTGGGTAAATATACTTACGAACAATCAGAGGGCAGACTGATGACAGGTAATTTGTTGGCTACCTACCACTTGGACTTGCCAAAAGACTTTGGTATGGACTTTATGGTCGGTGGCGAGTTGAAGGACCGCTCCAGTATCGCTTCTGCTATCAAAGGACGTGATTTTGTCATTCCTGGTGTGTATAGCGTGCAGAACTTGAAAGAGATATTAGGCACCAGTGACATCAGCCTTACCCACACGCAATGGCGTAGTGCCGGTGTCTATGGTGAGATACGTGGCGACTATAAAGGCATCGCTTCGCTTTCATTCACCTCGCGCTGGGATTGGCACTCCACTCTTGATATGAAGTACTGCCCGTATTGGTATCCGTCTGTAACAGGAGGTCTGATAATGTCAGAGTTGATACCTGGGCTCAACGAGACCAAGGACAACTGGTTCTCATATTGGAAGATACGTGGTAACTTCGCTATGGTAGGTAAGGCTGCATATCCCTATCTGATGGACCGCCGCTTTACGCAGTATCCAACATTGCCTGATGGCGGATATAGTGTAAATGCCAGTGCCAGTGTAGGTGATAACATCAAACCTGAGATATCCAAGTCTTGGGAGATAGGTACGGACATCCGTTTCTTGAACAACCGCCTGCGTATGGACCTCGCTTATTATAGCCAAGCCACGGAAAACCAAATCGTTACCGTGCGTGTCAGCCACGCTGCGGGCTATGTGCTCCAGACGCGTAACGAGGGTAGTGTCAAGAACCAAGGTATGGAGTTGTCCCTGGACGGCGACATCATCAAACAAAACGGTTGGTTATGGACGATGGGTGTGAACGTAGGTTTCAACCGTGGCGTGGTGACAGCTTTGCCCGAAGGTATGGTGGAGATACAGGGTACACAGTATGGGGACATCTTCCCGACGGCTTACCTTAATGGTAGTACCACCGCTATCTCGGGTAAGGACTATGCACGTACTGCCGATGGCAAAATCATCTGCGACGAGAAAGGCTATCCTACTATCAACCCGTCCAAGTCGGTACTTATTGGTAACCGCGAACCACTGTTCTCTGCAGGTCTCAGCACAATGCTCAAGTACAAAGGTTTCTCTCTCTCGTTGCAGTTCGACGGACGTGTTGGCGGTGATGTGGTCAACGTAACTGGACGTAGTTTGTGGTCAAGCGGAATGCACCCGTCTATTCCGCAATATCGTGGTCGCCAAGTGGTATGGGATGGTGTAGTGGCTACCGGTACGGATGCGGACGGCAATACTATCTACGAGCAGAATACCAAACCGATTGTATTGGACGCAACTACGCTCACCAACTACTACTACAACGTATCGTCCAACTTCTTGGAGGATGGTTCTTACATACGCCTGCAATATGCTACAATTGCGTATGACTTTGCTCCAATGCTCAAGAACGTCAAGGGTATTGAGGGCATAAAACTCTCATTCACAGGCACAAACCTGTTCCTGCTCACACGCTACACGGGCTCTGACCCGCAAGTGAATGCAGACACAAGTAAGGCAGGTGTCGGTGCAGCAGGTGTGGACAACTATCAGATACCTAACACGCGCGGTTTCAATATGGCGGTGCAAGTTATATTCTAAACAACTATGACAATTCATTTGATAAGGAACAATAATATGAAACGAGTTCTATATACATTGTTGAGTGCAGTAGTATTGACTACTTCTCTCACAGGGTGCGAGGACTGGATGGATATCAATACTTCCAAAGACGCGCCTGTTACTGTAACGTGCGAAGAAGTGATGCCTTCATTGCTCTTCTATGCGTGTCAGGGTGTGTATGATTTTGCAGAGTATGGTACGTATATGAGCCAATGCCTTACCACTGGCGGCAAGGCACAGACTTCATCACTGCCTTATAAGAACGGTTGGGGCGGATTTATGGAGATGAACCGTCACCCGCAGTGGCGCCGCCACTACTACGATGTGGGTGTCAATGCTCAATACCTCATTGCTGATGCCGAGAAAAAAGGAGCGCGTAACTATATCTTGGTGACACGTACCCTTCTGCTCAACTCGCTGATGCTTACCACCGACCTCTTTGGTGAGATGCCCCGCTCCGAGGCGTATAAATCTAACACTCCTCCCTATGACTCGCAGGAGGATATATATACCTATATGGAGCAGGAGTTCCAAGACTTGCTTAAGTTATACAATGACCCTGAATGGACAGACTGCCCTACCAATACGCAGATGAACGAGCAGCGTGACCGTATGTTTGCAGGCGATATGGGGAAATGGCGTGCTTTCACCAAGGCTCTCTATTGCCGCTTACTGATACGACAATTACCTAACTGGAACAATACACATGCCACCTGTGACAAAATTATCAAGGCTGTGGATGATGTATTGACTGACCCTGATTGGACAGAACCTCTCTATAAGTTCAGTGGCGGTAGTGCCGAGCAGAACTGCCAGTGGGGACCTAGCAAACCGAAGATGAACCTCGGTTGGGCGCAGGCACGTGCCAATGACCTCGATCAGGCAATACCTTCCGAGTTCTTCTGTTCCATATTGGGGATATATTCGATGGTGTCATCTGCTGCAGATACCTCCTTTACCAATGGTTCAAGTGGCTCTTTCTTATACGCTTTAGACCCTCGTGCTACACGTATGATGCAACCGCGTCGGGATGGAGATGGAAAGAATGGGACATCTGCCCTGCGTTGCCTGCGCAACAATATCGGTATGGATATCTCTATGAAAGTGTCTTTCTATCCTGACCTCTATTGTAATACGGATACCGCTATGAGTCAGAAGAAATCCAACCCCTATACACGCGACGATGGCTATATCGCGTTCATTACAGAGGAAGAACTGCTCTTTATTCAAGCAGAGGCTTTGTATTGGAGAGGGAATACACAAGATGCCCGCAACAAGGCACAAGAGGCGATAGAATATAGTTTCAAGAGATATGCTGTGGATGGGAACTTAGGAAACGTCAATGAAGCAAAACTTAAAGAATTATTCTACAAGTACCGTCTGCCGGCTGGGCAAACTACAATTGCG
The DNA here is from genome assembly GCA_934725535.1 of uncultured Bacteroidales bacterium. GTDB lineage: Bacteria > Bacteroidota > Bacteroidia > Bacteroidales > Paludibacteraceae > Colicola. The sequence continues at coordinate 16,983 of CAKVBV010000020.1, read as the reverse complement.
CATATCATGCAGCAGAAGTATGTCGCGTTATATTTGCAACCGGAGCAATGGTGCGATGTGCGTCGCTATAACTACAGCAGCCCTACCAATGGTATCCAATATAACAATGAATATGTATATCGTGTGGACAATGTGTATGACCCTAATGCCACAGGTGTAATGGACGAATCGTACTTTAATAAAGGACTTACGTTTGACCTTGCACGACCGTACAACATCTACGAAGCACAGTGGATGACAAGCAAGGATATGGGAACCCAGTTCCAACTCACGGCAAATGCATGGGTCAATCGCATATCAGCCGATCCCGAAACCGAAGAGAAGTACAACAAAGCCGAGTTGGAGCGTATCGGAGCATACAAGAACCCCGATTGGATGCGCAAACGTATGGTTTGGCAACGGGATATCAACTCCAATGGTGCTATCACAAGCAAGGGTGAAGGTACATGGATGTAATAAAAAATAAGTATGGCAATATCTATGAATATGAAAGCAAGTAAGTATATAGCAATACTGTTGATAACAACGGGCGTGATGACTGCGTGCGACAAACACGATTCATTGGACGACCAAGTGTTTATTGGCAAAATGGCCCCGCAAGTGTTCTGGGAAGTACCGAGTCTCACGGTCAATGCGGGAGATAGTGTGGCATTTACTGCACAATACTATACTACGGGTGAACGCCCTATCTCGCATCTCGAGGTGTGGTACAATACTGTGGAGACAGAGGAGAAACAAGTGTCTGCTCCGTGGGCAACCAGTATCACATACTCTGTCGTGTCTTCACAGACTGTAGAACGTTCACCGGAGAACTTCTCTCAAAACAAGTATGCACACCACGAGGAGTATTGGCTGGATTCTATCCGTGCCTATACGTTTGCTGCTAAATTCTCTACATCGCCTACTAAGAGTAAGATACAATTCAGCAGTTCTGATTGGGACTCTATATCGGTCAGCAAGTATTTTGGAGAGAATTTTATGCAGTCCTTTAAGGATAGTCTCGAAGTCCTCTTGAAAGCAGACCCTGACAAAGCCTATGCGGACTACGAGAAATTATATACTAATACGACGAACAACAAGGATTTCTCTAATCTGTATGCCGACTCTACTTTCAATGAGAATACGCAGAAGTACGAGCGTCATTTCAAGAACCACGTTGTTCCTGCTGCTGTGGACTCTTTCTATCAGTCTTGTACGTTCAAAGACCTAATATGGGATGGCACAAAAGCCGAAAGCAGTATATCTTATAAGAAACAATATACGCTCAAGGCTACACTGCGTTGCTATGACGACGAAGGTACCTATGGCACGGCTTTGGAAAAAGAAATAACTCTTAACTAATTTCGGATATGAAACGATACAAGATATTTATGGCTGTTGCTACAGCATCATTGAGCCTGATGATGCTTGGCTGTAAAGACCACATGATTAAGGAAGAAACACTCCCGCAACCGGTTATTGACTTCGCTTATGAGGTCGCTGATTCTACGTACAAGTTGGACTTCTATGCTGGTTGCACGGTGCGTTTTTATCCTACAGTATCTCTTGGCACAGAGTGCAATTGGACAATCAGCGACGGGCGTACTTTTACGGGCGATACCATTGTATGTGAGTTCCCTGTGGCAGGTAATTTCTATGTAACGGCTACGGCAAACGGCGGTAAGAAAATCAATCCCATCCAGATAGCCGCTATACGACCTATTATGCGTTTAGTACAGGCAGACTCTATATGCGTGGTGGACTCTTCCTTTGTCGCTTTTGATGTCGAACTGCCCAACCCGAAAGGATTTGATGCTGAATACAAATGGACACTGCCCGGAGTCGAAGACGAAGAAGGAGAAACAATCAGTGAGTTTATAGGCGATGATAAGGCATTGGGTCAGTTCAAGTTCCTGCATTCAGGCTCGCAGCGTATCAGGTTAGAGGTTACTTTTATTGATTCTGTGGGCAATCGCCAAGCATTGGATGCTGTATCGCGTAATGTGCAGGTTGCGCTCAAAGAGGCTGCCCCAACGTTGTATTATGCTGTGAAGGATGGCAACATTATGGCACGCAAACTCACAGATGTAGCGACTGCGCAGCCCTATGATATGGGTATTTCTTCGGGGCAACACCCGCTCAACATACTCTTTGATGATGTGAATACTAATTCGCTCTATATCTTGGACGCAGGCAAGCAGTTTATCTATGTCAATGATGAGAATGGTGTGCTGGGAGATGGCAAAATTTCAGTGATGGCGGCTGATGCTTCTTCGTTGGGCGTGATGATTAGCAATGTGGGAGGACCTGCTTTCCAAGACCCGTTCTTCGGCTATCTCGAGAATAACTATCTGTACTATTCCGACCGTAATACAGGCTTCTTCCGCATTCCTATCACTACGCGCAATGCCACATGGAGCAAGGAAGAATACCCATACTATGTGCAGAATGCACAGTTAGGGTATTACAGCCGCGGTCTTTCGTATGGTGCTATCACGGGCTGTATCGGCAAAGTTGAAGGCACCTGGTACTGGTCTAAGACCTACAATGGACAGGGAATCTTCCGCTTCGTGGATAGTGATATCCTCAAAGATGCCAACTCCTATAGCGATGCTACGGCTCCCACGGCAGGGGTAATACTCAAAGATGCATTCTACCCCAAAGCCTTTGCGTACGATAAGAAAAACGGGATATTCTATTTCTCTATCTACGGCACGGGAGCGGGCGTGTACAAGATACCTTTTGCTGACATCAACAAATTGGAGACCGTGGGGTCTGCCAGTGATTTGAAGACCTATATGATGGATGCTGATGTAACCATCGACCCCGTAGCAGAACAGGGTAAAAACGAAGGCTCCTCCGGTGAGTATATAGGTATATGCCAAATGGCTATTGACGAAGCAACAGGTGATGTGTATTTTGGCTACCGCCCTGACAAGAGCCGCACAGATGCGCTTCCTACAGGTCTGTATCGCTACAATGCGACTACACAGAAACTGAGCATTGTCGAGGATACCAAGGGCTTGGAGATATATGGTGTTTCTATCAAGCAAACACCGACACAGTTATTCTAATCAATAGTTTGCATTTTGAAAGCAAGAAGAATCATATTATCCTGTATAGTTGCCATGACAGTATTCTCTGCTATGGCGGCTGTGCCTTCGCCCAAGCGCGATTTTCGTGGTGCTTGGCTTAGTACCGTATGGGCAATCGACTGGCCTAACCATCGTGGTAATTCCGATGAAGACACCAAGAGCCAGCAGCTCGAATTGCGCAATATATTGGACAACTACGAGGCGTGCAATATCAATGCCTGTTTCTTTCAGGTGCGCGGTATGTGCGATGCTATGTACAACTCTAAGTACGAGCCATGGTCGCAATACCTCACGGGCACGCGCGGGCTTGCACCAACCTACGACCCTCTTGCCTATATGATAGAACAGGCGCACGCGCGGGGTATTGAGGTACATGCGTGGCTCAACCCTTACCGCTATGCCACCTCCAAAGAGACCTATGGTAAATTGCCTACCGACTACTCTGTAGTCAACCCATGCTGGCTTATCGACTGCACGACCGATGATGGTACTATCACCATTCTTAACCCTGGTGAACCCGCTGTACGCAAGCGCATTGTGGATGTGGTGTGCGACATCATCGACAACTACGATGTGGACGGCATTGTCTTTGATGACTATTTCTATCAGGCAGGTATGAAAGACGAGTACGACGACCGTCTCTATGCTCTCTACAACCCCGACTCCCTCTCTCGTGCCGACTGGCGTCGTGCACAAGTCAACCTCATGGTGGCTGAGGTCAATGCGGCTATCAAGGCGCGCAAACCCTGGTGCCGTTTTGGCATTGGTCCTGCCGGTGTGGCGGCTTCCAACAAGGCGGTGGCAGACAAGTATGGTATCTCACCTTGCCCCGCAGGCAGCGATTGGCAGTACAATCAAATCTATGCCGAACCCATTCAGTGGTATGTGGAGCATAGCGTGGACTATATCACACCGCAAGTGTATTGGACTATAGGCTCCTCCAACGACTACTCGCTCATCGCACCGTGGTGGTACATCGTAGCCAATCAGTTTGGCCGCCATTGCTATATCAGCCAGTCTCTGACAGACTTGTCTGCCACAAGGGGGGATAGAATAGCGGGGCTTACAGAGCGTGAACGCATTGCGGCTGCACCTGCTGCTACGTCCTTCTACGCCGACGAGATAGTCAACCAAGTCCTCATTGACCACGAGTCTGCCAAGGACAACGCCCCGGGTAGTGTATTCTGGTCCACCAAGCAAATTGCCAAGTCCGGCTTCTGCAGGCTGCTCACACGCGATGCCTATACCCGCAAAGCCATTGTACCCAATCTTACGTGGTTCCAACCTTCGGAGACGCAAGGTATGGTCACCGACCTTGCCCGCAACGGACAGTCGCTCTCTTGGCAGTATGCCGCAGAGGGGCAGCGTTTTGGCATCTATGCTATGCCGCAAGGCAAGCGTTATGACCACCAAGCCCTCACCACCTCGCTCTATTACCAAGGTATGACCTATGACAATTCTTTCACGCTTGACGATAGCATCAAGTCCGACTATGCGGTGTGTGTCACGGTCATCGACCGCTATGGCAATGAATATGCACCCCGTTTCCTCGGCGAAGACCTGCAGGCTCCTGTCGCTCCGCAGTTGGTTTATCCTGCTGATGGTGACAGTATCTTGTTGCCCAACCACCTCCGCTGGCAGGTTATTCCCGATGCTATGGGCTATCAGGTCGAGATAGCACGCGATGCCGCCTTCACCGACATCATCGCTACTGTACCTACCGACACCAACGAGTATTTCACCCTGCCATTGCAGCACCTCGACGGCTCTTCCACAGCCTTTTGGCGAGTACGTGCTTTGGCTCCTAACCGCGAAAATCTCTACTCGGACACTCGCTCTTTCCGTGGACGTATGTTCACATGCACCTATCCGAACAATATGGACACGGCAATCTCTGTCGAACCTGTTATCCGTTGGGACAATGTGCTATCTGGGGCGGAGTACTATTTGGAAATAGCCACGGCACTATCCTTCTACGAGCGCGAGATAGTCTATACGCATACCACGACCGACACCCTATGGACCGTACCTGCCAACATACTCAAGTACGGCAAAGACTATTACGTGCGTATCACTGCTGCGACACCCTTGTTCTCTGTCCCCTCTACTATCAATAGGTTCACCACCGTCAATGTTACTATGGTCTCACCTGCCATCCTCACACCTGTTGCTTCATCGGTTATGCACGGCGATTCGGTATGGGTATCTTGGCAGGATACACCGAACAATGGCTTCCGTCTTGAGTACGCCCCCTCTCCTAAGTTCCCCATACGCGGCGAGAATAGGAAAACGATAGTGGCTCTCGACAGAGGTGTACTTGGCTGCAATATAGGTGGTTTGAAAGAAGGCACGTGGTATCTTCGAGTCTCCACACAGCGTGAGGACGAATCCTACACCGACCCGGGCGAAGTCGTCTCTTTCACCTATTCGCTTTCTACTGCGGTGGACGATGTTCCTGCCAACGACACGAATGCTCCTTGCTACGACCTGCTCGGACGGGCTGTGGGCGAGATACAGGCGGGACAACTCCTTATACAAAATGGTAAACTGATATATATACTGAAATAAACTTATTGTATTAACCCTAAAAAATAAAAGTGTTATGAAAAAACTTTGTACAATGATGGCAGCACTTCTCGTGGCTGCAATGTCATTCGCCGATGTGGAGTACGTACTCAACGGCGGTTGGACCAACGATGATGGTTGGCAGAACAAGCAGGATATGTATTCGGGCTTGAATACATTGTGGAACACTTTCGCTAAAGTGCCTGCTGATTATGCTAACTATACGTGGACTTCCCTTGATTCTTGTAAGGGGGATGTGGCTAAAGGTATTCCTTCTGCATGCTACACTCCCTATACTATGACGGGTGCTTTCTTTGCAGATGCTGCTGTTAAGGCTAAATTCCAATGGCTTGTGGACTATATGCAGTATGTATGTACGCTTCAGAAAGTAGAGGCTGACCTTTTCAAAGATGGCAACGAGGCATTCCTTCGCTATAATCTGCAGGCATTCTTCCTCAATACCCAACGTACCGCATGGCCTGTATCGGCCAACTATGAGTCGTATGGTAGCATTGACTACTTCCAGGCTACTTGGAAGCACGGTTTCGCCAACCCCACCAAGGTAGAAGGCGAGTATATCCTCCAAGCACCTTACAAAGAGGTGGATGGCGTCAAATACACTTTCGACGGCTGGTATGCTACTGCTGATTTCTCTGGTGAGAAAGTCGTTAAAATCGATGCCAAAACCACCGGTAAACTCTATGCAAAATGGGTAGAGTACATCCCGACTATCGCTGAGGTAATCGCCCTTGAGGATGGTAAGACCTCCAAGACCCAGGCTACTACCACCTATTTCGATGGCGTAGAGGCATACCTCCAAGACGCTACAGGTGGTATGCGCGTCATCTTCCCTACAGGCACTACCTTGGCAGAGAACACCAAATATCTTGTCAGTGGTACCAAGAGTGTGGTTAATGGTGCTCCCACTCTTACGGTTTCCAAGGTGATAGCACACGAGGCTGCTACGGCTATCGTTCCTATCGCAGTGGACCAAGTGAAATCATTGGGCGACTATGTGGGTATGCTCATCAAACTCGAAGGTAAACGTATAGCAGGCTACACCGCTGCAGGCGACCCCTTCTTCCGTGATGACTACGACACCATCGCTTCCTACAAACTGCCCATCAACCAAGTTACATTCTACAACCGCCGCAAAGCGGATGTCATTGGTGTGGTTGAGCAGAACAATGGTCTCCGTATTCGTGCTTTCATCAAGAACGTCACTCCCTCTGCTCCCGCAGGGCGCGATGCACACGTATATGAGGCTATCCCCACTGGCACTGAGCAAGATGGCAAACCGGTCAACTACTACCTCTCCAACGATTGGATGTTCTCCAATGTCCTTGACAACTTCAATTCCAACAAACCCAACGACATCGCCTCTGGTAGCCGTGCTGTCGTTCTTCATGATGGTTTCTTGTATTTCCCGAACCGCGATGCAAACCAACCGACTTATGTCAACTTCAAGAAAGTGAACATAACCGACGGTGATATGTACGATGCTATCCCTGCAGCAGACTATCTGTTCCGTGCACGTGGAATTGCAGGTCGCGACTTTGTCTTTGGTCCCGCCAACGACCTCAAGAAGGACAACGCAGGACACGTTCTGGCTGCCAACCTCATCACCAGTGCCAAGGGCGAATACCAAATCTGGGTAATGGACGACATCGACCATGGCAAGGGCTACCTCCTTATCTGCGACACCACCCTCAATGTTGACTTTGAAAAAAATGCCACTATCCGTTTCGATGCCTTTGGCGTGAACGGCGATGTGACCAAAGATGCTATCATCATGGCAGCTTCTGCAAGCACCGAGGATGTGTACTATTGGAATATCAAGAATGGTAAATGGGACGGCAACCACTCTTGCATCAAGACCAAGGGCGGACACAACTTCAGTTATGCACCGCAAATCTTCCCTATTGGTGATGATATGTTCTATGTGGACGGTTTCAACGATTATCCTATCCTTTTTGATATGGGTGGAAACGATATGGACTGGTTCGATGTTACTGATGAGGGCGGAATGAAACCGCTGGTAACCAACCACAACGGACAGGTACGCCGTACCGGGCACAACGGTTTGGCTGAGTTCGAGTTGGGCGGTGAGTACTTCCTCGTGATGGCAGGTGGCAACACCGACAACAATCCTTCTTCCACTTTCGTTCTATACAAGTGTGCTGACGAAGAACGTGTATTTGCTGATATGACTCAGATGTGGGAGTTCCCCTACGATGGTATGGGCAACACCTCCAACGATGTACGTACTGCTGTGCCTTACGTGCAGATTGTTGATGACCATACCGCTAAAATCTGTGTGTACACCAACAACAATGGTTACGGCGTTTACACCTTCACCATTGGCACAGAGCCTGCTACGGCACTTGATGACGCTCAGGCTGCCCATACTGCTGGCGTAGAGAAGATGATGATAGATGGTCAGCTCTACATCATCCGTGGCGGCATTCGCTACTCCGTAATGGGTAACGTTGTTGAATAATCGTTAACCTTGGTAGATATTCCTCCCCCCTTTTTCTTGAAGGGGATGGGGAAATCTACGAGTGGATAACGAAAGGATAGCGAGTGGATACCCTGTGTGTATTACTCGCAAAAATAGAATATGAAGCGATTTTTGTTATCAATCACCCTCACCCTGTTACTTCTGCCCTTATCCCTAAGGGCGGAGGTAACGTTGGGTGGTAGTGCTTACACCGTAGATACCCTGACCCGCTATATGGTGGGTCCGGGTACTTACTATACCCAAGTGCGTCTCTTTCGGCAAGGTAGCAGAGACAACCGACGCGATGTCTATATCCTCCAAGTGGACCGGCGCAATCCCTATGTGTCTGTCCATACCGTCCTTGCCAACGACTCTATTGAGAAGGGAGAAGAACCCTCCCACATGGCACAGCGTAAGTCCCAAACGGGGCAACGCTATTTCGCTGGCACCAATGGCGACTGGTGGTCCACCGACCGACCGGGCGTACCCGAAGGTGCCTTTGTTACCGAAAACACCATTGCCATCACGCCCCAAAACGGGCGTGCCGCATTGGCTATGTGCGCTATCGACCAAAACGATAGCCTATACTACGGACACGATTTCTTCACCGATGTCTGGCTTGAAACTGACAACAACTCAGTCCGTTGCTCACACGTCAATGACATTCGCTATGAGAACGAACTGGTCCTGTATAACTCCTACAACGGCACTTGCACTCACACCGACAATAGCGGTACTGAGGTGCTATGTCGTATCCTCCCCGGCTCCGCTTGGGGTACCAATACCACCCTTCAAGCCGAAGTGGTGCGTATCGAATCAGGCAAAGGCAATATGCATATCGAGGACGGTTGTTTCGTCCTCTCTGCCCGTGACGATATGCAGCAGCACCTTGCAGCCCTCACTGAGGGGCAGCAAATACGCCTGCGGATAGCCACTTCTATCAATGGCACGTATGCCGACTTCAAGGCTGCCCTTGGCGGGCAGGACCGCACCTTCATGCTGGTCAATGGCGTGGTGGACAACAACTGGGACGAACGTCATCCCCGCACGGGACTCGGATTCTCCGTTACGGGTGATACTATCATACATTGTGTGGTCGATGGGCGTGGCAAGTCCATGGGTGCCACTACGGGTGAACTGGCAGAGATAATGCAGTTCTTTGGTGCCTACAATGCCATGAATATGGAAGGCGGTGGCTCCAGTACTATGTATCTTGCTTCGCACGGAGTGATGAATGTCCCCTCCGACGGACACGAGCGTGCCGAGTCCCAAGGTATATTTGCTGTCAGCAGTGCCCCTGATGATGAGATGTTGGCAAAAATTGCCGCCTACACGCCCTCCGTATCTATGCCACGATATGGCACGCTGACCCCTTCTTTCTTAGGCTACAACCAATACGATATGCTCCTCAATACTGATATGCAAGGGGTTACTCTCTCGTGTGACCCCTCTGTCGGATATATTGAGACTGATGGACGTTTCGTCTGCCAAGGCTCTGGCGAACTCATAGCCGCATTGGACGATATACGTACATCTATTCACGTACAGATGGTAGCAGACGCTCCTATCGCCTTGCGCCTTGACTCTGTCCTTGTCTCCGATGCTACTGCATATCCAATTGAAGTGGAGAGTACCATAGGCAGCAATACAATCACTCTTCTTCCCGAAGCCCTCACGTGGACTGTTCGCACACCTTCTATAGCCGTTGTATCTGCGCAAGGCGTGCTCTCCGGGCTAACCGATGGCTATACATGGGTCATCGGAGAGTTAGGGGAGTTCTCCGACTCTCTTTTGGTACATGTGCAAACCACGGATACTAAACCCTACCTGTGGATACGGGGGATGGATGGTATGACTATCAACCAAACAACCGCTGCTACCAAGTGGCAGGCACACATGGTCAATACTACCGATATCCCCTCTCTGGTATTCAACTATTCGGGAGCGCGTAACCCGCAACTCACCTTCAATGCCGACACACGGATATACGCGGACCCTGGCTATTTGGAGTTGAGACTTATGCTGCCCGAAGAGAAACTTATCAAGTTACTGTCTGTGCAACTTACCGCAAATGGCTACTCTGTTCCTGTTCTGTTCAATGCAGAGCGGTTCCTGCCAGGTCAACTCAACCGTATAATCATCAATTTGGATAGTCTTTTCCGTCAAGATGCCATCGAAGCAGACCTTCCTTGGCACAACAACGACCAATCTATCTATCCTGTTACCTTGAATTCGGTTAGTTTCACAGTTAGTAAGGATGCCACCAAGCAATCCTATTCCATTCCTGTCTATGGTTGGTATCTCCACTTTGGTGAGGTAGCAACGCTGCCTACGGAGATGGAGACCCCCCCCGCTTACCAAAGGGAGAACTTCACCGCACGGAAGATAAGCACCGCTAATGGGGTTATCATTCAGCGGGGTGATGGCTATTTTGATTTATTAGGACGACCGATGTCATTACAATAAGCATAAATTTATAGTACTATGAAGAAATATCTGCTTCTGTTTTTGCTCCTTACACCCGCCTTGATATGGGCGCAATCCACGATTATGCTGAGTGGAGTAGAGCATACTATCGACACGCTGGAGACTTTCCGGTGCGGACCGGGTAGCCAATATATCGCTGTTCAGATGCGCCGTGTCAGTGATGGCGGCGGACGCTTGGACGCTTTCCTTATGAAGGTGGATGCCAACAACCCCTATATCTCATTCGAAGAGGTCATGGGCGGCGACAAACTCGTGGGTACCGAGGCGGTATCCGCCATGGGTGCCCGCAAAAACAAGGAGTCCGACAAGCGTATCTTCTTTGGCGGAACCAATGGCGACTTCTTCTCCACCAAAGGCGATGTGGGATTGCCTATTGGCTTTGCTATTATCAACAATGAGTTTGCCCGTGTCCCTGACAACCGTGGAGACCGTCGTCTGGGTGCTATCAACGAGCAGATGCGGGGTGCTATAGGCAGTGTAGGTGCATTTTCGGGACAAGTCATCTATGGCACAGACACGATGAAGTTGCACCATATCAATTACAACAGAGGCGATGACCAATTGGTTCTGTTCAACCGCCACCATGGTCCCTCTACCAATACCAACGAATATGGTACGGAACTCCTTCTCGCTCTCGCCGAGGGAGACGCTTGGCATACCAACTGTACCGTACACGCTGTAGTACTTGCCAAAGAGCAAGACAAAGGTAATATGACGATTCCCGATGGGCAGACAGTGCTCTCTGCACATGGCATCATGGCAGAGCACCTCAATGCCGTTAACATAGGTGATACACTTACTGTCAAACTCACATTCAGTATCGACGGTATTCAGCAGAATATCAGCCAGTGTATAGCGGGTGACAACTACGCCCTCATTGTGGACAACGGACAGGTGGTAGAATCCAATTTCTGGAACGAACTGCACCCGCGTACAGCCTTCGGGCAGTCTGTAACAGGCGATACCATCATCTTCTGTGTGGTGGACGGACGTCATCTCTCTATTGGCTGCAACACGCAAGCACTTGGCGGTATCATGCACTACTTTGGTGCCTACAAGGCTCTCAACTGGGACGGCGGAGGTAGCAGCCACCTTTGGCTCAACAATGTCGGACTTATGAATGCAGGTTGCGAATCTACAGAGCGTGCCGTTGCCAATGGTATGTTCGCCGTAGCAAACCTGCCCGAAGTGGACAATACTATATCGCTCCTGCAAGGCTATTCTACAGAACTGCGACTTCCTAAGTATGGTGTACACAAGCCTAAAGTACTGGGCTACAACAAGTATGGTGTGCTTCTCAATCCCGATGTACAGGGTGTTACACTCTCATGCGACCCGGAAGTGGGATATATTGATGGCAATGGGGCTTTTGTATGCCTTGGCAACGGAGAACTCCGCCTGCAGAAAGGTAATGCCGCTGGCACGGTCAAGATACGTATCGTCGAAACCGACGATTTCCGTATGCGTCTTGATACCGTTATTATCTACGACCGCTCCGACTATTCTGTCGAAGTCCTCACTACCATTGGCAAAAACGATATCCTCATTCATCCCTCTATACTTACATGGGTAGTACAGGACCCGACCATTGCCACTGTCTCTGAAGAAGGAATCCTCAATGGTCTCAAAGATGGTCTCACCGAAGTATATGGTTCTTTCAATGGACAAATAGATACCCTTGTAGCACGTGTCGCTATCCCCGAAACAAATCCGTTGCACTTTGATAATTTCCTCCATGACTTCACTACGCGTTGGACTATGGATAATAAGTGGAACGCCACTATTACCCCCGATGATAATGGTCAGGCTGCTATGCACCTCCATTATACCGGCGGGCGCAACCTTGGATTGACACTTACTTCTACTCAAACGCTCTTCTCCGCACCCAACGACTTCCAACTACGACTCACTCCGCCCGACAATCTGATAGAGAAGATTGTTATCAGCCTCTATGCCAACAACAACAAAGACCCGCAATCGGTGGATATCACCTCTTTCACGCCCAACCAACCTATGACTATCACCATTCCGCTCGATAGCCTCTTTGGCGTGGACAATGACCTTGCTATTTACCCTGTGCGTATAGACTATATCAAGTTCTTCATGAACCGCAATGCTACGAGGGATAAGGACTATACCATCACCCTGCCGGGCATCTATCTTACCTACAATGGCAGCCCTGCTACTTCTGTGGAGAGTAATACCACTCCGCAAACATCTGCCCAAACCGCCAAGTTTATCCACGACGGACAAATCTATGTCATCCGCAACGGACAAATATACAATATCTTAGGAACCAAAGTAAATTAAGTCATACTATGAAACGTATTTTTACTCTTTTTGCCTGCACGGCTCTCTGTATCTTTGCCAATGCCGACATCCGTGTTGTCAGCAATACCTCACTTGGCAAGGGCTACTACCCCCGCTTTGCAGACGACCAAACTATCACCTGTTTCTCCGAGGAGAATGCAGGCTACGATGCTGTCATCTCCGATGAAGCCCTGCGCGTGGACAACGAGGACCTTACCCTCAACCTCTACCGCAACGGTGTCAAGACCGTCCTCACCCCTCACGGCACCGATGTCAATTACATCTGGGCATCGCTCTCCCCCGACAAGCAGTATATCCTTTTCAATACTATGCGTGGCACCGCTGTCTGCGACCTCCGTGGGCGCGAGATTATCAACTTCGGTAAGGGCTTGGATGCTCCCGTATGGTATGGCAACGACTACATCGTAGGTATGAACGACTGCTCCGACAGCCACCAATACACGGCTTCGTCTATCGTCATCGTTTCTATTGACGGCAAAATGCGCCAAACACTCACCGACCCCGCAGAATTCGGTATGTACCCCGCAGTGGACGCAGTCTCAGGACGCATTGCCTACAACACCCTTGATGGCGATATCCGTATGCTCCAACTCAACCTCACCGAGCAACCTGTCCGCCGTCAGGCACCTGCGCTCAAGACCCTGCGCGACTCACGCTCCAAGATGTTTGCTGCGCAGCGTCGTCGCGCGGCAGCAGATGCCAAGCCTTCCGATTTCCGTATCTACATCAACCCCGGGCATGGTGGCTACACCAGCGACGACCGCAACATCGCCATCTATCCCTTTGCGCAGGGCGACACCCTCGGCTTCTACGAGAGTACCTCCAACCTCCACAAAGGTCTCAAACTCGATACCATGCTTCGCGAACTCGGCTTCCAAACCAAGATGTCGCGTGTGCTCAACCGTCAGGTTGACGACCGCGCCCTCTCGGCTATCGTGGAGGAAGCCAATGCATGGAACTCCGACTATATGCTCTCCATACACTCCAATGCGGGCGGGCCGTCCAACTATGTCCTCATGCTCTATGCCGGCAAAGACCTTGATGACGACCATACCTACCCCACGGCAACTCCCTGTTCCGATGAGAGCCGCGAAATATCTACCCTCATAGGCAACTATTTCTGCGAGAACGGCATCACCACTTGGACATCTTCTGTGCCTCGTATCGCTGGCGACAAGACTTTCGCCCGTACCGCCATGGGGTGGAGCAATGGTTATGGTGTCCTTCGCGGTCTCCGCGTGCCGGGTGTCATCTCCGAAGGCTGTATGCACGACTACCGCCCCGAGACCTACCGCCTCATGAATATGGACTATAAGTACAAGGAGTCTTTCTATTTCCGCAAAGTCTTCCTCGAGTACTTCTGCCATACAGGCATGACCACAGGTGCTATCGGCGGTCAGGTTCGCGATGCGTTCAACAAGATGCTCTTCCCCGCTATCACCAAGATTCGTGGTTCCCGCGATGAACTCCTCCCTCTTGACCGTGCCACTATCGACCTGCTCAAAGACGGCAAGAAAATTGCTTCTTACACCACCGACACCCTCTACAATGGCGTATTCTTCTTCTGGGACTTGGAGCCGGGCGAATACACCCTCCATGCCAATGTGGACCACTACTACACCATGGACACCACCATCACCGTGGTGGCGAACAATATCGTTTATCAGGATATGATGCTCCAAATGCGCCGTGAGACACGCCCCGAGGTTACTTCCTATAGCCCCAATGTAGTCATCACCGACAGCGTCAACGTGGCAGAACCGATTGTCCTCAATTTCAATTGGGATATGTGGGAAGAGCCTACCCGTGCCGCGTTCTCTATCTCCCCCGCGGTGGAGGGTACTCTCACTTTCGAGAACTCGCAGCGCACCCTCCGTTTCACCCCGAAGACTGTCTATGCGCCCGACACCGAGTACACCGTTACCCTTGCCAAGACGGCGGCGCACCCCGATACCAACTACCCCAACACCCTTGCCGAGGACTTCACTTTCCGTTTCCGCACCAAGAACCGTCCTTGCCTGAGCGTCATGCTCTCCTATCCTGCTGAGGGGGCAACGGATGTGGACCTCGAACCCTCTATCTTCCTGCTCTTCGACGAGAAACTGTCTGTGGACGGCAAAACGCGTAACCTATTCACCGTCAAAGACGACAACGACTTCTCTTTCACACCCACAGCACGTGCCTTCAAATCCAATACGGTTGGTGCACCCTATGGCTCCGTCGCTTTCGATGTATCACCCAAGTCGGGTAAACTACAACCCAATACCCACTATCAACTCGTCGTCAGTCCATCCCTCAAAGACACCGACAATATCCTCCTCTTTACACCTTTCGAACTTAACTTTACCACAGGGAGCGGAACGGAGGAGAAACTGGGTGAGGTACTCACCAATATGGACAATGTCGCTTTCTCTGTGGATGCCGACAAAACCACGGCTCTGCTTGACAAAACATTCAGCACCGGTGGCGCGAACAAGCGTACCGAAGGCACCGACTGCAACCGCATCGAATATAAGTTTGACCCCAACCTGCCCGATGCACAACTCTTCCTCAAACCATTGGATTTGTCACATATCTTTACCTCCATCGACAAACTGGAAATAGATATCTATGGCGATTTCTCTATGAACGAAATCTATGCCGAGTTCGGCACGGCGGGTGATATCCATACCTACAAACTCTGCGACCTCGATTACATCGGTTGGAAGACCATCACACTCGACCTCAGTCAAACCGATATGCCTGTGGGCGTAGAGTATCAGTTCCTCGGATTGTCCATTGTACGCACCGACATCGAACCGATGCTCTGCAACTCAGGAAATATCTACCTCGACCGCCTTGCTCGTATCAAAGGCACTGCCACGGCTACAGGCAACATCACTGTCCGGCCCGCCAATACTCCTGTCTACGACCTCCTCGGACGACCCGCCTACAAATCGCAGACACACCAAATACTCATCTTCAATGGCAAAAAGCAATTGCAAAGATAACAGAAATAATACCTTAAGCCCCTCCTTTGGAGGGGGTGGGGAGGTCTATAAACAATTAATCTTTATATTAACTCTTAAAAACAAACATTATGAAGAAAATCTTTAGTCTCCTTGTTGTCGCTTTGGCAACAATGACGCTCTCCGCGCAGACCTTCAAGGTCACGTGGAATCTTGATGGTGGTTGCACGAATCCGCAGTGTGCTACCAACAAGGCAGAACTCTTCAATGCTTTTATGACCGATTGCGGTTTGATGAGCAAGTTAGAGGCTGCAGGTGTGACCTATGATTCCTTGTTGAATTACGTTAAATTGAATCCTGACAATCCTTGCAAGAACGATGGTATTGGCAAGTTTATGGCCAACACAAACGCCTTGGATATGCCTCAATGGGCATGGCTTAAGGCCTACATCATTTCTGTTCGAGGTGAAGAACCTGCCGCAGGTTCTACTCGTAACTATGAAGTAGGTGCTTTCTGGATGTCTTGCCAAAACACCACATGGCCTAAATCCTCTGATTATACAGTAAAGGGTACAGACGCTGAGTATATGCCTGCAATGAATGCGGCGGGTCAGTACTATGCATATCCTGCAGAAGTGGCTGCTGACTATGTATTGCCTACTCCTACAAAGTTGGGTTATACCTTCCTTGGCTGGTACAATGGTGAGAACAAAGTAGAGGCTATTTCGGCTGACACCACTCTTACTGCTAAATACGAGGCTATAAAGTACAATGTTACATGGAATCTTGACGGTGGTTGCGCTAACCAAATGTGTGCTACCAACAAGGCAGAACTCTTCAATGCTTTTATGACCGATTGCGGTCTGATGAGCAAGTTGGAGGCTGCAGGGGCTACGTATGAATCCTTGGTGCAATATACGAAGGATAATCCTGACAATCCTTGCAAGAACGATGGTATTGGTAAATTTATGACTAATACCAATGCCTTGGATATGCCTCAGTGGGCATGGCTTAAGGCCTACATCATTTCTGTTCGAGGTGAAGAACCTGCCGCAGGTTCTACTCGTAACTATGAAGT
>CAKVBV010000019.1 GCA_934725535.1 uncultured Bacteroidales bacterium | reverse complement strand
AAACAGAGAACTACAGAGGTCTGAATAACAAGAGTGCCACAAGGGAAACTTTGTGAGTAGAACCTTCCTAACAAACAGAAACCTCGAGCAGGGTGACCCGCTCTTTGGCGATGGCTCTCTAAATTCCCGCATGGGATAAATGGCGTAGAGACTATACGGAAGGGACCTAAGTTGCGATAGCAATACGGTTGTGAAATAGTCCAGACTACAAAGTCTCACCGAAATACGCAGGTGCGTGGTGAGATTGCTTATGTAAAAGTAAGTGTGGTAAGAAAATCCTTTGGCCAGAAATGGCTGTGTGGGTTCAAGTCCCACTCGCGGTACCAAACAGACAAAGAAGAGGGTGTAACGGCTCTCTTCTTTGTGGTTACAGGGGAGGCGGTTTGCGGTTAAGCAGGAATTGTTTCGGGGCGAGTAGGCAGGTGGCACGTAATTGGATTATCAGTAAACGAAAGATATATTATCAGTAAACGAAACGGATAGAATATATTACGGATATGGAAACAGGACTGAAGCATACCAGTACATTGGTGGTGGATATGAGTAAGACAGCGGAAGCCATGGGGTCGGGCGATATGCCCGTATTGGCTACGCCGGTGATGGCGGCACTTATGGAGAACGCTGCCATGCTTGCCGTGAAAGATGCCCTGCCCGAAGGGGCAACCACCGTGGGCGGTCATATCAACGTGAGCCACGTGAAGCCTACGGGTTTGGGACAGGAAGTGTCGGCTGTTGCCGAACTGACGGCAGCGGAAGGCAAGAAACTGACGTTCCATGTGGCAGCCTATCAAGGGGATTCCCTTATCGGTGAGGGCGAGCACGTGCGCTTCATCGTGGACCGTGAGCGGTTTATGGCAAAAGTATAACTCACAATAGTAGAGCAGTATGCATAGTGATGTGGAAATCATGGCACCTGTAGGGTGCTGGGAGAGCCTGTCGGCTGCCATAGAGGCAGGGGCAAGCAGCGTATATTTCGGCATAGAACACCTGAATATGCGCGCGAGGTCATCCGCCAACTTCACCACGGCTGACCTGCACACTATCGTGGCGCGGTGCAAGGCTACGGGGGTGAAGACGTATCTGACGCTGAACACGGTGATGTACCCCGAGGACCTGCCGCTGATGCGCGAGATAGTAGATAACGCCAAGCAGGCAGGCATATCCGCCATCATTGCATCGGACATCGCCGTCCTGCAATACGCCCATCAGTCGGGTGTGGAGGTACATCTCTCGACCCAACTGAATATCGCAAATACGGAGGCGTTGCGGTTCTACGCGCAGTTCGCCGATGTGGTGGTATTGGCACGGGAACTGAATATGGAGCAGGTGGCAAGTATCCACCGCGACATCGTGGAGCAGCACATAACAGGTCCGCATGGTGAGCCGATACGTATCGAGATGTTCTGCCACGGTGCACTATGTATGGCGGTAAGCGGCAAGTGCTATCTGAGTTTGAATAACTTGGGTGCCAGTGCAAATCGCGGAGCGTGTATGCAAGTGTGCCGCAGGGGATATATAGTGAAAGACAAAGAGAGCGACTTGGAACTGGAAGTGGATAACCAGTATATCATGTCGCCTAAGGACTTGAAAACGATACAGTTTCTCAACAAACTGCTTGATGCAGGTGTTCGTGTGCTGAAGATAGAGGGCAGGGCGCGCGGTCCGGAGTACGTGAAGACGGTAGTGGAATGTTATCGTGAGGCGGTGGATATGTGGAAGATGTTGCCTGACAGCCCGACGGCAGCGGAACGTGAGGCGTGGAGCAAGGAGTATGCTGCGCATGTACCCGCGTGGGACGAGCGATTGAGTCGGGTGTTCAACCGCGGCTTCTGGGACGGGTATTACCAAGGGCAGCGGTTGGGCGAGTGGACGCATGAGTACGGGTCACGCGCGACAAGGAAGAAAGTGTATGCGGGACGTTGCACCAATTTCTTCAAGAATATCAGTGTCGCCGAGTTCCATGTGGAGGCGGTTGCCGAAGTGAAAGAGGGCGATGAACTATTAGTTACGGGTGAGACGACAGGGGCTTATGAATTGGTGGCGCATGACTTGCACGATGCCAAAGGCAATGTACAGACAACGATAGCCAAAGGACACCCCTTCGCTGTAAAGACAGACAAAACAATCCGTCGCGGAGACAGATTGTTTGTATTGGTTCCTCAGGAATAGGACTAGAGATTTATTTGGGAAGGAGTACCGTGCGTATCACCTCGTCCCAGTACGCCTTTTCGTGGTAGCCCTGTGAGATTTGCGGAGCACCCTCCATAGGGCAGATAACGACTGTGGGGTAACTGCGTACACCAAAGAGCGCGGCTACCTCACGTTCTTTCTCCGCGTCCAATGTATATACGTAAATCCGGCCTTTGTACTCCTCTGCAATCTGCTCAAGGATAGGGTGGAGTTTTTTGCACCACCCGCACCATGATGTGGAGAAGTCAATGAGACACGGCTTGTCGCCGATGTATTTCCATGTGGGCTGTTGCGAGAGGTCGTAGTAGCAGACCTTGGTCTTGAAGTCAGCCGTAGATAGATAGGTCAGTCCCGCTCCCTCAGCCTTAACGGCAAGGACAGACAGGGACAGGAGAAGCACAAAAAGAACCCGTTTGAACATAAAAAGTACGATTTTGGGTGCAAAGTTACGAAAAAAGCAGTAACTTTGCAAAACAATTCACGAGACAAGCATATATTTCACGTAACGACTATGGTAGTTTCCGATATACACAAGATGTTGCAGCCGTATTTCAACGGCAAGGCGACGAAGCAGGTGTTTGTACTGACGGACGAGCATACGGAGCAGGTGTGCCTGCCGTTGCTGTGCGATTGGGTGAAAGACGCGCCGCGATGTGTGGTGCCGAGCGGTGAGGCGGCGAAGACGATAGACAACGTACAGCGGATATGGGACTACCTGTTGGCGCACCATGCCACGCGGCAGGCTGTACTCATCAATATCGGCGGCGGCGTGGTGACGGATATGGGCGGTTTCGCTGCGGCGACATACAAGCGTGGCATACGCTTCGTGAACGTTCCTACTACGCTCCTTGCGATGGTGGATGCTTCCACGGGCGGCAAGACCGGTGTGGACTATGGGGGTATCAAGAACGCTGTGGGCACATTCACTATGCCGCAGCAGACACTGATATACCCGCCGTTTCTGCGCACGTTGCCCGTACACGAATGGTTGAGCGGATATGCGGAGATGCTGAAGCACGCACTGATTGCCAATCCGGGCGAGTGGCATTGGCTGCTCAGCAACGATATAGAGACGTGCGTCCGCGGTGAGAATGCGGATTTCGCCACGCACCTGGCGGCAAGCATACATATCAAGGAGCAGATAGTGAGTGCCGACCCCACGGAACAGGGTCTGCGTCGTGCGCTGAACTTCGGGCATACCGTGGGGCACGCGATTGAAGAGGCTTACGCACGGCAGGGAAAAGACGTGGCACACGGCTACTGTGTGCTGTGGGGCATGGTGGCAGAGTTGTACCTGAGTGTCATCAAGTTGGATATGCCCCGTGCGGCACTGCAGCAAACGGTCAGGCTGATGCTGGACTGCTATGGTCGTCCTGCCTGCGACTGCAAACAGCAGGAGATGCTGATTGACTTGATGCGGGAAGACAAGAAAAACGACAATCCCGCGACCATCAATTTTACATTGTTGCGCGAGGTTGGGGTGCCGTTTATCAACCAGACCGCTACGGACAGCGAGATACGTGAGGCATTGGAGTACCTCTTCAGCCTATAGATTACCCGACGGCGAGGAGGCGGAAGGTGAGGTAGGCGGCATAGGTGAGGAGAAGGATGGCGCCGTGCCAGCGTTGGATTTGGTGGTTGCGGTTCGTGGAGACGAAAAGCATAACCATGGCACTCGCCAAGGCTGCCATCAAAGCATCCAACTCCAAGCCCGGGTAACCCGGAAGGGGATAGATGACCGCACTGGTGCCCAAGATGAAGAATATATTGAAGATGTTGCTGCCGATGACATTCCCAAGAGCAATGTCCGAGTTCTTCTTGTACGCCGCCACGCATGAGGTTGCCAGTTCGGGCAAAGAAGTACCGATAGCCACTATGGTCAGTCCGATGATGGCATCGCTGACCCCGAGGTCGCGTGCGATAGAAGTAGCACTCTTCACAATCAGTTCTCCACCAACCACGAGAGAAAGCAAGCCCGTCAGTATCAGCAGAACAGCCTTGTAGAGCGTCATGGGGGTGTAGTTCTCTTCCGCGGTGCCGCTTTTGGCATTGCGAATGCTATGCCAAAGGAAGATAGCGAAGAACACAAGCAGTATGAATCCGCCTACGCCCGATATGAACGCGTGATTGCCTGTTTCCCAATGAAATGTGCCAAGGTCAGACCATTGCGGGGTGTCGATGTGCATATTGAACAGGTTTTCGATATGCAGCCATGAGGGACTGCTATAGGTGGCAAAGAGCAAGACCAGCAAGGCAGCAAACATACTCCACGGAATGTCGAACCGCCGCGACTGGCGTGTGGAGGTGATAGGATAGATGAGGGCAGAGCAACCCAAGATGAAAAAGACGTTGACGATGTTGCTTCCCAAGATGTTGGTGATGGCAATCTCGCTGTTGTGCTGCGACACCGCCACCATATTCACCACGAACTCGGGCATGGAGGTTCCGAAAGCCACTACGGTGAGTCCGATGACAAGGTCGCTGACCCCAAACCGTTTAGCCAGTCCGCTTGCTCCATTCACCAGCCAGTCCGCGCCGAAAAGTAGCAGTGCAAATCCTGCAACAATCAGTAAAACGGCTATCCACCATCCTCCGGCAGAGAGCCAAGTATCCAAGAAATCAAGCATAGATTAGGTTGTTGGTTTTGTTTAGGTTTATAATATGATTACTTGTATGCCACGTTGCATGGCTATACATTCATGAGTCGGAAGGCGAGGTATGCGGCGTAGGTGAGGAGAAGGACGGCTCCGTGCCAGCGTTTGATTTCGTGCTTGCGGTTGGTATAGACGAAAAGCATGACCAATGCACTGCCCAAGGCTGCCATGAGGGCGTCCAGTTCCAAGCCCGGATAACCGGGAAGGGGATAGATGACTGCGCTGAAGCCGAGAATGAAGAAGACATTGAAGATATTGCTGCCGATGACATTGCCCAAGGCAAGGTCGCAGTTCTTCTTGAAAGCCGCTACGCATGAGGTTGCCAGTTCGGGCAGGGAGGTGCCCAATGCAACCACCGTGAGTCCGATGATGGCATCGCTGACCCCGAGTTCGTGTGCGATAGAGGTGGCACTCTTCACTATCAGTTCTCCGCCGACCACCAGCGATACCAAGCCCGCCGCGATAAGCAGCAATGCCTTATAAATAGGCATAGGTTGGAACTCCTCTTCGGACGTATCCGCCTTCGCGTTGCGGAAACTATGCCAGAGGAAGATAGCGAAGAACACCAGCAATACGAATCCGCCTACGCCCGATATGAAAGCGTGACAGCCTTCGCCCCAGCGGAATGCGCCGAGGTCAGCGGCACTCGCGCCCTCGATGTGCATATTGAAAAGGTTTTCGATGTGTATCCACGAGGGACTGCTATAGGTGGCGAAGAACAAGATGAGCAGTGCGGCAAGGAGACTCCACGGAATGTCGAACCGACGGGATTGCGGTGTCGATGAAATGGGGTAGATGAGGGCAGTGCAACCGAGAATGAGGAAGATATTGATGATGTTGCTTCCCAAGATATTGGTGATGGCAATCTCGCTGTTGTGCTGCGATGCGGCAACCATATTGACTACGAATTCGGGCATGGAGGTTCCGAAAGCCACTACAGTGAGTCCGATGACAAGATTGCTGACGCCGTACTTCTTTGCCAGTCCGCTTGCGCCATCCACGAGCCAGTCCGCGCCGAAAAGGAGCAGTGCAAATCCCGCAATAATCAACAGGGCGGCTATCCACCATCCTCCGGCAGAGAGCCAAGTATCGAGAAAGTCAAACATTTGTTAATCTATATGTATTGTATCGGTTGCCTATAGGTTGCTCATCCCTTGCTTATCCCTTGCTGTTTGACACGACTTTGACGGGGTTAAAAGAGGTTAGAGAGCAGGGGGTAGAGGTTAGGGAAGTTAGACATTGAAGAGGAAGTGCATGATGTCGCCGTCCTGCACAATGTAGTCTTTGCCCTCGGTGGACAGTTTGCCTGCGGCACGGCATGCCGCTTCGCCGCCAAGCGCAATGAAATCCTCGTACTTGATGACCTCGGCACGAATGAACCCGCGTTCGAAATCGGTGTGAATGACCCCTGCGCATTGCGGGGCTTTGCTGCCCGCGCGGAACGTCCACGCACGCACCTCGTCGCTGCCCGCGGTGAGGAAAGTGCGGAGGTCGAGCAGGGCATACGCCGCCTTGATGAGACGGTTGACACCCGACTCTTTGAGTCCGATTTCGTCGAGGAACATCTGACGCTCTTCGTAGGTCTCGAGTTCGGCTATCTCGCTTTCGATTTTGGCTGCGACGACGAGCACTTGTGCGTTCTCGCCTTTGACGGCTTCGCGCACGCGCTCCACGTAGGCATTGCCGCTGACCGCCGAGTCCTCGTCCACGTTGCAGACGTAGAGGACGGGCTTGTTGGTGAGGAGGAACATGTCCTTGGCAGCCTGCTCCTCCTCGCGGTTGGCGAGTTCGACGGAGCGCGCGTTGCGCCCTTCGGAGAGGGCTTCGCGGTATTTAAGGAGTACCTCGAGGGCGAGTTTCGCCTGCTTGTCGCCGCCTGCTTTGGCCTGCTTCTCGGTCTTCTGTATGCGCGCTTCGACGGTCTCGAGGTCTTTGAGTTGGAGTTCGGCGTCGATGATTTCCTTGTCGCGGATAGGGTCCACGGTGCCGTCAACGTGCACTACGTTCTCGTCGTCGAAGCAGCGCAGGACGTGAATGATAGCGTCCGTCTCGCGTATGTTGGCGAGGAACTTGTTGCCCAGCCCTTCGCCCTTGCTGGCACCCTTGACGAGTCCGGCGATGTCCACTATCTCGACCGTTGTGGGAATGACACCGCGCTCGGGATGGCAGAGTTCGCCCAGTTTGATGAGCCGCTCGTCGGGCACTGTGATGACGCCGACGTTGGGTTCGATGGTGCAGAATGGGAAGTTAGCCGACTGCGCCTTGGCGTTGCTAAGGCAGTTGAAAAGGGTGGATTTGCCCACGTTGGGCAGCCCTACGATACCGCATTGAAGTGCCATAGAATCAGTGGATTAGGTTGTGTCCCGTCATTTCTTTGGGTTGCTGCAGCCCCATGATGTGGCAGATGGACGGTGCGACATCGGCGAGGATACCGTTGTCCACGTGCGCGTCCTTGTGGTCGCTGATATAGACGAAAGGCACGGGGTTGAGGCTGTGTGCGGTGTTGGGCGTGCCGTCGTCGTTCAACTCGTGGTCGCAGTTGCCGTGGTCGGCGATGATGATGACCTCGTAGCCGTTGTTGCGTGCCGTGGTTACGACCTGATTGGTGCAGGTGTCAATGGTCTCGATGGCTTTCTGTACGGCTTTGTACACGCCCGTGTGCCCGACCATGTCTCCGTTGGCGAAGTTGAGGATAACGAGGTCATATTGCTGTGTGTTGAGGGCGTTGCAGAGGGCTTCGGTCACCTCGGGTGCCGACATCTCGGGTTTGAGGTCGTAGGTAGCCACTTTGGGCGAGGGAATGAGGATACGGTCCTCGTTGGGGAACTTGTCCTCGCGTCCTCCGTTGAAGAAGAAAGTCACGTGTGCGAACTTCTCCGTCTCGGCAATGCGCAGTTGCTTCAAGCCTGCTTTGGAGACGATTTCGCCGAGGGTGTTGTGGACGTTCTCCTTGGGGAAGATGACGTGCAAGCCCTTGAACTCGGAGTCGTAGGGTGTCATGCAGTAGTATTGCAGGTTGGGGACGGTGTGCATACCCTGTTCGGGCATGTCCTGCTGGGTGAGGACGATGGTGATTTCCTTGGCGCGGTCGTTGCGGTAGTTGAAGAAGATGACCACATCGCCCTCGCTGATGGTGGCGATAGGTTTGCCGTTGCGCACGTGTACGATAGGCTTGATGAACTCATCGGTCACGCCCTCGTCGTAACTCTCCTGCACGGCTTGGAGCATGTCTTCGGAGGCCTTGCCCTGTCCGTTCACAAGGCAGTCGTAGGCGATTTTGATACGCTCCCAACGTTTGTCGCGGTCCATGGCGTAGAAACGCCCTTGGATAGACGCTATCTCGCCGCAGGTCTCCGCAAGATGCTCCTGCAGACGGGCGATGAAGCCGTGTCCGGACTTGGGGTCGGTGTCGCGGCCGTCCATGAAGCAGTGTACGAAAGTGTGCCCGTCCAAACCGTACTCCTTGGCGATTTTCGTCAGGTAGAACAGGTGGTCGAACGACGAGTGTACGCCGCCGGTGGAGGTGAGCCCCATGATGTGCAGGTTCTTGCCCGTCTTTTGGGCGTAGGAGTATGCGCTGATTATCTCGGGGTTATTCATGATAGAGTTGTCGCGGCAAGCGCGGTTAATCTTCACAAGGTCTTGATATACAACGCGTCCCGCGCCGATGTTCATGTGTCCGACTTCGGAGTTGCCCATCTGTCCGTCGGGCAGACCGACGTTTTCACCGCTCGCCTGCAGTTGGCTGTGCGGGTATGTAGCCAGAATGTTATCCCAATGGGGTGTGTGGGTCTCGTAGATTGCGTTCGACGGGTTGTTTGGACCGATGCCCCATCCGTCCAAAATCATCAGTAATGCTTTTGCCATATTGTTTTGTATTTAAGTCGTTATTTGTACCTTACGTTTGCTTACCAAACAGCCTGCAAAGGTACGGAATTTCTATGAGGTGTGCAAATGTTTATTGAAAAGGGTGCTGATGAAGCGGTGAGGGGTTTATACTAAATTAAGAATCACTGTGTCGGGGATGTAGAAAGGACCTGTTATCCACTCGCTATCCTCCCGTTATCCTCTCGCTGATGGTGGGTATTTACAACTATTTACAATCGAAGTATGATGGCAGACAATCAGACATTGACGATGCGGGACGCGTCGTTTCCCATGCGTATCGTTCTCCATAAAAAGAGGCTGCCTATAGTTGTCAGGCAGCCTCGTGGAAAGTATCTTGACGGTGGAAATCAACGCTTTGTGCCAAGAATGGTGTACTCTATGCCGTTTTTGATGATGATGACCTGTCCGTTGCGCAGGATTTTGGCGGCAGCAGGGGCTGTTGTGTGCGTAGTGCTGACGGCCGTAGGTGTGGTGGGAATGGCAGGAATATCACTTGTCAGTTCGGCTGCATAGAAATACCAACTGCCCTTCTTGGTGAAGAGGTAGTACGTACCCGTTTCCGGCAGTTCGTATTCCACTTTGGTTACTTTGGCTGCATCAATGGTGTTCAGGGCTCCGATGAGGTTCTTGGTAGCATAGCCGTTCAGACCGAGGCAGAGGTCACGTGCCGTGTTGCTGCCGCCGAGTGCATAGACAGTCAGGTGTTCGCCCTCATTGCCATGGAAAGTGAGGTAACGGTATGTGTCTTTGGCTGCGCCGTTGATGAGTCCTCGGGCGGTGAAGATATTGCTGCCTACCGTATCCAGAGCGGCTTCGACCTTGAACTGACGTGCATCGGACTCGTCGCAGTGGAGCGTCAAGCCGTCGATGGTGGTGTCCTTGGCATAAGCAGTACCAGCCTTGCCGAATAGGACAGAATCGGAGACGTTCCAGTTTTTGCGCACGTAGGAGGGCAGTGAGGGGCAGATGTCGGCGATGTTGTATTGTTGGTCGCGGCATTCGCCTGACTTGGCGTTGAGGTCTGCGGATTTGGCACAGCCTGCGGCGGTAAAGATATAGTCAATGCCCAAACCAGCGTCCACATTGGTGAAGCACCAATAGTACCAATCTGTGATGTCCTCGTCGGGCGTGAGACCTGCTTTGTCATACGCTGACTGCACGGAGGGCATAGCGGGACGCTCGCTCCACGTATAGTTAGCATTGGTTGCGGGGTTGATGGTCTTGGAAGTCTGCGTGATACGGTCGCCGCCGCCCCACCACCAGATAGTGGGTACCCCGTCAGGGCTGTAGCATTTGACGACAATGGTCTTGTATTGCGAGGAGGCAGAGTCTTGCGGAATGACATACTTGCCCGGGATAGTGGTGGGCTGTGTGCCGTTGAGTTTCAGACGCAGGCAGTCGATGTGCGCCTGCGTAAGATAGCCTGCTTTGATGAAGTGTTGCGCAATCGCCGCGGAGAGGTCGGGTACCTTGGTAATATCGTACACGCCACACATTCTGCGAAAGGAATAAGCGAGGATATTCTTGGAACGATACTCTTCGATTTGCATATTGTTGGTGGATTCGTAGTCTGCGGCTATCTCGTCCCATGTCGCCCCACAGAGAGCAGCCAGCGTGGCAGAGAAGACACCCGTGCGGTCGGTGCCGAGGGCGCAATGAATCTGGAACGGTCCCGGGTTGACGGGGTCGATGATGTAGTCCACCACTTCGGCAACCCATTGCCCGAATTTCTTGCCCGTGGAGTTGAAATACACGTCGTTGTAAGAGGGCGTACTGCCGTTCTGTGTGCCGACATAGAGAATGCCCTTGCGATTGATAATATCCTGATAATAAGCAGGGAACTTCTCTTTGTAGGACTTGCCGCCGCAGGTGTAGGTGTTCAGTTTTCCCGTCTCGTCTTCCGATAGGCAGATGTCGTTTTTGATGCCCGCGCGTGTGGCAAGGCTGTCTATCCATGTGAGACGCGCATGCTCCGTGTCGAACTGCGGGCGATAAGCGTGGAACGGATGGTAAGAGCGATAGAGACAGGTGGTGGCGGGAACGCGGCGGAAATTGGAAATCTTCTGTTGGTCAATCGGGTTGGTGAGGTCAAAATCCGCTAACGGACGCACCACCTTGGCGTACTCGGACTGCGCTTCAATCTCGCTGATGTCCTCGTCGGAGAAGATAACAATGGCATTGTTGCCGCCGAAGCGGTGAGACGAAGGCAGCCATGAGGGTGTGTCCACCCAGTTGCCGTCCTTGTAGAACTTGAACTCAGGGTGTCCGCCATTGCCGGGGATATTCATGACATCGAATTTCAAGGTGACAAACCAGCAGCCGGACTCGTTGTCCTTCTGCATACGATAGCGTTCATCGTTGCTCCAACCATTCATCGAACCTCGCACATAAAGCGAAGAGGAAGGGGCTGAGGTGAAATACCCGTTGCCAACAGTGTAGAGAAATGTGATGGTAGAATCCACATCGTTCTCCATGTAGCAACGTTGCTTGTCCTGCGTGGTAGGATTGAGTGCCCATGCGAATGCAGTTGCCAGACACAGGGCGAAAAGAGTGATTGATTTTTTCATATTATATAACATTGGCATTATTGTCGCAAGGAAATTTGTTGCAAAGGTAGGTGGTATGTTGCGCATCTGCAAAAGGTTATACTATTATCAAGTGAGATGACGTGTGTATTCTGTTGATTGTCTTCGCACTACAGTATTTATAAGAAAGAAATCATCAAGTGTTTGTTATGCCTGTAATATATCAAGTAATACTATGAATACTTGCACATTTTCCACATATATAGTAACTTTGTGCAAGAAATCAGTTCGACTATGACACACCTGCTGCTCGCTATTCTGCTGTTCATTCCCTTGCCTTCCATAGAGGAAGACATCAACCTGCTGTCGGAGGCTCTCCGTGAGAAGCCCCAGTACGACCAACGCTATGAACATCGTCTGGACTCACTCCGTGAGACAGGCGATGCCGTGAAGATGTACAAAGCCTACAATTCGTATTGCTACGACTCGGCACTATTCTACATCCGCGAGGCGGTGTGCCAACGCAAACTGTCCGACAATGCAGATGCACAGGCTTCGGTCAAAATCAAATTGGCATATACCTATTTATCAGGCGGTCTGTTCCGTGAGTGCGAATCAGTATTCGATGACATAGATGTGGCACACCTGTCGCCTGCCCACCGCACAGGGTATTACAGTCTGCGCGGACGACTGCTGTACGATATATCGCAGTATGAGGGAACGCCCTGTCCGTCTGCCATGTGCCGGTACTATGAACTGGCGGTTGCCAATTTGTCGGAGCAAGACGGTGCCGGCTATTGGAACCTCAAGGCACAGATTGCCCGCGTGGATGGTAAGAAATACGAGGCTCTCCGATATTTTGAGAAAGCCCTGCAGGGTTGTGGCGGACACGCCCCCAGTGAGGCGGCGTTTATGAGTTCGATAGCGCAAGTCTATTTGGAGACAGGAGATTCCGCCCGAGCATTGCACTACTGGGCGCAGGCTGCTATTCGGGATATAGAGTCCTCGACCAAAGAGATTACAGCCATGCAACAGGTGGCGAAACTGCTTCACGCCTTAGGGTGTTACGATATGGCAGAGCATTGTATTCGCTCCGCTTTGGACGATGTTACACAATATCACGCGCGACACCGCCAATTGGAAGTTGGGGAGATACTTCCTATTATCGACAACTACCAAATGGAGCAACTGCAAGAGCGCAATACGCATATTCGGATAGTCTATACAGGTGTAGTGTCGCTCCTGCTGGCGGGTATATTGGTCACCGTTGCGCTCTTATTTCAGTTGCGTTTGCGTAACAGGTCGCTTATGGAAGCCCGCGACAAGTTGCGTTTGTCCAACACGGCATTGGAGCAATCGAATAATATAAAAGAAGTATATCTGACCACGATGCTTTCCTCCGAAGCAGACCACACAAAGGCGGTGGACAGGTATTCCAAGTACGTGATGCGCTGCACGCGAGAGAGACGATGGGACGAACTGCTAACGTTGCCGTCGTATATCAGTAAATTAGGGCAACGAACCGCTTTCTATCGGCGTTTTGACACGATGTTTCTGCATCTGTATCCGCATTTCGTTGAGGAGTGCAACCAAATGTTTCGGTCGCCCATGAAAGTCAAAGAGGGTTGCCTGCCCACAGAACTGCGTGTATTTGCTCTGATGCGCTTGGGGCTCAATGACAATGACCAAACGGCACATATTCTCTCGTGTTCGGTGGCAACCATTCATACCTATAAAGCACGTATATATGCGAATTTGAGTGTGAAAAAAGAAGTGTTTTTGCAATATATTGCACCTCGAATTGCTGTTGAAAACCACTGAAATGCTAATATGATTACTTTGTGTTTTTAAGCCAACAACTGAAAATACCGAACGCCCAATTATGACTATTGGAAGGCGGAGACAATCTTAAAATTTGACACTTTTTCCCGATAGCGAGATGGTAACGAGTTGGTAACGCTTTCCTAACGAGGTGGTAACGAATTTTTTCTTACTGATATGCTACAGATATAATACCGTCCATCTTAACAATCGTACATTTTTGAGGTTGCCCGCAGAGAAGAGAAAAAGAGACGAAAACTACCATATTGCGGCGGAAGGCAGTACAAAGTACCCGCTCAATGGGTTCTGTGTTTATAGTATCTTGGCATTGTGATTTATGGCGTTTTTTGTGATTACGCTGAAAAACATATACAAATAGCAGATAATTGCCATATTTTTCGTAACTTTGCAGCCGCTTTTCAGCCAACCCCGTATGTTGCCAATAGATTTCGTACATAGTATGCAGCAGCAGTTGGGTGCCACCGATGCCAGTCTCCTCTTCCAAGCATTGGAAGGCGAACCCGTAACGTCTATCCGTCTCAATGACAAGATAGACGAACTGACATTCGATGCCGACACTGACGAAGTGCCGTGGAACGAGGAGGGCTACTACCTCAGCAAGCGACCGCAGTTCACCCTTGACCCGCTCTTTCATGCGGGGTGCTACTATGTGCAGGAGGCGAGCAGTATGTTTTTACAACAAGTCTTGGAGCAATATGTTGCGCCCGACAGTGTTGTTCTTGACCTATGTGCTGCACCCGGTGGGAAATCCACGCTGATTAGTCAGTACTTGGGTGATGAAGGACTGTTGGTGAGCAACGAGGTCGTGCGCCAACGCGTTTTTATTCTCTCTGAGAATATTCAAAAATGGGGCAATGGCAATACGGTGGTTACGCATAACCAGCCCATAGACTTCGGTGAGAAGTTGCCTGATTTGTTCGATTGCATACTGATAGATGCCCCCTGTTCGGGCGAGGGAATGTTCCGTAAAGACCCCAATGCCATTGCCGAGTGGAGCAAGTCCAACGTACGCCTTTGCGCCGAACGTCAGCGCACCATCGTAGAAGATGCTTGGGACGCACTCAAGTCCGGTGGCATACTAATCTATTCCACCTGCACGTTCAACCGAATGGAGAACGAGCATAATGCCCTGTGGATAGCCGAAGAGTTAGGTGCCGAAGTTTTAGACATTGACTACGATCCCGCGTGGGGTATCACGGAGGGACACCCCGGTTGCCATTTCTATCCGCACAAGACCAAAGGCGAAGGGCTGTATATCTGCGCTTTTCGCAAGAAAGGTGAGTGCATCCGTCCTTTCCGTGCACCCAAAAGCAAGCAGACTGCCACCAGACCCATAGAACAGGAAAATATACTCCGTGGTTGGTTACGCCACCCTGACCGCTGGGCGATGCGGCAACAGGATAGGTTTATTACGGCTTACCCGCTGAAATATAAAGAGTTGATAGAGTACCTGACTACGCAGTTCATCTGCATCAGTTACGGTGTGGGAGTGGGTGAGCAACGCGGCAAGACTATGGCACCGCAGCACCCATTGGCGATGGTCAAAGACTTCAAAGCCGATGCTTTCCCGCAAGTGGGACTCTCCCTTGAACAAGCATTGGCGTTCCTCCGCTCGGAGGCAATCGCTATAGAAGGCAAGCCCTCTACATTTCTTCTCGTTACCTATCAACACGTGCCGTTGGGCTTTGTGAAGAATGTAGGCAACCGGTGCAATAATATGTACCCGAAAGAGTGGCGCATTCGCAAACTTTAATACTATACTATTTCCACCTACTATGAAGCGCATCCTTACCACATTCCAAATCCTCCTCGCTTGCATTACCTTATCAGCGCAGCAGTATTATTTCACCGTGGAAGAACGACACCCTGCCGAGCGACCGCTGTTGCAGGGCGCGCAACGTATCCTTGTGGTTAACAATACCGTCCCTCAGCCGGAGGAGTTCGGACACAGCAATGCCGAAGACGGCACTATGCTCAACGGCACGTCCGTCAATCTCACAGACGCGGCACTACGGTGTCTCTTTGCTGCCACACAGACTATGGACGATAGCGGTGAGTTCATGCAAGTGGAACTGATGGATATCAGCCAAAACAAGAGCAATAGTTTCTATTCCCGCCATCCGATGGCGATGATAGATGAGGAGCGTCTCTGTACAGAGTATGAGGCGGATGCATTGTTGATACTCAACCATTTGGTGCTATACGATATGTGCGAGAGTTTCCCTGTGAACGGCGACCAATACTACGCTTATCTTCAAGCCTGTTCACAGACGCACTGGACTGTGCACCATGCGGGTAAGACGCAGGATGCCGTCTTTACTACAGCGGACACCCTGCTCTGGGAGGTGGAACCTGTTTACTCACGTGCAAGTGCACTCGCAGGACTCCCTGACCGTCACGATGCGCTTCTCTACTTGGCGCAACAGATAGGCACTGACGTAGCCATCAGTCTCACACCTCAATGGCTGTCCGCCACTCACTACTTATATGACAATCCCGATGCCGATATACAGCGCGGTATGCGCGCTTTCCAACGCAAACTATGGGAAGATGCCATCTCCGCTTGGCAGCAGGCATTGGATAGTGGAGACAAGAAAGTTGCAGCGGTTGCCGCAGCCGATATGGCAGTTGCTGCAGAGATGAAAGGCGACTATACCACAGCACTCGACTATGCTAACCGCGCCGTCCGCCTATTTGGTGAGTGGAAGAATGCTGACGGTTCCCAGCAACAGGTGAATATGCGCCACTACATAGACCACCTTCAAACACGCAAAGCGGAAGAATCAGCCCTCTCTACCAACTGATAGGTCTGAGACTTATGGGTGTCTATAGGAACACTTTTCCCCTATCTTTATGATTACCAAGTTATCAGGGGATTTATATACTCTGTTGCATTTGTATGTTTAGTGTTATTTTGCCAATGCGGGCACCGGATTTGCCGGTTTGGGCAAGGAGGACGCTGTCGCCATCAAGGTTGGCAACATGCAGGTTCTCAATCACTTTGTGCGTATGGGCACCGATAATCACATCGATGTCGCGCGTAGCGGCTGCCAGTTCGGTGTCGGAAAGTTGTCCGTCCACCGCGTGGTTGGTACCCTGATGGCTGAGGCAGATGACGACATCGCAGTGCTTGTAGTGGCGGAGAAGTGTGGCGGTCTCCTGTGCCGATGTGATAGGGTCAAGGTAACGCACAGGGGCGAAGTTCTTGGTGGCAATGAGGCTGTTCGGATTCACGCCTATACCGAACACGCCTATGCGCAGTCCCTTCCTACGGAGGATAGTGTAGGGCTTCACCAGTCCGTCCAAGGGGGTGTTGCGTACATCGTAGTTGGCACACACAATAGGGAACTGTGCCATACGCAGTATCACCGCCAGCGTGTCCAAGCCATAGTCGAACTCGTGGTTACCCAATGTGGCGGCATCGTAGCCCATACGGTTGAGGGCGTCCATCTCGATGCGCCCGTGATAGAAATTGAAATAGGGCGTTCCTTGGCTGAAATCGCCTGCATCTACTAATATAAGGTCGGGGTCTGCCTGACGCTCACGCTCAATGAACCCCATACGACGCGCATAGCCTGCGCAGTTGGCATCACGTTTGCCCGCCTCGATAGGCTCGACCTGCGAGTGGGTGTCGTTGGTATGCAGGATAGTGATAGTCTGTTGTTCAGGACTGTTGCAGGAAACACACAGGAGAGCAATCGATATGCCTGCGAGGACTTTAGAAATACTTTTGGAGGTCATCATTGGTGAGTATGGTTAAGATGGTTTGACCATTGGGGAGGTAGCGCGAGTCGGTGTGCTGCAGCAGTCGTTGTATCAGGTCGCGCATCTCGTTGTCCGTCAGCGTCTTCCCTACCGGAATAGCCATTCTGTCCGCCAGAGACAAGGCTACGGTCTTCTGCCACTCGGCAGAGGCACTGGAGCCGGTATCCTGCACTTGGTGAATGACTTGCAGCAGTGTCTCGGAGGCGTTCTGCTGCCCCAACAGCGCGGGTACGGAGGTGATGCTATAGGCACTCGGTGAGAACTGCTCAAGGGTAAAGCCCACCGCCTGCAGGTCTGCCAACAGGCTTTGCAATGTGTGCCAATCGTCAGGCGACAAGTCTATCACCTCAGGGAACAGGACAGGCTGCGTGATGCCGTGGTGTGAGCGCAGTTGTTCTGTCAGTTCGCGGTAGAGTATTGCCAAATGGGCGCGATGCTGGTGCACCAGTAGCAGTCCGCCGTCCGCAGGTGCCACGATGTACTTGCCTTGCGACTGCAACAGGGGCGTGTCGTCTCCTATTTGCGGCAAGGTAAATAAGGGTACCGTTGGTTCAGCCTCCACAGACGGAACAGGACGTGGATTGGTATCATACAGGCGTTCCCATGGCTGCGAAACGCTTTTTGTATGTTTGTTTTGCGGTCGGAACGGGTTGTAATTAGGGTCGGTTTGTATTTGCGGAATGGCAAACGCCCTGTTACCTGCCGCCGGCTGTGGCATATCCAAACGGGACTCCGTGGTGAAGTCCAGCGAAGGGGCAACATTGAACTTGCCAAGCGCTTCGCGTACCGATGCCAACAGGATTTGGAAGATAGCCTGCTCGTCAGCGAACTTAATCTCCGTCTTTGTCGGATGGATATTCACATCTATGGCATCAGGGTGGATATCGAAATAGAGAAAATAAGACGGTGTATGGTCAGGCTGCAGCATACCTGCATAAGCGGTCATCACAGCCTTGTGGAAATAGGGGTGCCGCATATAGCGGCCATTCACGAACATATACTGTTGGCTGTTCTTACCCGCAGCCTCAGGTTTGCCCACGAAACCGCATATATTCACCAGTTCCGTGCGGGTAGCCACATCTACCAACTGCCCCGTGAAAGGCTTGGATGTGTGTCCGAATACGGCTTCTATACGTTGTTTGGTGGTGCCGACCGGCAGTTCGGACAATATCTCATCGTTGCTGACAAAGGTAAACTGCACATCAGGATTCACCAGCACAATACGGTGATACTCAGCCAACAGGTTGCGCAACTCGGTCTGGTCGGTCTTGAGGAACTTGCGTCTCGCAGGCACATTATAGAACAGGTTCTTTACCCGCATATTCGTACCGGCGGGGCATTGCACCATCTCTTG
Organism: uncultured Bacteroidales bacterium; assembly: GCA_934725535.1. Classification (GTDB taxonomy): domain Bacteria; phylum Bacteroidota; class Bacteroidia; order Bacteroidales; family Paludibacteraceae; genus Colicola. Next base: position 17,546 of record CAKVBV010000019.1, on the reverse strand, counting down.
TTTGATTACTTCGGAACCTGCTATCTCGAGATACGTCCCCACCTCGTCTTCGGGGCGGCGGGTCTGCATCTCCACTTGTGCCACGGCACATATACTCGCCAGCGCCTCCCCTCGGAAACCCATCGTGCGCAGATGGAAGAGGTCGGACGCCTGCGCTATCTTGGACGTGGCATGCCGCTCAAACGCCATACGTGCGTCCGTGGGACTCATGCCTTTGCCGTCATCCACCACCTGCAAGAGCGTGCGTCCCGCGTCACGCACAATGACACGGATATGCTTAGCCCCCGCGTCCAAGGAGTTCTCCACCAACTCTTTCAAGCACGAGGCGGGGCGTTGTATCACCTCGCCTGCCGCTATCTGGTTGGCAACACTGTCGGGAAGTAAGTGAATGATGTCCGTCATGACCTATTGTTCTCCATGTGAGACCCGCTACAGACCCGCGATAGACCCGCGACAATTCCTACAGCAAGTAGTAGAAAGCAAACAGCAACAGAGCCAGCAATGCTATCCAAAACACCAACTTGGACTTGCGGCGTGCATCGTCTTTGCGCTTATGGGTGTTCGCTTCATGTGCCTCACGGAACGAACCACGATGAAGACGCGCAAGTTTATCCTTGCGCGCCTCCTTCTCTTTGTCGTAGTAAATGGGGCGGTAGTCCCACTCACGTGGTTTCGGTACTTTCGGGAAAAGTATCGACATTATTTAATGATTGCCTGGAACTGAGCGTCCTCTTGGTATTTAGCGAACTCAATATCCTTTTGTGCTTTCTTGGCAAACTGTGCGTCACGTGCTACGGCAGCCTTCAGGTTGCTATATACAGCGTCGCGGTCGTTGGTGCGTGCACCTACGATAGCAGCCAGGTAAGCAGTCGTTGCATTGGGGTTCTCCACCTTAGCCAAGGTCTGACGGGCACCTGCATAGTCCTCGTTGAGGATTTGCTGAACAGCGGCATTGTTGCTGGGCTTTGTGCCATAAGCCTTCTTAGCGGCAGCGTAGTCACCCTTCATAGTGTAGAGGGTACCCATAGCGGCATTCAGGTTGCCTGCAGTACCTGCAGCCTTGCCGAGGTATTGCTCAGCCATCTTCAGGTCGTTGTCAGCCATAGCAGCCACACCTGCGTTGTAGTTTACATCGGGGTTGTTGCCGGCAATCTTCAGAGCCTGCGTGTAACTGCGGCGTGCTTCTGCAATGCTGCCTTGCTTGAAATAGAGCATACCCACATTGTTGTATCCGCGATAGTCATTCGGGAAGAGTTCAACAACCTTCTTGTAGATAGCCATCTTCTCATTGGCATCGTTGGTCAAAGTAGCCGCATAGAGCAGTTCTTCCACATTGAGAGCAGCAGGGTCGTTCTTTGCCAAGGTGGTAATCTCCTCATCTGATTTACCTATCAAGTCGGTAGTCAGGATAAGGCGGCTACGACGCAACTCGGGCAATATCTCCTCGGCAATGGTCTTATAGACAGCACTCAGGTTCTTGATTTGCGCCTCACGCTCCTCGGGGTCGCTGTACATACTCAACACGCGGAGCACGAGGTCCTTGTCTTGGATGTTGCTCTCTTCCATAGCCTTCTGGAAGCCTTCCCAGTCCTGAGCGGTAACCGATGACTCGATGTTTGCTTTCACTTTGTCCTTCTTCAACTGTTTCTGCAGGTACTTCTGCGCATTTGCCTGACGTGCATCAGCCAGAGTGGTATTCAGTTTCACACCACCATCAGGAGAAGCATAACCCGATACTTCGAGTTTGTTGATAGCCTTCTTCTCGTCTTTGTCAGCGTCTTTGATAGCAGCCTGCAAGTCCTTCATCTCCTGCGACTTGAGTTCGGAACTGCGCAGGTTGGACTGTTGAATCAGGAAGCGGATATCAGCCTCTTGCATCTCCTGAATAACACGCTGGAACTTGTCTGCCGTGATTTGCGGCTCTACATCCTTAGCGTCAGCCAACTTCGCGGTAGCAACCACACCGTCAGCCACTTTCATGTCAGGGATTGTAACCTCTTTGTTGCCGTTCTTGGCAGTAAAGCGCAGGTACAACTCCGATTTAGCCATAGCGGGCACGTAGTCAAACGAAGCACTTTGGCTGTAGCGTGCACCTTGTTTGTACGATACGGTAGTACCATTCTCTTTTGCTTTCTCTCCTACATAAGTAACAGGTGCGCCAAGAGCCTCACCGCCTTCGTATTTGAGTACGGGGGTGATAGTAACGACAGCCTTTTTAGAGAACTGCTTAACAGGGAAAGTACCCGTAATGTCTGCATTCACTTTGTCTCCAACCACGGTCAGCGGGCTGGGGTTAACGGTTACCTGCTCAGGTGCTACAGGTTTTCCGCAAGATGTCAGCATTGCAGCAGCAAGTACTGACACAAAAAATAACGATTTCTTCATACGAATAAAGGTTTGTTATGTTGTTATGTTTTATTTTGCATACCTTATCGGCTGCAAAATTACTAAAAAAAGTGCAATGCTCCAAGATAACACACTTTTTTTCCTCTTTTTTTCGTCTTTCAAACTATTCTTTGTATTTTTGCATAGTTTTTTCGATAACCTGATGTGATATGAAATCTGTTATTATTGCTTTTTTTGCAGGTGTGGCAATGGTTGTTGGCTTGTCTGCCTGTCAGCCGAGTGATGAGACGCTTGCAGCCAACTTAGTGTCCGAAGCCCACACGCTGGTGGACGGTGGTCAGTGGCGTACTGCGCAAGTGCTACTTGACTCTGTACACCGTACTTATCCGAAAGAGGTGGCGCAACGGCGTGCCGCCAAGGCTTTGCAGGACAGTATTATTTATCTTGAGGCGAAGCAGACACTCGCTTATTCCGACTCTCTGCTCCAAACGCTGTTGCCGCAAGCAGATGCTCTGCTTCCGCAATTCCGCTACGAAAAGAATGCGCAGTATGAGGACCATGGTCGGTATGTGCATCGTCTGCTCTCGACAGGCAGCAACACATCACGCAACTTCCTACAGGCATACGTTCGCGATGACCGTGTTACTATCGTCAAGAGTTACTATTATGGTTCTTCGCAGGTCGGGCAGAGGTCTGTTACTCTGTCCGCCAACGGTGAGGAAAGCCGCTATGCGGGTAGTAATCATGGTTTCAATGCCGAAGGTTGGCATGAGATTATGACTATGGAAGACGCTTCGGCCCTCCAGTTGCTCAATTTCGTTTGCACGCACCAGTCGTCTCGCATACGGGTACGCGGAGAGGGGGACAAGCCGTCCAAGTCGTGGGTTTATTATTTGTCCGACAAGGAGAAGGATGCCCTTACACAAACCTATCAACTCGGATTTCTTATGAAAGATATCCGTCAGTTGGAGCAAAATATCCGGGTGGCAACTGCCCAAATAGAGCATTATCAGAAAAAATAGCTCTGCTATCCTCTCGCTATCCTCTCGTTAATCACATACTAATCTCATACTAATCACATACTAATCACATACTAATGACATACACTTAACCCGACATTGGGTCGAGTTAAGAGTAGTAATAGGTAATGGTTAATAGTTAATATGCAATAACGACAAATACAGGATTGACGGCACCAGACCGATAAGGGGTTATATGATGCCCACAGGGCATCGTTGTTACTACGGGACTCATCGTGCTGCCTATGACGACGCGAGCCACGTCGTCTCCCAAGTGCGTAGCATCGTCATATAGTTTGTGCCAAACTGCCCGCGGACGAGGAGAGCACCCCGCTACGTCCACGGACTTGCAGGAACCCCGCAGGGCGTGACACCCTACTTCGCCTGCGGCTTGCAGGGAACCCGTAGCGTCCGCGTCCCCTGAATAATACACAAGTTAGGTGTGGTTGTTGTGTAATTGTTTAATTTTGTGTAACTTTGCAGGATTTTAACAGATGCAGAGCATTGGCAAGCAAATACGAGCAATGACAAGCGGGACGATATTCAAGAATATGGTTTCGTTGGGTGTAGTGCAGTTTGCCAATTACCTGATACCTCTGGTAATCATCCCTTTTGTAACCCGTGCGCTGGGGGTGGATATGTTCGGACGGGTGTGCTATGCCCAGAATATCGTGTCGTATTTGGCGATACTGATAAACTTCGGTTTTGACTATTCGGCAACGCAAGACATTGCCATACACAAGGGTGACAAACAGGCGGTCGGTGTGATATTCCGAACGGTGATGGTGAGCAAGGCGGTGCTGTTTGTGGTGAGTATAGCGATAATGGGCGGATTGTATGCGGTGTACGCACCGGTGCATGCTGACCCTGTGCTGTATGGGTGGGCGGCGTTGTTCAATTTGGGTTTCGTGGTGTTCCCGACATGGTTGTACCAGGGTATGGAGGATATGGGGCGTATGTCGGTGATGAATTTTGTGACGAAACTGACAGGGGCTGTGCTGATAATTGCTGTGGTGCATGAGGCGGGGGATTATATTGCATATATGGCGATATTGTCGGTGGTGTATGTGCTGGTGGGTTGTGTGGCGTTGGTGTATGCCATCCGGCATTACGGGGTGTTGGAAAGCAGGGTGCGCGATGGGGCGTTGAGCAGGGCGATAATAAGGAAGAGTTGTCCGATATTCGTTACTACCTTGGCGGGGTCGCTGTATAATGCGATGGGTCTGACGTTGTTGGGGGCGATGATGAGTGCGGCGGAGGTGGGTGTGTATGCGGGCAGTCAGAAGGTGATATTGGCGTGTGTGATGCTGACGAGCATGCCCTTCTCGGTGGCGATATTTCCGAAGATGAGCCGTTTGTTTGAGGAGGGGGGAACAGAAGCATGGCGGTTTTTCAGACGTGCGATGGTGTTGGCGGTATTGGTAGGAGTGTGTATGACACCGTGTATATGGCTGTTGGCACCATTGGCGGTGAAGATACTGCTTGGCAGCGGTTTTGAAGAGGCGGTGGTGCAGATACGTTGGATGTCGGGTTTGCCGCTGCTGGTGTTGATAGGTACGATGCTGACGGTACAGGGGTTGTATGGCACCCAGCAGCAGCGTTGGGCACCGATTGTGGTGGTGCTGTCGGGTTGTGTGAGTGTGGGGTTGAACCGATGGCTGATACCCATGTGGCACGCGGGTGGATGTATAGCGGCATGGTATGTGGCGGAGTGTGTGGAGATAGTGATAGTGGGGGGGATATTGTGGTGGAAAGGGAGACCTCCCCTCCAAAGGAGGGGCTCTATAAAAAAGTCTGACTGATAAGTTGAGTTTTGACGACGCGAGCCGCGTCGTCCCCCAATGGAAAGATAGAATGAATTACATCACATTGATATTGATAGTGGCTATGGTGTTTGGTCTGTCAGACTTTCTGACGGAACGTGTGCCTGCGTTGCAGCGGTTGATGTACGTGTTGGGGTTTGCAACGATATATGTGTTGTTTACGATAAAGTATTATTACGGACCGGATATCATACACTACTACCGTCATTATGTGTCATTTACTTCATTTGCAGATGTATGGTATCACCCTGATAAGTACTCCTTTGAGATAGGCTATTCGCTTTTTGTTGCGCTGCTGAAAGGATGGGGTGTATCGTTATATGGGGTAACTGTCATCATATCAACGTTATACTTTACGGCAATTGCACTATTGTTCAAACAAATACAGAGCAAGAAGTGCTTTGCATTGATGATATTGGTGGTGCTGGACAATAGTCTGATATTTGCTGCATTCAGACAATGTTTGTCGGTGTCATTCTTTATCCTGATGATACTATGCTTGCAAGATAGGAAGTACTGGTTGGCTCTTCCGATGGCGATACTGGCTATGACGATGCACAAGTCGGGCGTGTTTGTGGTGCCGTTGTGCTTGTTGGCGTATTGCCTGCATGGCAGGCCGGTGCAGGCATGGGTGTTTCAGGTATTGATGGTTGTGTTGGTTGTGGTGGCATTGATTCCGCTGAATAAAATTGCTACAACGGTACTGAGTTTTCTTCCGGCGGATTATTTGGCATCTATCAAACATCACTTGAGTGTGGGAAAGCAAGTGCAAAGTGTGTGGATAGTGTATGCTATGCTTGTGGTGTGTGTGGAATACTATCTGCACTATCATAAGACACGAATGGATAGCGTGGCGATTATGGCAGTGTTGGGGATGGCATTGGTGGTGGTGTCGTATCAATACTACTACATATTGAACAGGATGCGGTCGTTTTTTGTGCCGTTTATTATAGTGTGGGTATTTCAGTTGGTGCAAGATAGTGAGGCATATAGGTCTATTCCTTATGGCAAGTTGGTAAGTCAGGTGGCGTGCGTGTTGTTCTTTGTTTACAGCATTCACACGACACGAGCATTTACGAAGCAAAGCAAAATACTACATTCGCCGATATATAATGCTTGCACCGTGTTGGATATACGAGAGGGGGAGGTTAAGGCATTGCAGCAGAAACAGTTGAAACAGGCAGACGCTTTCTGGCGGTATGATTTTATGCAACACGAGAAGAACATTATTCAGTAAGCGAGGTATGATTAGTATTTTGATGTCCACATATAATGGTGCAGCATATATAGCAGAGCAGTTGGATTCGATTATTGCGCAGAGTGTGCAGGATTGGCAGTTGGTAGTGCGTGATGACGGTTCGACAGACGGGACGCAAGAGATATTACGTGCATACGCAGAGAAAGATGCCCGAATACAGATGGTGGAAGACAAGGAGAAACGAGGTGCTATGCGGTCATACGAGTGGTTGTTGGAACAATACGGGACAGGGAAGTATGTGGCATTTGCAGACCAAGATGATGTGTGGCTGCCCGATAAGTTGAGAGTGTGTGTAGATAAGATACGGCAGAGTGAGCAGCAATACGGAGCAGATACACCCATTGTGGTACACACGGATTTGGTGGTAGTGGATAGTACTTTGCGCGTGGTGGCAGAGTCGTTTTGGAGATACACATTCATTAAACCTAATGTGTTGAACAGGCACACGGAGTATCTGGCTATTTGCAATAGCGTGACAGGGTGTGCTATGATGTTTAACCAAGCGGCAAGGGGAGTGTCTTTGCCGTTTGGCGATAGGGCATTGATGCATGATTCGGCTATTGCTGTCAGTACAATGCTTAATCATGGTAAGGTGGTGCCGGTGTACGTGCAGACAATGTTGTACCGGCAGCACGGGGACAATACCTTAGGGGCAGTGGAGTATCATTTGTGGCGCAGTTTCAATGCGCGGTACGAAGAAGCGAAAGAGCGTTACCATGCCTACCATCCCGATATATTTGCCACCGTGCTATCATTCACCTATTGGAAGATACGATGCTTTTGTGCTGAACACTTATGAACTCAGTCTGTATAGCGACATATAACGGAGAGAAGTACATTGCAGAGCAACTGCAGTCGATATTGGTGCAGTTGCGTCCCGATGACGAGGTGATAGTGTCGGACGATGGTTCGACGGACAATACGGTGGCGATTGTATGTGGTTTGAATGACCCACGAATAGTGGTATTGCATAATAATCAACATTCATTGAAGACGAATTTTATTAATGCGCTGGAGCATGCTCGAGGGGATGTGATATTCTTGAGTGACCAGGACGATGTGTGGTTGCCTGGCAAGTATGAGCGTTGCATAAAGGAATTGGAAGAGGCGGATTTGGTGTGTACAAATAGTATGATGACAGATGAGAACCTGCGTGTCATTGATGATGACTTCTTCTCGCTGTACCATTCAGGGAAAGGCATACTGAAGAATATATGTGTGTCTACGTATTATGGTTGCTGTATGGCATTTCGCCGCAGCCTGTTGAAAGAGGCTTTGCCTATGCCGTCAAGCCAAAATGTGGCACATGATGTGTGGTTGGGATTGGTTGCAGAAATGCAAGGTAAGGTGCAATTTGTCAAGCAGCCATACTTGCTATATAGAAGACATACAGGAACAGCCACCCAAGCAGCAGATATTCTACATAGAAGTAAGCGTTCGCTGTGGGAGAAGGTGAAGACACGTATAGTGATATTGTATTACGTTTGTAAATTTCGTATTCAACATGCAAGATAATTTGGTGAGTATAGTGACGCCGCTGTATAATGGCGAGCGGTTCGTGCGTCAGACTGTGGAAAGTGTGCTGGCACAGACCTATCCCGATTGGGAGATGGTGATAGTGAATGACGGAAGCAAGGATAAGAGTGAACAGATAGTACGCGAATATGCCGAGAAGGACTGCCGCATTCGTGTGTTCTCGCAGCCCAACGGCGGCAGTGCGTCTGCGCGTAACCACGGCATACGGGAAGCAAAGGGACGGTATATGGTATTCTTGGATGCGGACGACTATTGGGATGCTACTTTCTTGGAAGAGCAATTGCGTTTTCTGAAAGCAAAGAAGGCTGCGATAGTGTGCGCATCATGCCGCCGCGTGGATGACTATGGCAAAGAGGTGCTACAGCCTTTGATTGTGCCTGCGCGTATTGGTTATAAGGATTTGCTGAAGACATGTTCTTTGACTTGTCTGACTACGCTGATAGACAGAGAAACCTTTCATGATGTTTATTTCCACGAGGAGTTGCACAGTCTGCGTGATGACCATGTGCTGTGGCTGTCGTTGCTCAAGCAAGTGCCATACGCGTATGGCAACCCGAAAGTGCTTGCCAGTTACCGGTTGAATAGCAATGGGGTTACTGCCAACAAGTGGAAGATGATAAAGCCGCAGTTTATGGTGTATTACAAGGTGGAACAGTTGGGGCTGATACGCAGCATATACTATTTGCTCCATTGGGCAGTGAATGGCGTGCTGAAATACAGAAAATAGGATATGCTCAACGTCTCCATTGTCCTATATCACCCCAACTGGCAGGAAGTGGCAGCACTGACCAAGGTGCTGCTGCAGTCGAGATATACCCGTCGGGTGTACTGGGTGGACAACTCGCCCGCGGAGACAAAGGCGTTGCCCATGGAAGAAGACGTGCTGCATATAGGGTATGACAGCGGAGAAGATACGGACTATGAGGACAACGAGGGGGCGAAGAAGCAGGTCGCATATATCTTCAATGGCAAGAACCTCGGCTATGGGGCGGCGCACAATATCGCAATACGGGAGAGCGTGTACGACGACATACCGCTGCATCTGGTGATAAATCCCGACATACTTGTTACGGCGGAGGCAATCGACACCATGGTGGAGTTCATCACCGCTCACCGTGAGGTGGGGCAACTGATGCCGCATGTGGTGTACCCGACCGGCGAGACACAATACCTCTGCAAGTTGCTGCCCACTCCGCTTGACGTATTCGGACGGCGGTTCCTGCCCAAGCGTTGGATGGCGAAGCGCAATGCGCGCTTTGAACTGCGTGAATCGGGCTACGACAAGATGATGAACGTACCCTATCTGAGCGGGTGCTTCATGCTGCTCCGCACGCAAGCGGTACTGAAAGCGCGACTGTTCGACGAGCGGTTCTTCATGTATCCGGAGGACATTGATTTGACAAGGCGCATACACAGGGACTATCTCACTATTTATTTCCCGTACGTGACTATCGTCCACAACCACGCCCAAGCGTCGTATCACAGCCCGAAAATGCTGTGGATCCATATCGTGAATATGTGCCGCTATTTCAACAAGTGGGGGTGGTTCTGCGACAAAGAGCGCAGAATGGTGAATAATCTAACGCTGGAAAGTTTGTATGGAGGCTATAATTCTTGTACTGAAGGTTGCTTGTGAAATTGGCAATCAGTTAGGAAAGAGGCCGGAGACTTGTATTGTTGCAATGACAAGATGACTATCATAAAAACGTAGAGGGTGGTGAGGGGGTCGAAGCGCTCAAAGACATCGTCGGTGAACATATTGATGAGGTACATCAGACAGAACAGCAGTCCGATATGACGGGCTCTGCCCGTGAAGCAGAAAGGTATGCTGATAAAGGCTGCCAACAAAAGAAGCAGTCCGATAATGCCCAACTCGAAGTAAGTGCCGATATACTGATTGTGCGTGTTGAAGCCCCGTTGGAGTCCCAACCGGTAATTGTCATCCTCGTAGTTGTCGAGCATAAACTGCTTCTGTTGCCCAATGCCGAGTCCGAAGAAAGGTACCTCTGGGGCGTGTATGACAGCCGATTTGTAGATAGAGACCCGCGGGTCGGTAGCGACTTCGCGCATACGGGGTTGGCATTTGACAACCACAAACAAGGCAGCGAGCAGCCCCAAGGCAACCAATAGTATCACCCACCAATGGTGCCGGTCGGCATAGCGGTCAAGCAGTGCTACGGCGAACAATACGACACCCGTCAGCAACGATGCACGCGAGCCGGTGAAGTAGATGCCCACCAGTATGACAGCGGCAGCGATGCCCAATGTGAGCAGACGCGACCAACGTGCGTAACGGTTGGCGGTGCGATTGTAAATAGCAGGGATACAGATTAGCCCGAGTGTGAGCACCATACAGAAGAACAAGCGGTGCTTGATGGCAGAGGAATAGCCGTGGTCGAACACCAAATGGAAAGGAGGTACGGGTTCCCCCTGCGAATAGAGCACAATGTCGCGGTGAACGGCGCAATGCACCATGAAGTAATAAGCAGGAACAATGAATACGCATGCCTTGACGAAAGTCTCCAAGAAGCGCATGTCCCGATAATTCTCATTCAGTCCATAGGAAAAAACGAGCAGCAGGAACGGCAATGTGGCATAGCGGGTAACGGCATGGATAGCACATTGCATATCGGAAGCCCACAGCATAGAGAGCAACGCCCACGCGAGATAAATGACCATGAGCAGGACAGGAATGGCGGATTTGTCGAACCGCATATTCGTCTGCTGTAGCCAACGCCCCTCCAAGAGCCACGAGAACAGCCACAACAGCCATAGCATATTGCCGTAATGGGGCGGCAATACCAAGCCGACAAGTGCGAAAAAGAAAAGAGCGTAGTTGATTTTTCCGATGATATTCCTGTACGATGCAGTCATGATTCTATAAGTTCGTAATTCCTTGTTTTATATGTTTGTACCAACGATGTGTGATAATATATTCGGCGGCATAGGCGGGGTCGATACCCATCGCCTTGGCATAGGCTACAGCCATCGTGCGCAGGGCATCGCGGTCGATATTGAGCCGCTCGAAGTTGCGCAGCCCCTGCTCTGTTCCTATATGCCGGTAGAAATGAATACGATTCAAATCTATCATTTCCACTTTGCTCCCATCTTCATTAAACAGGATATTTCCTCCCGAGTAATCCTTATGCAACACGCCTTGTCGGTGTAAGGTAGCCGTGAACTCACCTATCGCCGTCAGGATTTTCTCCCTGTTGGGGAAATCCTTGTTGCCTATCAACTCGTTGAACGTGTGGTTGCACTCCGATTCGCGGCACACATACCAACTCTCGCGCAAGACACCCGCATAGCGTATCTCGCGGTATGCGACAGGTTCGGGCGTGAGTGTGCGCAGGCGTTGGGCATATTCGTAAGACCTGCGTGCTTTCGATTTGGTGAGCAGCCCATAGACAATGCCCCTCCATAGTGAGGGTGTGGCAAACTGTTTGGAAACCAATCCGTTGTACCGCCGCAGGGTGTTGCGCCCTTGATGAATGATGTCGCCGTCTTGCCAATGCGCATAGTCGCCCACTACGTGGTCGGTGCGGAAGAAGTTGATGAACCGCGACCAAGAGCGATGGTAGTGCAACGGTCCGCCGAGGTAACGCTGCATATATGCGGGGTGCCGGCTATTGACAGCGTCCACGATAGCGCGTTTGCGCTGCTTGGCATCTGCCCGACGTGAGCCGCGGCGGACACGGTAGAAGAGTCCTACCTCGTCCAACAAGTGGTAGGTGCCGCCCAACTCCATCATACTCAGCCAGAAGTCCCAATCCTCGCGATAGATGTCCTGCTCACAGAAACCGCCTGTCCGTTCCCAGTCCGCTCTGCGGAAGAGTGATGTTACAGGTATCATGTTCTTTCGCGCCAAGAGCGCGTGCGAGAAGCGCGGCAGTTGCCACGGCTTGTCCACATCGCCAAACATCCGTGCGCGGCAGCCTACGACACGCACATCAGGGTGCTGCTCAAGCACTTGCACGGCATGTTCGATATAGGTAGGACCTATCTTGTCGTCCGCGTCCACGGGCAGGATATAGGTGCCCTGCGCCTCGCGGATGGCATGGTTGCGCGTAGCCGATACCCCGAGTGCCGCTTGCGGAAAGACACGGCAGTTGTCGTGCTGCTCAGCATAGGCGGTGATGATAGCCAGACTGTCGTCGGTGCTGGCATCGTCCACCATCACGATTTCCAAAGGACGATAGGTGGATGCCTGCACGCTATCCAGCGTCTCGCAGATAAAGGGTGCTGCATTATATACAGGTATGATGACGCTGACGAGTGGCTTCATATCCGGTCTTTGTGTTGGGTGAGTTTGCGCCAATAGTAGAGAAGGGGATTCTTGTATTTGAGCAATTTCCACGGACGCGATGAGTGAGGTCGGTGCAAGACGGGGTTGTTGGTCATCAAGCGGTTTTCCAACCCGAGTGCAGAGGATTGGTGGGTGATGAAGACATCATACCAGTTCTTGGTCGGGTCGAGTTGCATGAAGTCGTAAGCGTGCAGAAACTCGTTGGTAATCAGTGTGCAACAGAAACTGAAACGCTTCTTGGTGGTATGCACGCCGCGACTCCAACGGTGGGCGTAGTCGTAGGGATAGTTGATGTCGCCCTGTTCGTTCACTGTCACAGCGGCTACCATTCCCACGCCCGGTACTACCTGTTCTGCCAATAACCGGAACGTGTCGGGACGCACCACCACATCGCTCTCCACAATCACCAAATGCGCCTGCTCTGCCAGTGCCGTTTGCTGCGCACGCTGCAGGACAAACAGATAGTTGGGTGACGGGTGCGCGGTCAGGTCGCTGAGGTTCACCAGTGTAAAAGGCAGTGTGTCCGCCAATTCCGCCAAGCGTTGCGTATTCTCAAACGTGGAATAATCATTGTAAACGGTGAGCGTCTGCCCTGTTGCCAATACGGCACGTATAGCCTCCTCTGCGCGATTGACAGAGTCCTTGACGGGCATGATGATATGCAGGAGGGGTGTTACCATGAAGTGATGAGTCCTGTTTTGGTGATAGTGAGAAGGGCACCGAACTGGTTGCCGAACTGTGTACCGAAGTCGGCAGCGAGGCTCAGACCGAAATCCAATCCCCATGCCTTCTCCACATGCTTGGTAACCTCAAGCAGACACGCGGTATTGGCAGACTGAAGGCGCAAGAAGCGGCAGTCGTTGCCATAGTTGCGGGCATAGGAGCACAAGGCGCGGTAGCGGAAACCGCAGATGTCGCCGCGCAGTCCGATATGGTGAACGCGCACCCTGCTGTTGAGTGTATAGACGGTGCCGTCGGCATTGTAGAGGGGTGAGGTAATGAACGGCGTGCCCATGGAACGATACCAGTAGTTCCAGCCGTTGACATAGACACCGTTGCGATAGTAACTGTCATTGCCTGCATAGCAGAGTCCGTCGCGGTCGTGCCAGGGTCCCGACTGGGATGTGGTATTCAACAGTTCGTAGGTTACACCCTCTATGTACCGCCAGCGGGTCTGCATGAGCGAGATACCCCATAGCCCGTCGGTGATGTTCTTGCCAAGACCGAGAAAGGCAAAGTTGTCTTCGAGGAAGTTTTGCCAATATGCCGTTACCTGCCACTCGGAGCCTTTGGCAATGAGGCTGAGTTGCTGGCTACCGACATGGTTGCCCTGCGCATTGAGTTGGTCGTTGCTCATGGTACCTCCCGCGTGCGCCAAGAAGACGTTTTTGTAGGACTGCCAGTCGTTTCCGATGTCCCCATAGACAGGTGAGGTGCCGCCCCACTGCGCCGCGTGGTGAAACTCGTACGCGATATTCACCGGCAGACGACCGCCAAAGCGCACGCCTGCGAACTTGTGATGCAGAAAGGCGTGGCTGACATAGACATTGTCCGCCAACCATGCGTGTGTGAGTCCGCCTTTGATTTCAAAATAGCCGTAGCACCCAGGGAAGGGGGTATAGTGGTCGATGCCGATGGTGATACGCGGCAGAGGTTGGCTGTTGCCCGAGAAGACCATACTGCCTGTGGACAGTTGTTCGTCCACGGTCTCATAGACCACAGGTTTGATGCCTGCGGTAAGGTCAATAATATACAGACGCGCGTGCGCGTATAGCAGATTGAAATAGCCCGTCAACGGTCGGCGTTGTGTGCTCCATGGGGAGCCCGCGATGGTGCTCTGCGCACGCCCTGTGAGTTGCACGCCGAAGTCATAGTCGAACCACCGCTGCAGCGAGGTGGCGGGCTTGATGATGCCCGCGGTGAGGTTGCCGCTGTATGGCGAGGCGGAGATGTTGCCATGGCGGTTGCTTTGCAGCCAGAACGGGGCATACTTGCCCGAAGAGGCGACACCCGATACCTGCACCTGATAGAGCAGCGTGTCGCGGGTGGCGACGCTGTCGGTGATGGGCAGCCCCCACCAGTCCCAGCCACCTGCCATGAGCGGCGAGACGGTAAGGAAAAGGGTGAGTATGGTGAGCAATCTATTCTTCATGGATACAATAAAGGTGATTGCACATCTGTTCGTCGGTAGTCTCGCCGATGCCGACAAAGACGCGGTTGCCCACGGCAAAGGCGAGGTGGTTCATCAGCGGGGTCGGCAGGTTGCCCGCGTATTGCCAACTGCCGGTTTGCGGGTCGTAGCGGCGAATGTCGGCAAGCACTTGCCCGTTGGTGCCGATACCACCATAGTGAAATCCGCCGATGACATAAGCATATTGCCCTGTGGCAGCGGCAGCCGCCAGGGTGCGTGTCTGCCCGGGTACGGGTGCACACTCCACCCATTTGCCTTCGGGCAGGAACTCCGCCCACCAGTCAAGGCTCTTGCCCTTGTAACCTGTGCCCGCGAAATACCGTCCGCCACACGTACAGCCGCAGCCGCCAAAGGAACGGGGCGGGTAACCATGCGAGGCGACATGCACATCGATAGTGTCCCAGTGGTCGGACGAGATGTCGTAGCGAAACATATCACGGGCGTAGGTCCAGCAGAAGCCGTAGCCCACGTATAGTTCGCCGTTGCCCGCAAAAGCGACGGCGTTGTCGGTGTTGTGGTTGGGGTAGTCGGTAAGGCGCGTCCATTGTCCGTCGGCGAGGTTGAGATGCCACCAGTCGCGCAGGTAGGTGTTGTCGGCACCATACTTGCCGTTGAAGCCGAGTCCGAGGTAGATGTTCCGGTCGGCATCCACACACGCCGTGGCATTGACGCGCCCCACTAAAGGGGTAGTGGCGGCATACTGCGTCCATTGGTCGGAAGCGGGGTCGTACTGCCAAAGGTCGTTCAAGTAGGTGCCTACGCTGTCGCGTCCGCCGAAGATGTAGGCACGGTCGGCGACCACAAAACAGGTAGCCGAGGCACGTGGCGAGGGCATGTCCGCACAGCGCGTGACAGGCACCTCGATGTCAGGGGTGCGGTGGCAGGCGGTGAGGGCAAGCGTTGCCAAAAGGAATATGTAGGTCTTTGTTTTAATACGCTGTTTATTTAGGGAGTCTATCGCGGGTCTATCGGGGGTCTGTCGCGGGTCGTCGGTCATTCTACACGGGTCTTTTTCTTGAGTTCGAAGTCGCGTCCGAGGTAGTTTTTGCGGACGATGGGGTTGGCTGCGAGTTCCTCGGGCGTACCATGGAACAGGATTTTCCCCTCGAACAGCAAGTAGGCGCGGTCGGTAATCATCAGCGTCTCGTCCACATTGTGGTCGGTGATGAGAATACCTATGTTCTTGTCTTTCAACCGCCACACAACGTCTTGGATTTCCTGCACGGCAATCGGGTCAACGCCGGCGAAGGGTTCGTCCAACATCACGAACTTCGGTTCGATAGCCAAACAGCGGGCTATCTCGGTGCGTCGGCGTTCACCGCCCGAGAGCCGGTCGCCGAGGTTACGACGTACATGGGCGAGATTGAACTCCGAAATGAGTTGTTCCAACTTCTGTTTCTGGTAGTCCTTGGGGAACTTGGTCATCTCGAGGACGGAGGCGATGTTGTCCTCCACGGTCATCTTGCGGAAGACGGACGCCTCCTGCGGCAGGTAACCGATACCGAGTTGCGCGCGCTTGTACATGGGGTACGAGGTGATGTCCTTGTCGTTGAGGAAAATCTTGCCCTCGTTGGCGGTGACCAGCCCCGTGGTCATATAGAACGTGGTGGTCTTGCCCGCGCCGTTTGGTCCGAGGAGACCGACAATCTCGCCCTGCTCAAGGTAGATGCTCACATCGTTCACCACGGTGCGTTTGCCGTATTTCTTTATAAGGTGCTCTGTGCGTAAAATATCCATTTTACTTCATGGAGTTATTTATCTTTGTTAGTACTTGTATGGGTTGCCTATCCCTTGCGCATCCCTTGCGTATCCCTTGCTGTTTGACACGAATGAGTGGCGGGTGAATAAGGGGTGATTTTAGTTATTAATTGTTAATTCTACGGGGCAATGGTCGGAGTGAACCGCGTCGGTTAAGATACGTGCACCGGTGATGCGGGGGCGGAGCGGCTCGCTGACCCAGTGGTAGTCGATACGCCATCCGGCGTTGCGCTCGCGGGCACCAAAGCGGTAACTCCACCAACTGTACTGTTCGGGACGGGTGTCAAAGAGGCGGAACGAGTCAATCATGCCGCTGTCTTGCCAGCGGTCCATCCATTCGCGCTCTTCGGGTAAGAAGCCGCTGACGCCCACTTGCCGCTCGGGGTGGTTGATGTCTATGGGCTTGTGGCAGATGTTGTAGTCGCCGCACACGATGATGTTCGGGCGCGTTTGGCGCAGTTGGAGCGTCCACTTGAGGAAGACTTCGAGGAAGTCCATCTTGAACTCCTGACGGATGCCGCCTGTGGTGCCGCTGGGGATATAGACGCATACGACGGTGATGTCGCCGAAATCGGCACGAAGTACGCGCCCTTCGCAGTCGTAGCGGGGGATTCCCATGCCCGGCACTACCTTGTCCGGCACCTGCTTGCTGAAGATAGCCACGCCCGAATAGCCCTTCTTCTCGGCGGAGTGTATGTAACTATGGTAGCCGAGTTCCTGCATGGCAAGGGTGTCAATCTGTTCGGGTTGCGCCTTGCTCTCCTGTATGCAGAAGATGTCAGGGTTCTCCTGCCGGAGCCAATCGAGAAGCCCTTTGCCGATAGCGGCACGGATACCGTTGAGGTTGTAAGAGATAATCTTCATGGGCATCAGGGGATAACGACTTTACGGCTGCCGTTGGTGGTCTGTACGATGTAGGTGCCACGCGGGAGGTCGTCGGTGGAGGTGGTGTTCATACGCGCACCGAGGACGTTGTAGATGGCACGGATTTCAGTGGAGGGCACTGTTTCGATGTCGTCGGTAGCGGTGGTATTGCGGTAGGTGAATGTAATTACGCCGTCTTTCTCTTGGATATTGGTGATGGGGTGGTTGGTGATTCCCTCGTAGGCTGTGGCACCGGCAGGGAAGAGGTCTGTGGCTTTGCCGTTATAGCCATTGTCTTGGTTGCCGGAACTGTAGTTAGGGGCTTTGCCGTCCGCTTCGATGAGGTCCACGCCCATGCTGCCGGCGGTGTTGTTGACGCTGTTGCTGTACCATTGGTAGTAGTTGTACTTGATACGGGTGAGCATCAGTCCGTGTCCGGGCAGGT
>CAKVBV010000018.1 GCA_934725535.1 uncultured Bacteroidales bacterium | reverse complement strand
ATAAATCCATAACTGACCCGCGACCGACTCGCGACAGACCCGCGACAAATTTCCGAATCAGTATAATAACTTCAGCAGACCGTATAATAACTTCATCAATATGAAATATATCAACCTCTTTATCCTCTGTGCGCTCCTTGCAGGGTGCAGTATGAATGAACTGGGCGAGTCCTCCAAGACGGTTACGGAACTCGCCCCTGACTTCTACAGCATGACCGTTACGGGCGATGCCGGCTTCGACCTCTTCCTCGCGCAGGGCGGTGTCTCGTCTGCCGACGAACTCGGTGTGTTCCTCAGTGACTATCTCTCGGCAGGTCCTTACGGCGAACTCAAGTGCAAACCCCGCATAGGCGACATTGCGTGCAGTGCGCTGCGTGCCAAGACTGCCGACAGCACCACCATCGTGGGACGTAACTTCGACTGGAACAACTGTCAAGCCATAGTCATCCGTTGCCTGCCCGACAACGGCTATGCGTCCGTCTCTACGGCGAACCTCGATTTCCTCGGTTTCGGCGATGACTACAAGCCCGAGGGTATGATTAACCGCTTCAAGGCTGTGGCAGGCGTGTATGTGCCTATGGACGGCATCAACGAGAAGGGGCTTGTGGTGGCAGACCTGATGGCGGGTGACAACGAGGTTACCAACCAGACCTGTGACACCTTGCCCGACTTCACTACCACGACGGCTATCCGTCTGCTGCTCAACCGTGCCGCTGATGTGCAGGAAGCCCTTGCGCTGCTCCGCCGGTACAATATGCACTCCGACATCGGCACGGCACACCACCTCTTTATTGCCGATGCCACGGGGCATTCGGTATGTGTGGAATGGGCGGACAATCAAATGTACGTCACGGAGACCAATGTGCTTAACAACCACTACCTCTGTGCCGCCAAACAGGGCATCACGAGCGGCGAGGAGTCCAACCGTCACGAGGCAATCCTCCTGCGCTGGTACAACGAGCATAATGGGGTCCTCTCTACCGCACAGATGGCGGATGCCCTTAAGGAAGCGCAGTCTCTGCCTAACGGCACCTACGGCGGCACGCAATGGTCTGTGGTCTATGACCTCCACGCCTGCTCCGCCACCTACTACTGGCAACGCAACTTCTCCAAGTCCTACCCGTTCCAAATCAAAGTAACAAAGTAAGAGCACCTGAAAGAGATATATCAAAGTGCTGAAATACAGTTTAAAAATAGGTTAAACGCCTGCAATGGAACTAATTATATGGTAATTTACCAATACCTCGGATGCACAGACTGGTTATTCCGCCGGGGTTGGTCTTTTCCATTTCCAGCGGTTATGCGACCAAAGCCATAGTTCGGGTTGCTCAAGGATATTGCGCTCTAATTTCTGCGCAAAAGCAAGTGTTATTTCACCGTCTGCCGTGTTCTTCGGGTCAGTAGTAATGACTTCACAGTGTCCTTGGTAGTAACCTCGTTGCGGTGAAGTCACATACATATAGACCACAGCATAGCCGAATTTACGTGCCAATACCTCTGCTCCGTCAAGAAAAGCGGTATCCTGATGCAGAAAAACAGTCCATATATGTGCGTTGCGCGGTGATGGTTTCTGGTCAGAGATTAGTCCGATAGATACAGGTTTGCCCTCGTGCCGCAATGCTACCATACGTCGCAAGAGTTGGTTCTTCTCAATACAACCACTACCTCCACGCTTGGCACGTAGAGCCAACATTGCTTTGTCGGACGACTCACTCTTGAGTTTACGATAGACATTGTAGTGCAAGATGTCCGGGTCCGTGTAACGTTTTGCCATATCTGCCGTCCACTCCCAATTACCAAGGTGCCCCATAAGCAGAAGAACTCCTCCCTTCTGGCGGAGAATGTCCTGTACCATCTCTACTCCCTCAAAACGAAAACGCTGCTGCATCTCCTCCTCCGAGATACGATAACCGTATATGATTTCCACAATGACATCTGCAAAATGCTGATAGAAACGACGCTCCAATTGCTTGCGCTCGCGGTCTGTCTTATCAGGGAAAGACAACCGCAGGTTCTTTGCCACAATACTACGCCGGTAGCGAATGACATAGTACATCAGCGGATACAGGAGTGTATCGGAAAGAAAGTACAATACTGATAATGGCAGTCTGCTGAGTATGCGAATTAGTAGTAGCATGATAAGAATGTTGTATTCGCAATAAACTACATGACAGATGTTATATATACGAAGATGAAATATACGGCAGGTGTTGCCAACAGGAGACTGTCAAAGCGGTCTAATACTCCTCCATGCCCGGGCATAAAGCGACCGGAGTCTTTCACACCGATAGTGCGTTTGAACAGACTTTCCATAAGGTCGCCGAGTGTGCCGAAGACTGCTACTACAAGGGCGAAGAGCAGGCTGTCAAGTAAGGGGTAGGGGGTGAGGTGCATATTGTCAGTCCACCCTATAAGGTAGAAGACATAGCCTGCCAAGAGTGCAAAAAGTACACCACCGACAAGTCCTTCCCACGACTTACCAGGGCTGACACGGGGGAACATCTTGTGATTGCCCCCTTTGCGTTTTGCCATAAGGGAGCCTATACAATACGCACCGGAGTCGTTGATCCATATAGTGATAAACAGAGCAAGCAGGACATACTTGTTGCAGATGAGTATGCCATTCATCAACGAGAACGGGAGGGCAATCATTATGAGGCTTGTCCACAGGTAGCCCCAGTTCTGAATGGGGTTAGCGGGTGTGCGGAACAACTCCAATAGCATTGCTGTCATAGTGAAGAAGACAAAGCCACAGATAAGTAAAGGTTGCGCTTGTGTGCCGGTGAAATAAAAGTACGATGCGCAGAACATCAGTGCGGCAGCCCCTGTGGCACAGACAGTCAGGCTGTTGTGAGAGTGCAGGAGATGGTGATACTCGCGTACAGCAAGAGCCGTAACAAGCATAAAGAGAAGTCCGAAAAAGGCAGGGTGTACCAAAACAGATGCCACCACAAGTGCCACATATACTGCACCGGAGAGGGTTCGTTGCCAAAAATTGCTCATACTCAAAGGTTGAATAGTTCTAACGATTTGCAAAGGTAAGGCATTTTTTGTAATTTTGCAAGCGTTAAGAGAAAATACTTTATCACACATTAGTATATATGGATGCAAATATCGAACTGAGTCTGTTGGACTCGGAAGAGCGAGAAGAGTTGGAGTACATTTGGAATCTCATTCCCGAGGAAGACAAACGAGGCATGAGTAAGGCGGATGTGCTGTTGGTATTGGACTTGATGGATGATTTTCTGGATATGAAAGGACTGCTTGAAGAAGACGAGCAAACCGGCGAAATCACCTACTTGGAGGGCGAAATCGATGAGACAGAACAGTTGGAGTATCTGTTCAAGGAAGCGGCAGCACAAGGCAGTCCGCTAACAAAGGTCCAGTTGCAACTGATATTGGATGGCGAGATGCAATACGGACTTGCGCAGGGCTGGTACGAAGAGGACGATTAGTCGAGCATTTGTCCGAAGTTGTTGGACAGTTGCACCATTTGGTCGTATTCTTCGGGAGACAGGTCATAGAAATAGTAGTTGCGGGGGTCAACAGGCTTATCGTTGTAGCGTACCTCGTAGTGCAAATGCGGACCAGTGGACTTACCCGTATTGCCTACCAGTGCGATGATGTCGGAGCGGTGTACTTTCTGTCCCACACGCACCAACTGCTTGAACAGGTGTCCATACAGGGTGGTGTAGCCAAAGCCATGGTCAAGAATGACTGTGTTGCCGTAGCCCTGTTTCCAACCTACAAAGATGACCTTGGCATTGCCCGTGGCATATACCTCAGTGCCAACAGGTGCCGTGAAATCCATGCCTGCATGGAACTTTCGCACGTGGTACACGGGGTCGATACGCACGCCATAGCCCGAAGCGACACGCTTGAGGTCCTTGTTTAGTACGGGTTGGATAGCGGGGATATTCTCCATGCGTATTTCTTGCGTTTTCGCCATATCCAATACGTCGTCATAGGATTTGCTCTGGATATACATTTCTTTCGCAAGCACATCCACTTTGAGAGCCAAGTCCGCAGATAACTGATTGTTAGTCATTTGTGCTATTTGTTCATAGTACGATATCTTGCGTTGTGCCCCCTGCCGGATGCTAAGAGGAATAGGTTCTGCACCAAACAAGACGCGGTAGAGGTTGTCGTCCCGCTGCTGCAGGTCGGTCATCACCAACTGCATTTGGTCCACCTGCCTGTTGAGCATATCCAGTTGTGACGCCAATGCCTCTTTTTCCCGCAGGAGTTGTTTCTCCCTCGGTGAGGGGAAGAAGGTAAGAAAGATATATAAGAAGATGATACCCAACACGATACCACTCAATATATATATACCGCTTTGGCGCAACCAGTAGCGTATGCCATGCTCTACCTGCTCCAATGCCAAGGTGTCAGGATTGATGCGAAATTTCTTTTTGCGTTTTATTATTTTCATACTCATTTTTGCCAGTTTCCCCAAACGTTGCAGAACGGATAGAACTGCAATATGTACAACTTGACTGCAAATTTCGCAAAAATTCCTGATATATGCAAGATTTGCCCCGTTAAATGAGCACATATGGCATATTTTTTGTGGCAAAAACGATGTAGAGCAATGGTGCTTTGCATCAAACACATACCATATTATGATGAAAAACCAATTTGAACTACCCGTGTTGGGCTACCAACTTACGGATTTGGCTCCTATGATGAGCCAAGCAACGCTCACGTGCCATTACGGCAAGCATTTTCAGACGTATGTGGACAACCTCAACCGCCTTGTCGAGGGGTCTGAGTATGAAGGTCTCAGTCTGTCGGACATTGTCCGCAAGGCACCCGCCGGTGCTATCGCCAACAATGCGGGACAAGTGCTGAACCATCAGTTGTTCTTTGAGCAATTGGTTCCTGCGGAGGGTGCCAAAGAGCCGTCAGGCGAGTTGTTATTTTTGATAGAACAGTCGTTTGGCTCGTTCTATGCTATGCGCGAACAGATAGACAAAGCCGCATTGGGCTTGTTTGGTTCCGGCTGGGTGTTCCTTGCAATGGACAGAGAGGCACATTTGCACATCTTGGCACTTCCCAATGGGGACAACCCATTGCGACACGATATGATTCCCATCCTGGCTATTGATATGTGGGAGCATACTTATTATCTTGATTATCAACATCGTAAAGCGGATTATATCAAGAACTTGTGGTTGCTGATAAATTGGCGCGTGATTTCGCAACGGGTAATGAATAATTAATGTTTACCGGTTATAAAGGTACTGCTTAAGAGACATAGCGTAGGCAGAGAATAGAGTGGAGACCATTCAACGGAGAGGTTGAGTGGTCTCTGTTTTGATTGTATGGCGGTTTCAAAGTTGCGCTATCCATCCGCTATCCACTCGCTATCCACTCGTTATCCACCCATTAATCACATACTAATCACATACTAATCACATACTAATCACATACTAATCTCATAGTCTTAACCCGAGATTAGCCCGAGAGGGTTGCGGAAGTCGAAAATAAGCAGTAACTTTGTAGGTTGATTTGACATAATAGACAAACCCTATTTGGCAACATAGACAACAATGAAACTGACAGAGATAATAAAGGCTATGCAAAATGCAAGATGCGTAGTGCGTAGTGCGAAATGTTGTGTGCCATGCGCAGTGGAGGATATTGATATACAGCATCTCTTGACGGATAGCCGGCAGTTGGGGGCAGACCCCGCTCATACTATGTTTTTTGCCCTTAAGACGAATAGGAACGATGGGGCAAAGTACGTGCAAGACCTATATATAAAAGGTGTGCGGGTGTTTGTGGTGCAGGATGAGGAATGCGCAATGGATGGGGCGGAGTGTAGTGACGACGCGAGCCGCGTCGTCCCCCAAATGCGTGATGCACAATGCGCAGCGGAGACTGTGTTCCTGATAGTGAATGATACTTTGCAGGCATTGCAGGACTTGGCGGCATACAAGCGGTCGCTGTACACGTGTCCCGTTATCGGCATCACGGGGAGCAACGGCAAGACGGTGGTCAAAGAGTGGCTGTATCAGTTGCTGAAAGACGACTATCGCATCACGCGCTCGCCCAAATCGTACAACTCGCAGATAGGCGTTCCGTTGTCGGTTTGGCAGATGAACGAACAGACGCAACTTGCTATCTTTGAGGCGGGTATATCCGAACCCGGGGAGATGGAGCGATTGGAGCGAATCATTCGTCCGACCATCGGGGTGGTGACATATATCGGTGCGGAACATGGGGAGAATTTCCCCTCGTTGGAGGCGAAAAGGGCAGAGAAGATGAAGTTGTTTGTGCATTGTCCCGTGGTGATTGAAGACCCGACGCATCAGAATGTGCGCACGTGTGCGGCGGTGATGCGTGCATTGGGCTACGACGAGGAGACTATCACCCACCGAATCCTGCATCAGACGCATGAGACGGTGCTGCAAATCAACCTGTCGGCATTGTTGGACAACGTGCGCTACTTCCGTTCGCTGCTGCGCCCGACCACCAAACTCACGTGCATGGTCAAGGCGTTTGCATACGGGGCGGGCAGTGTGGAGGTGAGCCAAGCCCTGCAACAATGCGGGTTGGTGGATTACCTCGCTGTGGCTGTGGCAGACGAAGGAGTGGAACTGCGGCGTGCTGGTATCACGTTGCCCATCATCATTATGGACCCCGAAGTGGCGGCGATGGACCTCATTCTCGAGAATAATCTGGAGCCGAATGTCTATTCGTTCCAGTCGTTGGAGAACGTCATCGAAGCCGTATCCACAAAGGGATTGGAGCATTATCCCGTGCATATCAAGATAGACTCGGGAATGCACCGGTTGGGATTTTACCGCGAAGAGCTGCCGCGCTTGATTGAACGCCTGCAATCGCAGACGGCGGTGCAGGTAACGAGCGTATTCTCGCACCTCGCAGGCAGCGACGAACCGCAGTTTGACGAGTTCACGTTGCAGCAGATACACTATTTTGATGCGTGCGCGGAGACATTGAAGGCAGGGCTTAACTACCCGATAATCAAGCATATATGTAACACGGCAGGCATTGAACGCTTTACGCAATACCAGTTTGATATGTGCCGTCTCGGCATCGGGCTTTACGGGTTCTCGTTTGTGGGCAAGAAACTGCGCAATGTTTGCACGCTGAAGACCACCATCCTCAGCGTGAAGACCGTGCAAGCGGGAGAGACAATAGGTTACGGGCGGCATACCACACTTGCGGAACCACGGCAGATAGCGGTGATTCCGATAGGATACGCGGACGGTTTCGACCGCCGTTTCTCCAACTACGGGGGCGAGGTGCTGATACGCGGAAAGCGTTGTCCTGTGGTGGGGAATGTGTGCATGGACCAAGCCATGGTGGACGTTACGGGTACCGATGCACAGCCCGGGGACTATGCCATTATCTTCGGCGACGAGTTGCCCATTGAGGAGTTGTCCGACAAGTTGGGAACGATACCTTATGAGGTACTGACGTCCGTTTCTCGTCGTGTGCAGCGGGTGTATTTCTACGAGTAAACGGTTATGAGTGAGGCGATTAGATGCGACAAACTTACTATCGGGTACGGCACTCAGGTGGTGCAGTCGGCTCTCACGTTCTCTCTCGATGAGGGCGAGATGGTGTGTATGTTGGGTCCGAATGGGTGTGGCAAGTCCACCTTGCTGCGTACCGTGGCAGGACTGCAGCCGCCTTTGGCAGGCATGTATGAGGTACAAGGTTTGTCTTCAGAAAAGTCTTCGGAGAACAGTGCGGAACGTGCCAAGCATTTGGCATTGGTGCTGACGGAAAGGCTGAGTCTGGAACATACCACCGTGCATGATGTGGTGGCAATGGGACGGTATCCGTATTCGTCATTCTTAGGCGGCTTGTCTGCTGATGATGAGGAGGTTATCGCAGACGCGCTGCAACAGGTGGGTTTGCAGGATATGGCAGATACGTATTTCAACAACCACAGCGACGGGGAGAAGCAGCGAATCCTGATTGCCAAAGCCCTTGCGCAACAGACACCTGTCATATTGCTTGACGAACCTACGGCACACCTCGACCTGCCCAACCGTATTCGTACCCTGCAACTGCTCAGGCATCTGGCGCATGAGCAGGGCAAGACCATACTCATCTCCACTCACGAACTGGACTTGGCACTCCAGTTGTCGGATAGGATATTGCTGATGTATGATGGTGGTATTCAGTTAGATACGCCAAGAGCACTATGCGACCGTGATGCCTTCACGGCAGCATTCAAAATGGATATATTCCACCCATTGGCAGAGAATCCGCTATCCTAACAGTTGTGTGATAGTCTCTTGTGCATCGGCTCCGACTACGACCAAACGGAACACCATCATCTCGCGCATCTTCCGCGCGATTTCAAACGGTTTTGCCTGCGTGAAAGGTGATAAGCGGAAGAATCGATACATCTGTTGCACGTAGCCGTTTGCCATGATTTCGTAGTCGTTTTTCATTACCCCCATCTCTTTCAACGAGTCGATTTGCAGGTTGTTTTTCAGCACGTTATGCAACACCCGGAACATCCTGCAAGCAGCATAGCGGTCGCTGTCGCACATAGTCCACGCATCCAATAACTCCTCCAACTGCTCACGTTCCTCATCGTTCATACCCTCAATGGCATCGTCCGTCCATGGGAGGAACCAGTTTGCAGCACGCTCCAAAAAGAAAGGGGTTTTATAGGCATCCTTGAAAAAGGCGAAATTCTGGTCTAACTGCAAAGTGGCAATGCGCTCCATTTCAGACCTGTACTTCTTGATGACGCTGTAGAAAGCGTCTGAACCGCGCTCCTGAATGAGAGGCATCAGTTCGCTTGCCAGTTGTTTGTTGCACATCTCGACACGCGGCACTTGCGTGGTACGCGCAATGTTGCACAAGGCAGTGAAACTAAGTTCCGAGTCGGATGTCAAGGCATCTTGCACATCCTCCAAGAGGGTGGGGGACTGTCGTATCTGCTCATCGTGCACTATCATCGTCATCAGCACGCCGACAAAGAGACGGTCTTGCAATTCCTCATCCACTTTGTGATGTATGGCTTCCAAGAGGAGTCTGAATTTATCTTCATTCCATCCGTTCTCCACCAAAGCCAACGTCAGTCCCGCTGCTGCCATCAAATCGGAATCATCGGTACCGCAGGAATCTACGTACGCAAGAAAATCCGCCCTATCGTCCTCCGTTAGGGGAGCCCTGCTGCGAAAGAGGTCAAAGATATCGCACTTGTTCATCCTATCTCCTCTCGTATCAAGTAGTTATTTCGTTCTGCCGAGTTGCGGATGATGAGTTCGCCGAGAAAGCCTGCAAGGAACAGCATACAGCCGAGAATCATCATAAGTATGCTCAGGTGGAAATACGGATTCACGCCCACCAACATCGCTTGTACGCCGTGGTGAATGGCGTATAACTTCATACTTCCCACCACAATGACGGCGATAAAGCCCAATGCAAACATCAGACTGCCAATAGACCCGAAGAAATGCATCGGCTGCTTGCCGAACTTGTTGAGAAACCATAGTGTCATAAGGTCAAGATAGCCGTTGACGAAACGGTTCATGCCAAACTTGCTGGTGCCAAATTCACGTTTGCGGTGCTGCACCACTTTCTCTCCTATCTTGGTGAAACCTGCATTTTTTGCCAAATAGGGTATGTATCGGTGCATTTCGGAGAAGACTTCGATGTTCTTCACCACCTCCTGACGGTAGGCTTTGAGCCCGCAATTCATGTCGTGGAGGTGAATGCCTGTCACTCGGCGAGCCGTGGCGTTGAAGAGTTTGCTAGGAAGGTTCTTTGTGAGTTTGTTGTCATAACGCTTTTGTTTCCAACCACTTACGAGGTCATAGCCATCCTCACGTATCATTCTGTACAATTCGGGTATCTCGTCGGGCGAGTCTTGCAGGTCGGCATCCATTGTGATGACGACATCGCCTTGAACGGCTTTGAACCCGCAATACAAGGCGGCTGACTTGCCGTAGTTTCTGCGAAAGCAAATGCCACGCACGCAATTATTATCTTCGCGCAAGCGTTTTATCACGTTCCAAGAATCGTCCGTAGAACCATCGTTCACAAACACTACCTCGTACGTAAACCCGTGTTGCTTCATTACACGTGCTATCCAATCAGACAATACAGGAAGACTCTCTGCCTCGTTATACAGAGGCACTACCACAGATATATCCATATTTCTTCTTATTTTTTCACGACCGCAAAGTTACGAAAAATATCCGAATAATAGTGTAA
Source organism: uncultured Bacteroidales bacterium (assembly GCA_934725535.1). Taxonomy (GTDB): domain Bacteria; phylum Bacteroidota; class Bacteroidia; order Bacteroidales; family Paludibacteraceae; genus Colicola. The sequence goes on along the minus strand of CAKVBV010000018.1, from coordinate 26,198 downwards.
TATCAGCACTTTTTTTTGTGCGTATCGCAAAAAAGCACTAACTTTGCGGCAAAATGTAAGTGCGTATGCGAAAAGGTCAAGAAGATTTTGCCAAACTTTGGGAACTCAGTCCGATGTGGGATTTGCTAATTCCTGAGGAAAAATCTTTTATTGATGCTAATGCTGAAATCAAGCGATACAGGAAGAATGAGATGATTCACCGCGAGGGTGATTTGCCTACTTATGTGATGATGGTGGTGGATGGTACTGTCCGCTTATCCAAAGAGGGGGTAGGGCAACGTGTGCAGATAATCCGGTTGCTCAAGCCGCACGATATGTTCGGGTATCGCAGTGTCATCGTGGGAGACAAACATTCATCGTGTGCAACGGCCATAGAGTCCACCGTTGTCTATCGTATACGTCGGGAGGCATTTTTAGATGTTGTCAAGAAAAATAATGCATTCTGCTTTGGTGTCCTTACGGCTATGGCAAAAGACTTGGCTATTTCTGAGTCGCGCACTGTCAATCTTACTCAAAAACACATACGAGGGCGTCTTGCCGAATCGCTTCTCACTCTGCGCCAGACCTACGGTTTGGACGAGGACGGAGCCACTATTGCTATGTATATGTCGCGCGAGGACCTTGCTAATATGTCCAATATGACGACATCCAATGCTATTCGCACCCTTTCGCAGTTTGCCATAGAGGGGCTAATCAGCATTGATGGCAGGAAGATACAACTGCTTGACGAGGAGGAACTTACCCGAATTTCTCGCATTGGTTAGTGTCTTTGTCTTTCTTAGTCTGGTTTTTCCCTTATCAGATTGATTGTTTTTTGGGGGTTATTTGTCTTTTATTGATGCGGGATTGAGACATAAAAAGTCAGTTTCTATATGGGTAAATACAAAACAAGGACTTATGAATAATCACAAATCCTTGATTTTTAATACTTTAACTTTTGTGTCCCCCGAGGGACTCGAACCCTCGACCCACTGATTAAGAGTCAGAGTACCGCGTATTGATAACCAAAGATTTATGCCTTATTTGAAAATCACTTGCAAGGTTTCTGCAATGTTCTACTTTCCAATATGGAGCATAAGTTGGTCATTTCTGATACTACTTTTTGGCATTCGTCAATCTGATGTTGTGCCGAGGCTATCTGCTTCTGCAAATGCGCGATTATTGCCTGCTGCGATGCTATCTCCGACATAAGACGGGCACGTTGCATACAAATGGCGGCTTCTTCGGGAGACAATCCGGCAGGGACTGCCACTTCCTGCGACAGGAACATATCACCTTTTCCCGTTTGCAGCCATGCGATATTTACCGACGGATATGCTGCGGCTATCTTTTGGAATATAGCCTTTGTCAGTTTCTCTGTGGCGTGGGTAACAGTACCATTGCCCGCGCCTATCTCTTTCTCAAATTTCCCTTGCCCCATACCGAGAGCCGAAAGGAGTTGCAACAATCTGCTTTTAGGAGTTTCCATATATCAAACTAAGGTTATTGCGCAATATGTATAATATCCTCTCCCAATGCGCCTTGAATGAGTGCAATGGTTTTGCAGGTAAAATTATGCCCTCCTCCTAACCATTTTGTTATCTCCGAGGGGCGTTTATGAGTCATATCTGCCAACTGCTTTTTGCTAATGCCCTTTTCTCTCATAACAGCATCAATACGTGCTGCGATGCTATCGGATATAGCATCTGTTGCCGTATCAATAGTAGGAATACTATTAACAGCAGCCTGTATGATAGGACTATATATTCTTATGTTTTTATTGTTTGTCATAATGTAAATGATACCCCCTCAATGCCTGTAATGATATTTTTCTCTATAGTGATAGAGCCTGCTTTTTGCGCCTCTGTGAGTAGTTTGTCGAATTGCTGCAAATCTATCACATAGCCACTTAATTCCTCACTCTCTTGGTATGTGCGCGTTGTTTTTGCGCCACCATTGCCTACAATTAAAATTTGGTCGGATATGCGCAAACAATATAAGCGCAAAACTTTGGAGTCTATAGATAATGCAGCGACATTATCTCCTAATTTGCCCTCGGGGCGAAAATAACGCTCCAGCGCACCGTTTGCAACTATTCTGTTTAATGCACGTATGATAGTTTGGAAATCCTTATTAAGTTTTGCATCACACATAAATTTTTGCACAAACAATTCATACTCTGTTAGGTTGTTTTCGTCAAAACAAATAGAGTACATACTCACGTTATCACTCTGTTCTATTGTCTTCAATGTGGCTGTTTTCATTGTTTATCCTTTCTTTGGTGCTGCAAAGGTACACATTTTTTTTGATAGTATTTCACTTATAAGTAAAATATCTGCTAAAAAATACGTTTTGCAAAGTCTATGTAGCAAATCATTGATATATTTCGCAGTTTTCCCTACATAAGGACATAAGGAACAACTTATTATTTATTGGCGTATGGATTTTATAATATCATCTATATTGAATAGTGGCAATACTACTTGTCCGCACGATAAATCCGTGGTTTTTAACGCCAACTGTCCGCGCACTCCGCCAACTACTATGTTTATGAGTGTAGGCATAATGCTTATTTTATCCCTTACTCCATCGGCGGTAAATTCAAATGCCTCTTCTATATTAGTCAGACGGAAAGTCCACGCTGTAACGTATGAAATAAAAACATTTGTATTGTTAAGGCATAGCACTTTCGCGTAGATAATCAAATCGTTTTCCTTATGCTCAAAGTTAAAGCCCAAACGCAGGGACAATCCATCCAATTTCTCCGGTAGGTATTGGCTCTCATAAATGTATTCCACATCAATTACTGCTGGAATGTTGATTTGTATCTTACTATCAGCACTCATAGTTTTGGTTATATGAATAGGTTTGTGAACTACGGCTGCGATTAGCCGTTATGGAGGAAGCACTTGGCGCAGTCGGGATAGTGATGAACACGGGAAATGCCTTTCTTTTAGGTATATCCAGCACATTCTCCCCCAACGCTACATTGATGCTCGCAATAGTAGTGGTTGTCAAGTTGTGGGTACCGGAGAGCCATCGACTGACTTCCGCTTCCGTTTTCCCCATCAGTTTGGCAAACTCTTTTTGAGACATACCGCGCTCTTCAAGTATATCAAGAATGCGATTCGAGATAGACACATTCAAGCGTACGGTTTCTTGTGTCTGCGGTGTTGTAAACTTATCATAACACCTGTTAAGCAAATCGGTTTTCATCGTTATTCGTTGTTAGTATTGTCGTTAATAATCAAAGACAAATCACCTGTTAAATCAATCCCTTGAAACGAGATATTCCCCCTCTTAATCATGCGCACCAATTCTTTGTTTATCTTCTTCATATCTTCTACACACTGAGTCAAAAGTGGGTCTTCCTGATAAGTACGAGTTTTCTTTTCTCCGCCATTCCCTAAAATCAAAAGGCGGGAATTATAACAGATGCAATAAAGCCGTAATCGCGAGGTATCAAAATGAGACGGTAAGGCGGAAACATTATCATTGCACCCGCTTTCGTAACGGAAGTATCTGTCCTCAACCCCCATCTCTTCGATGACTTTTATTCGAGACAAGATGGTGCCCAAATCTTCGGCAAATGTTTCATCGTCCTCGTATTTAGAGATAAACTTTTCAAATTCAGTAGTATCTCCACCATCAAAAACAGGTGAGTATATGGCAACATTTTTGCTGCTATTGATACGCTCTAATACGAGATACCTCTTCATACACTAACAATTCCGACTGCAAAATTACTGCAAATAGTTGATGTAAACAAGTATATAATTACTTTTTATGCTAATTTTTTATAGACACACTTCTCCCCCCCCTATTATCCACCTACTCAAACCGTATCACTCCCACCACTATTGACACCGAGCGTATCTCGTTCTTTGGCAATCGGAACGGCGGATAGTTCGGGTTGTCCGAGCGGCACTCCACGACCTCATCGTTGTCCTCGCACGGGAACAGCCGTTTGACCATCGCCCCTTGGTTGCTGTCGAGTACATACACCTTTCCCCATTGCAAGAATGTAACCTCGGTTACTCGGCGGCAGGCGAGCAGGTCGCCGTTGCTGTACTTCGGGTACATTGACGACCCCGACACACGTATCATATACTCTGCGTGCAACTCTGCAAACTCCGGTACTACATACCGCGAGCAGTCCTCCAAACGCACCCCCTGCACATCCACCCCGTTAAAACCCGCTACCGCGTCTATCGGAATGAGAGGCAAACCATTGCCCCCGATTACTTGCTCCTCTTGTTTTTCTTCGGAGGAACAGGAGGATAAGGCAGATTGTCCTAATCCCTGCTTATTGTGCAGCTCTTTCATCATCGGCAAAGTCCCGTTTAGTACCCAATCGAGAGAAAACACATTGTCTAACACCGAGTTTACTCTTATCAAAAAATTATCCGTTAAGTAGCGGACATCACCATTAAATGCTTTTGATAGATTGCTACCTGCAACCCCTACTAACTCTGCAAATTTCCCCTTATTTTTACACAATCCATTGGAAAGTGCATATTTATACATTATATCTAATCTGTTTTCTCGTGTACACATAATTTTTCTTTTTAGTAAAAACACCCATTTTGTAAACTCGACTTTGCAAAATTGATATTTTATAAGTTTTTTTACTCAAAAATTTGGTAGTACTACTAAAAATCACTACCTTTGCAGCGTGAAACAAATCCGAAAGGTATTTCACGCAACAAACAGACTGCAAAGATAAACAAAAAAAACGACATAGAAAAATGAAGAAAGTGATGTGTATAATTCAGGTAATCTTCTTCGCCACCATGGCAATACTGAGCATCGCGCAGACAATAGGCAGCATAATCGCTGCGGGTGAGTTCTACGCATGGCAGGTAGGGTTTGCAGTGATAAGCGTACTGCTGACAGCCCTCACGCACATAAGCGTGCGCGAATTAAGAGAGTGCAACAATGAGTGCAACAACTAACTATCCTATAACCAACCACCAACAAATACCAATGATTATGACAGACCACATCGCCAACACCATAGGCAAGCCCCAAGCCGACATCATCGCCTATTTCCAAAAGCAGGGTTTCGACCTTGACCAAGTATTCGAGTTCGAGCAAGAGTGCGAGAAAGAGGCGGACGAGTGCGAGCGCAACATCACAAGCCTCGGCTACGGCTACTACGACAATGTAGGTTACTACACCTACGGCAGCAAAGCCAAGGACGACTACGCGGACGCACAAGCCGAGCGGATTAACGACCTCCGAGACCTTGCCGACATCGCCGGTGAATACTACGATGAGTTGGCAGCATAACAAGCAAATAAATGTTCAACAATATAAAATTCAAAGATTATGGTACAGGTAAAATCCAATGAGACCGCGGCACAAGACCGCATCATCACCATCGCCGCAGGCGAGAACGCTATCAGCGTACTGGCAGTAGAGTTGCAAAACTACATCTTAGCCGCTATTGAAGAGGGCAGGCTGACCCCACAGGCAAAACAACTGTCAAGCCTCGTCAAGTCCACACACCCCTATGAGGTGATAGACGGCGAACCCAACATCGAGGACGGCATCAGCGTTTCGCTCTTTGAGGACGGCGGCTTCACCATCTCCCTCAGCGAGCACTACTCCGCCAACTCAATGCCTATCCACAAGGCGGCAAAAAAGATATTCAACAGCCTTCCCGCACAGCAATGAGTAAGATAATGCGCTCCTTTATCGAGCAGATACAAGACAACTGGTATTCGTCCGCTGACACGGTGGACGAATACCAACCGAAAAGCCAATGTGTAACCAACAACAGGTAAGAACAATGTGCAGTCTCAATACCAACAACAATGTGATTATACGCCCATTACGTGCGGACGAGATAGACGTGCGTATCGGCACAGAGAAGAAAGAAAACGGTGTAGCCACCGCGGCATCGTTCCTGCTCTACAAAGACGCGCGGTGCGATATGCGTATCTTGGACGAACTCTTCAGCCCCTTCGGCTGGCAGCGCGAGCACAAAGAACTCAAAGGGACTATCTATTGCGGCGTGAGTGTCAAGCACGGCACAGAGTGGATAACCAAGTGGGACGCGGGTGCAGAAAGCAATGTCGAAAAAGAGAAAGGTGAGGCAAGCGACTCTTTCAAGCGGGCGTGTTTCAACTGGGGCATAGGCGTGGAGTTGTACACCGCACCATTCATTTGGATACGCTACAACCAAGGCGAGACAGGGCGCAATATCAACCTGCACGTGGCAGAGTTGGGCGTTTCTCCCGACAAGCGTATCACGCGGCTTGTGATAAAAGACGGCAAGGACAATATCCGCTATCAGTACAACGCACCCGCTACGGCACAACAGCCGCAACCCGCGACCGACCCGCGACCGACCCGCGACAAAGCACCTACACGACCGAGCGACATACTCGATATGGTGCGGGCGGCAGAGACAGTAGCCGCGCTATCCACTATCTGGAAAGCCAACACCGCACTCATTGAGCGCGACACCAACCTCCGCGACGCGTTCACCCGCCGCCGTGTGGAAATAGAGCAGAACACCAGCAATGCATAAATTCGTAATTCATAATTCATAATTCGTAATTCATAATTCATAATTATGGACAGCATAGTATTATCCAATGATTACCAAGTACCGGGCAAGGCAGAGATAGCCTTGCAGGTACAGGGTATCGTGCGCAAAGTGTCGGGCGGCGACATCGACCCGCTGCGTGCCTACGGACTACTCACCGCTCTCGAAAAACTGGCAGGTGATGCCCGAAAGCAGATAGCCGAGCAGGCTATCCTCCAAGCCGCCAAGTACCCCGAAAAAGAAATAGGGGCTTTCGGTGCAAAGTTCCAAATCAAAGAGTGCGGCGTGAAATACGACTACTCCTCCGACCCGCAATGGCGAGACCTGCAAGCCGAGATAGATACTATCCGTGCCGAGCAGAAAGGGCGCGAGACCGTACTCCAACAACTCAAAATGTGCGCCAAAAGCAGCACCACCTCCCTGCAAGTAACCCTCGGCAAGTAAGTATGAAACATATCAAGTTCATCAAGCAGCGCGGACTGAGCAACGCACAGGCTATCCTCCCGCAGATACAGATGTGGCTCAACGATGCAACCAACGGCGAGTACCTCATCACCCTGCAACGTGCCAAGAAACCACGCAGCAACGACCAAAACCGACTGATGTGGCTGTGGTTCACCTGCATAGCGCGGTCGTGGTCGGAAGCCACTGGACGCACGTTCTCCCCGCAGACCGTACACGACACCTACTGCACCCTCTTCTTGCCCATCGACACACCGCGCGGACGCATAGCAGGGCACACCAGCGGGCTGACAACAGAGCAGATGACCAACTTCCTCAACCGTGTACAGGCAGACGCGGCAAGCGAGTACGGCATCACACTACCCAACCCCGAAGACCTCTATTTCGAGATGTGGGCAGAACAGTATGCACAACGTGTTCCGCTATAGGAACACTATAAGAACTCTATAAGAACTCCATTTTTCAAAAATTACAAAGATTATGGCAATGAAATTTATCGGCAGTATCTGTTTGACGGATATTCCCAAGTCTGAAATCAAAGTGGTAAACTGCAAAGACGGCGTGAAGCGGGCGTACCTCAACATCTCCGTTCACGAGAAGAAAGAGCCGTTCCTTGACGCTAACGGCAAAGTCCTCAGCGACCACCTCATCACCTGCTCTCCCAAGAAAGAGAACCGACAAGAGGGCGTGAACTACATCGTCGGCAACCTCCGCACGTGGCACGAACAGACCGTCACGGCTGTACCAAGCCCCGAGGACATCGCTGCCGCTCCTACCTACGAGCAGACATTGCAGGACGGCGAGAGTTTAGACTTGCCGTTCTGATAGAGATACAGAGTACACATTATTCTTGATTTTATACGTAAACCGCATTGGCGGTCTGGGAAGATAGCCAATGCACAAGGCGGGGATGTAGGAAAGTGGTAAGGTGCTGATTGGGAAACGACGCGGCTCGCGTCGTCAAATGACAAAAATACTCCACAGTTTGCCAAACGGGTTCGAGTCCCGTCTCCGCCACAAAGAGTGTTTTTTAATCATGGTATTAGATTTTAGTTAGGTTACTCCCCGCGCAGCCGTTGTGAAACGTTAGGCGGGATTTGGATAGGTGGTGTAGTAGGCAGCACGGTCTGAAAAGACAAACGCAGGTTCAACGCCTGCCCTGTCCGCAAGATATAAAAAATATATACAACTATGGCAGACAACAACCCTAATCCGCGCAGCACCGCAAGTCAGCGCGAGCAAATCAAATGGTGGTTCTTGCACAACGCAGGAAAAGAGATAACCGGTCTTGATGCCTTGCACAAGTTCGGCAGTATGGAGTTCCCCAAACGCATCAGCGAATTGGTGGCGGACGGTATGCCCATACACCGCGACAAGTTCATCACACTCCCCAACGACAAGCGAGTCAAAGCCTACTATATCACGCCACAAGACGCACGGCAATACATAGCGTTCCATAAGTTAGTACTCCGATGAAAAAGAAACGCAATATCAATTCGCCATGGCTCTTGGGTATGGCAGATGTATGTACCTACCTCGGAGACATCGACGAGCGGACACTCAAAAAATCCTTTATCGACAAGGGGCTGCACCCACGCAGCAGTCTCGGCAAACTCAACTACTACCACAAGGACGATATAGACCGTTTCCTTGCGGAACACAACGAGTGGCAGCAGATAGTTATTCCAACCAAAAAAGCAAAATAAACAATACATTACAGATATGAAAGCATCAGAAAGAATGAGAGTCTATGAGTGGATATTCGCTCACAAAGACAAGGCGGGAGCGCAATATCCCAAAATCCTAAACGCCAACGAGTTGGATTACCAAACCATACGGCGGAGAATACGGCAAATAGGCGCTCCTGCCGACTATGAATTACTGCCCTCTGACAATAGGGCTGTGAGAAAAATACGCGTGTTTATCCAAGGCACCACTAACCACTAACATCTGACAATGAAAGAGGAATATCTCAAAACATACGCTTGGATGAACACCCTCCGTGGCGGTGTCCTCCGCGATGTCTATGCCCTCATCTACCAACTCGAACACGATGCACGACGCAAAGGAACGGTCAAAATCAGTATCGGCTACATCAGCGAGCGGTTGGGGTATAGCAGCAGGAGTGTACAATATGCCATTGCCGAACTCAAAGAAAAGGGATGGTTGAATATGGAATACGGAGACGGAAAAAGAAGTGTTTATAAGGCTATGACCCCTGCAAATCTTGCACCCCATACCCCTGCAAATTCTGCACCCCCCGAAAAGGCAAATAACCCACGCAAAGTTTGCACCCCTGCAAATTCTGCACCCCTGCAAGATTTGCACCCCACCCACGCAAATCTTGCACCCCTTACACCTTATATATCTAAAGATAACAGAATAGATTATTCTTCTTCTTCATCGCCCGCGTGCGCACGTGAGAGGTTGCAAAAATGGTTCGAGGAAAGCGACATAAAACAATGGGCAAATATGTTAGTCAGTCGTAGCAATCTCAACCTCACTACTGCCTCCCTCCTCGATGAGTTCTACGACAACGATTTCGAGGTGCGTGAAAACTGCGAACAGAGCAGGAGAATGGAAGCACTCAAGCATTTCCAAAACTGGCTACCCAAATATCTCAACAAACTCAAAAACCAAAACAATGGAAACAATCGGACAAGCACTCCGCCGACAACAGGCAACGGCGGGCAACGCACAATCAACCTCGGCGGCATCGCCCAATCAATCCTTGCAGGTTGCGAAGCAGGACGAGCAAGCAGGCAATAACCCGCTGTCGGTATTCCGCGCCCTACCACCCGCCACCAACCAAGAGGTAATGCCCTACATGCTCCGTCTCGCAGTAAACTTCCCGGCTATGAACACCGCCTACACGGCAGGAGCAGGCAACGGCGCACAGATAACCTTTTGGACGGTGCTTGCCGAGCAGGTCGTCGCTCTCGGCTGGAGCGCAGAGCGCGTACGCTACGCCGTGGAGTATATGCTTCGCAACTGCCACTACCGCGAGTTCCGAGTGGCGGAGTTCCTGCAACTCGACAAGCATATCCACGAGATTACCAATGCCGAGTTCGCCGCCATAGAGCGCAGCCGTGCACCACACAAGCCTATCGTCTCCGCACAGATTGACGGCAAGTACAAACTGCTCTACCAAGACGAGGCGGACGCTCTCGGTCTCACCGGCTACTCCCGCCGCTATACCACGTGGGAAGCACAACAGATGACCTCCGAGCAGCGCAAACAACACGGAATTAACTGGATATAAACAGAATTATTAACCCAAAGCGGAAAGAAATGTTTAACTAACAAATACGACACCATGGAACTTAATATCGGTCTATTGGAGACTAACTCCAAACTGCTGAAAATAAATTTGCAGTTACAAGACAAAACAAAACAGCAACATAGCCATATATGCGACTCTTTTACCCCTATACTGCGGGACACATCGCTGCTTCCGACTATTATACAGCACACGGAGAGGGTTTTGACTACGCAAAATTACAAGGAGAGAATAAGAGTCGAGTTATTTATTCTCATCTATCTGTATAGTCCAATCAGTCTGTTTAGTGAAGATAAGGCGCATCGGTATAAGACAGATGGTAGAGAACTCCGATATATTGCAGAGGCTCTCAATCTTCGATACTCAAATATGATTAAATACAAAAGTTCATTGCTCGCATACTATCGGAATTATCGGGATTTCCGCGAATTGACCAACGCAACATTTAAGACCGTAACGGATACAATAGAATTACCTGTATAGATGCCACTTATATTACACAGCAGAATAGTCCTCAATTGTCTTGAGAACTATGCTGCTCAAAAGAGTATCACTATCGAATCACATCATGTACAGGCTGACCTCCTTCCAAAACTCATAGTCTGTCAGTCCGTCCTCGTACATGATATGCAGAGCAATCTCCTCTTGCATAGCCTACACATTCATAGACATATACGTCCAAATCTTCCCGTTGCCTTTCCAATCCTCGTCGGCGAAATAGAAGTCATACGCAATGCGCAGGACATCTTCGTCGGAGAAACTCTTGCAGAAGTCCGCATAGGCAGCATTGAAAGCCACATACTTATCCCACTTGGTTGTGCCGTTTGGAAAGGTCATGCCTGCGCTATGCCGACCAACGAGAACTGCGGGGAGAATACAGGCATATTCTCCGCACACGTGGGAAAGCACAGACGCTGCGTGATGTTTACTTGATAGTAGTACGGACTTGCCGTGCTACCTGCCGCCAATACAGGAGTAATGACGGGTGCTTGGATTTTGTTCATAGTCCTCAAACAATTAGACGTTGTCGCTACCTACTTTGTTCCTGTTTGCAAGAGTGTCGCCGGTAGCGTTAGGCTTCTCCTGCACTGTTTCCTGCGCGGGAAATAATGCTGCGTACAGCATATCAATCTTACTCTTTACCTCGTCCACCTTTTGGTGCATGAGGTTCATATCTTCCGACATACCGACTATGTTCGCATTGATAGCGTCAAAGATAGTACGCGGCTGTTGGTTGCTTTGGTTCGTTTCCATATTATTAAATTATTACGATATTCTATATCTGTTATACCCTGTTTGTGAGGGTGTTACGGCTTTCTCAATACGTTGCTGACGACATAAATGTCGGGAGCAATGGGCATACAAAAAGCGACCACTCATTGAGAATAGTCGCTAAAAAGTTATTTCCAAAATGGAAATATGTCAATTATTCCTCAGGAAGTTCTCCTTTCTTCTTATCCGCAATGAGTTTACGAAAGCGTTGTTCTGCGTTGCTTTTATCCAATGCGGTCATTTGTTCTTTCGCCATTTTATGGAGTAGATTCAGGCGTGTCATTCTATCAATCCCATTTTTTATCATTTCCGAATTTAACACTTCCATATTAGACAAAACAACCAACTGATTGATAGAGGCGGTATCTCGGATGTTTTTACCTTGTAATGCTAATGCGGGATTGCTCGCCTCCCAATCTTTTGCACGGCAACCGAATAATGCTATGTTCAACAAATCAGCCTCGGTAGCATAGGTGATATTCTTTTTGGCTTCCGAAACTGGCAATTTGGGAATAATAACATCTCTTATTGCATCGGTATGGAGTGTGTAATTAGCCTTTGACAATATCCGTTTCACATCCCATTCCAATGCCAACGGGTCGCTTTCGGTTTCTTTAAGACGCTGATACTCCTTTACGATATATAATTGAAATATGGGGCTTATCCACATTCCAAAATTAAAGGCTATATCTTTGTGGGCATAGGTTCCTCCATATCGTCCTGCGCGTGCAATTATCCCTATGGCATTAGTCTTCTCACACCATTCTTTCACACTGATTTTGAAATTATTAAGACCCGCATGAGTTTTAATTATGGCGAATTCGCCATAATTAAAATTGGGATTATTCAAAGTCTCCCACGCTCCCAAATACTCCAATGTGTTACGATTACGTAACCAATCAGTAATGAAGAAATTACCATCCTTTGCTTTTATCATTTCGGTTATATTGATAAAATCATTTCCGTTATGATTAAGCAACACTGTTATCTTGTTGTTTTGTACAACGATTGTTTTTGCTTTTTCTCCCATAGTAGTAAACAAAGAACCTCCCAATGGTCAGTGCCTATTGTGGCTGTTTGCACCGACCAAAGAGAGGTATATCACGCATACGCTAACAGCCACGAAAGCGAATAACTGCGCAAAGATACGGCTTTTCTTTGAATTGTGCAAACTCCAACCTGTTCCGCTTTGGAACAAGTTGCGACTATTCTCAATACGTCAAAGACCGCTCGGACAGGTCAAGCCTGTCACCTTATAGTACAGCACCTATGCTGTTGCCCCACCTGTTCAGCAGGGGGTTCAGTTTCTCGGCGGTTACCGCCACGCCCCGTTCCCGCTGTCGGTTCACAAACTCTTTCAGCGACTGCTCCAACCTGTCCGCCTCCTCTTTGCTATTGGCGTACACGTACATATCCAACTTATAGACTTGCAACATAGGGCATTAAGGTATAGGTGGGACATCAGCGGGAGTGGCAGGCGTAGGAACTGATATACCTGCTTTGCCCATCATGGTGCGGGCAATGTTGTAATACCCCAACACCTTGTCTTGGTTCTGGTCTATCCAACCGAGGACACCCAGCACGGTGTCTTTGGCTTGCGTGAGTACAGGCACGCCCTGCGGGTCAAAGTCGGGCATATTGGGCATATCTTTCATAAAGTACTCGCATATCTCCGTGGCGGCTTTCACGTCACCGCCGCATACGAGTAATGCCGAGCGTTTGAGTGCGTCTTTTGAGGTCGTCTGCAAAAGCGTCACATCATACGAGGTCTTATTTCCAAACAGAGGCATAGCAATTTGAGTTTTTAGGGGTTGATTGTTTCGGTAAAACTTTCGGTAATGATAGATATAACATATTGAAACATAGCGTGTTGTTGTCGAAAAACATACCGAAGAAACTACCGAAATTTTTGAAAAGAGGTAGTACCCCACTTTCGAGGTACTACCGTTCCATGTTTAGTTTCCGCACGTGTCGCAGCCGCACGGTTGGGGTGCGGAGTAGCGTTGCACGCGTAGGAAACCACAATTGCCGACAGCGGAGTTCAGACCGCCATTGTTGTTCTGCGCAAGCGCATACGCTACTGCGTCTGCAACAGAAGAAGCCGTGGATTGCTGACCCTGTTGAGCCGTCGAACTGACATCTACATACTGCTTGATTGTAGGTGTGTGTACGTTCTGCCAGCCCTCGCGGGAGGTTCTCTCACTCAACATGAACTGCGATACAAGGTTGAGAGCGTCCTTGTTACCTGCGACTGCCTGCTCTGCTGCTTTGGCGCGGGACTCGGAGGCTTTGTTCACGCCCCAAGCGGCTGCGATAGCAAGCAGTAAGGCTCCGCCACCGAGACCTGCTGCCAAGCCGATAGCGGTGGCACTCTGACCGTGCGAGCAATGTTGCTTCGTCATCAACATTACATCTGATGGACTTAATTCTGCCATAACTATGAGAATTACTTTCGCCTCTTACACCTTCGGCGGTTGGTATCAAAACACTATTCGTTCCGACACCGCAAAGGTACTGCTATTAAGGTAGTGGATAAAATAACACCCGCCAACTTGCAGGAAAGTTAGCGGGTGATTAGCAAATAGTTAGCAAATAGTTGTCGCTACTTTACGGTGGAGATAGCAGTGTCGGTCGGACTTGCCACGTGCGTTTCGCTGTCCTTGTACTTGGCAAAAATCTCACTCACACGGAGAGTTACTTTGGCTTCGGCTATGCGATATGCCCACGACCGTTTCTTGAACTCGTGCGCCGAAAAGAGTATGTCGGGTATGGCTTTTTCTCCGCGGTTAATGACGGACGCAATCGTGGTACACGAATACCCCATGAACTTCAACTGCGACACAAAGATGCACCGCGCCATGGTGGCGTTCTCTTTCTTGGTCTTGCCCGGAATATCCTCTGCCGTTATCTTTGTGAACTCGCTGATATTGTTTGTTGTCTCTTCGACCACAAACTGCAAGACCTGCATGATGACCTTTTCTTTATCGTTCATAGGCTTAGGTATTTGGGTTGTTCTTTTAGGCTTCAAAGTATTCATTTATTTCTCTTTTGAACTCGTCAAACGTTCTACAGACCACGACTTTGTTGCCGTAGGATTGCAGGCGGGGGATAATCTCCTTTTGGTGTTCCGAAAGCACACCTTTCTTGCCATTCTTCATTTCGATGTACAGGCTGGCATACCCGCCGCGCGGAATAGGGATATGCAAATCAGGACAGCCTGCTGTTAATCCTTCTGCTTGCAAGTAACGCGCTGTCGATTTTGCTCGATAGCCACCATTGGGTATTGAATAGCATAAGGCTTTGGGGTAGGCATAACGAAACCAACGGACACACTCAACCTGCAAGTCGTGTTCCGAACTTGCAGCCTTGCCGCGATTGGTCTTGTCCCACATCGCACGCAACTCCTCTATGGTGATATTGTTATTGCTCATACTCAATCAAACAACGTTGGTTCATCTACGGGATAAGACAGGCTCTGCTGCCACTCCTCACAAGGTGTCTCGACGCCCATTGCACAGCCGCCCATAGGCAGCCATTCCCGACAGGTCTCGCAGATATGCTCTACCGGCTTTCCCATTGCTCACAAGCCGCCGTACCGCGGATAATACCGAACTCCCGCACACCACGTTTGCAGCCAAGCGTGATAGGCTTGCCATACAGGTCTCTGTTCCACTGCTGTGTGTGCCACTCCGCAAAACGACAGTCATCACAGATATGGGGTGATATGGTATTTGACTTTCTCATAAAATTAGAACTTGTACATTATCAAATAGTTATGTCAAACTCGGATTTTCGGATAAAACAAAAATACGAAAATCTTTCGTAAATTTTCCTATCCTAACTCAAACCCTTTGCACGCCAACCTATCCGCTTTTACCCGCTCGGCTTTCTGTTCACAATAGCCGTCAGCATAAAACACGCAATCCCAACACGTATATCCGTCTCTGCTCCAAGCCATATTATTGCCGTGTCAGATGTGCATACTCTTTTGTCGCGTCAAAACTCGGACACGCTTTGTTGGCAAAGTCCCTGTGCCCGCGGATAGTCGCCTGCGGGTACTTCTTTACAAGGTGGCGCAATAGTTGTTCCAATGCACGTTTCTGTGCGTCTGTGCGGGTGTCTTTCGGCTTGCCGTCCGCTGACAGACCGCCGATGTAGCACACGCCTATGCTGTTCTTGTTGTGCCCCGCGCAATGCGCACCTACATCACTCTCCGCACGACCGCCCTCGATAGTTCCGTCAAGGGCTATCACGTAATGGTAGCCTATCCTGTTGAACCCGCGCTGTTTGTGCCAGCGGTCTATATCGCTTGCGTGGTACTCCCCGCCCTCTTTGGTGGCAGAACAATGCACGATTATCTCCGTTATCTCTCTTGCCATAGCCCTACATCAGTATAAAGCACTCCGTTATGATAGTGGCAAACGTGGCGACAAAAGCGCACATCTCCCACCAGTAGACGCTGCATTTCTTGGCGGTCTTGGTAACGGCGGCAACCCACCATACAAGTAATACGGCAACAGGTATGATATACGCTATCCGCCAGCATACCACGCCACACCATAGCAGGGCAAAGACGGCGGCACACTTGGCGGCTATGCTATGCACTTTGCTTTCCAACGGACACCCACGGAAAGCGGGGGCTGCACCGACAAAGGCAATACTGCCCGCGGCAAGGAACGCAAGAAAAGTAAAATTCTTTTCCCACCCGCCTACTGCGTTGCTTATCTCTATCCACGCGGGCATAAGTGTAACCGCAACAGCAAACATCATAGCGATAAACAAAGCCCCCATACCTTTCTGCTCGTTCTGCCAAAGGTAATACGTTTCCGACAGAGACTTGGGCACCCCAAACAGACGGAGCGACACATAGTTGTACACTGCGAAAATCAGTAGCGCAGCCAACGCGCAAATCAAACATACCTGTATCATAATCTTATTATTTAGTTATTGTGCCGCGCGGGGGCTATCACCTCCCCACGGGCGTTGGTGTGGCTACCAATGATACCCCCACCCATACGTTATACCCACTCCTACATAAGGCTCAAACCGCGCCTGCATAGTGGCGGGCTGCACTCCTAATCCATACCCGACTTGCAAGCCTACCACTATACTCTGCCCAAAGCCTTTGCGGCTTGTTTCCGTGCGCTCTGTGGAGACTTGCGGCACGTAGCGGGTAAATGTATCGGCTCTGTAAATATCAAGGCTGTAATCGTACATCTTCACCGCACTTACCTCCAATCGGTAGTCGGGAGTGCTATCCACGTAGTTTTGCGGAAAATCGGCGATAAACACCGTGTCGCGGAGCATTACGGTGTCGTATTTGTAGGTTTCCTGCAAAATAGTACGCGCGGAGCGGATTGTATCGTGCTTGACTACCACAATGGTGTCGTAGCGGACAATCTCTGCGGGCGTGGGGCTATTCTCCGTCCGTCTCGCGGTAAAGCCAAGCAGCCACACCAGCAGCAGGAGTATCGCTATCCCTACTGCTATACGTACTATATCTGTCAGAGCCTTGCCCATTTCTATTCCTATCCCATTGGTGGCACGATAGCAGCAACTGCCTTGTCGCACTCCGCTTGCAGCCTGTCGGCTTCCTCCTGCGTGATAACGCGATAGTCGGGATAACTGTCCTTGATTGGCAGATACGACTGCGTGAAACTTGAGAAAGCGACGATGTCTTCACCCTCTTTCCACGATGTGATACGATACCCGCTATCGGCAGTAAGGGCGATATACTCCCCTTGTACAGAGGTCGTATGCGCTAATTGCAGTAAGTTATCTTTGGTCATAGTCTTATGAGTTGATTATCCAACCTTTGTTTGTTGCAACGGTTATCCAATCGTTAATAGTCAGCGATTTGGACTGCTCCTTTTTAGTTGTTGTGTCATACACATCGGTAGCCGTGTACTTTCCCGTGGTGGCTTTGGCAGCATTACTTCTATCGTATCGTTAAACGCAAAGGTAAATCCTTTTGGAAATTGCACTTTCCCGAAGTCCACATTCTCGGCAGTCGCCGTCTCTTTTCGGTTAGTTGGTGCTAATGTCTGTGCCATAGTCTCAATCGTTTAGTCCTGTTTCGCGAAGCACCGTGTATGCGTCCGTGTAGAGCATCTCCTGTTTGTCGGGGTCGTACACATTCAGTTGGTACACGCCCACCTGCATGGTTGCCGTCACCTCGGGGGCAAAATAGAAATAGGCTTTGTCTCCTACAAAGAAGCCCGCCACAGAAACCGATGTGTTAGTGGCGGCATTGCGTAGCGTAGCCGTATAGACCTTTGATGTATCAAGTGCCGTAACCCCGATGGTGTAGGCTATACCTCTGTTTATGGTGTTCATACTACAAACTTTTCTCCCTTTCGTCGGTGGGGTGGGCTTTCAACTCCACCCGTGCCGACTACTCGGACTCAAACAAAAATTATGAAAAAAAGCAGCCCTCAGGCGTTTATTGTCTCTGTTCTTTGCGCCATTTCTCGTAACGTGTCGCGGTGGATTTGCCTATACCCATCACCTCACGTGCCTGCTTAACATTCAGCGTCTTTCGCAACTCCGCAAAACGTTCCCTATTTGCTTGCACCGCCTGATTTGTGTCGCGGGTCTCTCGCGGGTCGGTCGCGGGTTGTTCGGGGGTTTGGGCTTTCGCCTGTGCGGCTTTCTTGGCACGCTTCCGCGCCATCTCAGCAACACGTTGCATAGTCTCCTTAAAATCCTCAACGGCTTCACGTGCTTTCATTTCCCGCTCGGCGTTGTAGTCTTGTAGTGCCTTAATGTCCGCCCGCACTGCCTTGTCGCTCTCATTGTGCTGCCGCTGCCACTCGTCCTGCCGCCTGTTCAGTTCCGCAAGGCTCTTGTAATTGCCGTCAATGCGGTCTTCGTGGTTGCAGTACTTGTCGTGGAGAATAGCCTGCTTGGCGTAGATGTCCTCGATTTGGTGTCTGAGGTTTGCTGCCTTGGCAGCAAAGATTATCACGGCTATCGCCACGATAATCGCTAAAATGATAGTTGCTAACATAATCGTTTTTGTTATTGGTTGGTTATACGTTGGTTGTATCTTGGTCTTCCTCTTTCCTGAATGTCGGCTTTCCGCTCTCAAACACCTCTTTCACCTCGTCTTCGGAGATATGCAACTTGCGGGCTATCTCGCCGACCAACGGGTTGCGTATCAGTTTGAAGAACGGCAGGTTCGGGCGGACTATTAAGATGTTGCCGCATATACTCCACGCCTCTACTGCGGCTATGATACTCGCCACTATATCCACCGCAAAACGTACATACGTCCCCTCCTCACTACCCATAGCGTGGCTGCCCATTATCAGGTTCTCTATCAGTATCGTCATCACGAGTGCCGTGCCGTATGCGCCTATCTTGCTGAACGTGTCGCGTGCCAACTCCGAACAGGTGAACCGCCCCTGCTTGCGTGCTGCCGCTATCCCCCATACCATATCCAAAAACACGGCGGCAAATACCACCAACAACGCCACTTTGTACCCTGCAAGGAAATTGAACACACCTATCGCTACCGTCAGCAGAAATCCCGCAAACGTGCTTATCATCGCGTCAAAACGCTCAATAGCAGTGGTCAATATGGTAATGATAAACCTCATTCCTTGTTGTCTGCCGCAAAGGTACTGCTATGTATATTCAAATCAAACAATTTTGCCAAATGATTTTTCCCATAACGCCATAAGGGAATAAATTACGCGTGAGATATTGCTCTTGCAAATTCTATGTTTTACAACACATTCCGCCTAAAAAGTGTAGGCGGATTTGGCAGATTAACATTTTTGGAGTATCTTTGCAGTGTGAAATAAATCACGGAAATATGAAACGGCAACATTTTGCGGCTCAAATAGTTACGAAGAAAGGTGATGTACTCCACGCCTCGTTGGAGGTGGTGTTTTTTCGTGAAGCCCCCTATACGATAGCCTATTGTCCGGCATTGGACTTGTCTGCTGCCGCTGCCAATCAAAAAGCAGTAAGGGCAGAGTTTGAACAGGTGTTTGCGGAGTATGCTGCTGATTGCCTGCAAAACAACACACTGAAAGAGGATTTATTGGCGCATGGGTGGCAGTTGCGTGACGACACCTATCAAGCCCCTACTATGACGCAAATGCTGATAGGAAACCGCACACTGCAAGATATAGTGGATAACAAGAACTATCAGAAGCAGGTAATGAGTATTCCGCCAATATCCACAACACGAGCATTTGCCTAATGGGGACAAAATCAAATACAAGTCTTGCGCTGTTTCGTAAGTTCTTGCTTGCGGTGGGATGCGAATGTGTAGGAGTAAACGGCGGGCACGAGAAATGGAAACGAGACGGGCTGACACGCCCTATTATTGTGCAGACACATATTGACCCTGTACCCGAATTTATTGTGCGTAATGCTTTGCGAACTTTGAATATCGGTATGAGTGATTTCTTGACAATCATCAAATCACTATAACAAAGAAACTTATCACAATCTCCAAAACCAATATGAAACATCTTCCATTCCTTTTTGCAATAGCGCGGGAGTGGCAGTCAGTTTCTAATCAACTCAAACTCATATAAACAACTGATATTATGAAAAAGATTTGCTTACTTATGTTTGCTATCACACTTTTGGTTGGGTGCAGTGAAAATGGCGTAGATAAGAACGGTTGGGAGAAGACATGGCATCCTGCGCATAAGATTTTCGTAAGTGAGACCACCTACGAAAAATCTCCTGCACAAGATAACTATTGGGCGTTTGTCCTAAATTTCTATGACCCAACTCATGTAGTGATGTATGAAACTCCTAATAGAGATTTGACATACAATGCTGCCAGTATGCATACCATAGATACAGTCAAATACAAATATCAGTACCCAACTATTTACTATGAGTCCCCTGCTGTTACGGGCTACTTGGAAATGAATGTATTGAGTTCACAAACCATACAGGTAGCAGATAGAGAGTACTACCTACTTAATCCGTAAAATTTTATCGCTTCCTGTGTATAACTCTCCGATATTCAGGTTTGTGCTGCTTGTTGGCAATCCACTCATCTTTATCCTGTTTTTGGTCAGTTGTAGTCTGATATTACCCATTTTGCAATCAAAGCCAACACCGTCTTTATAATAGAGATAAGCGTTTTCACCTTGATAGGAGAAAATACCCTTGTAAGCAACAATAGTCTGTTTCTGTGAGACCTTGTAGGTGTATTGATAGGACAGATAGGTTTTGCTATTTATTTTCACCTTAGCGACATCTTGCATTGTTGCGTTCGTAACATCACCATAAATACGAGATTGATAAGTAACCCTGTATGTACCTGCGTCCTCAATCGTACATTGAACGGTTTGCCGCGCTGCGCCATTAACAATACCGTCCTTTATTAGCGTGCCATCAGACTTGTAT
The DNA here is from genome assembly GCA_934725535.1 of uncultured Bacteroidales bacterium. Taxonomy (GTDB): domain Bacteria; phylum Bacteroidota; class Bacteroidia; order Bacteroidales; family Paludibacteraceae; genus Colicola. The sequence continues at coordinate 5,268 of CAKVBV010000018.1, read as the reverse complement.
ATCCTTATGCGGATACCCGTGTTATTTGGTGAGCCTTTTTCGTCAGCATCTTGTTCCGTCCATAAGGTGACATTACTATCTTTCGAGACAATATCAAAGAATAATTGCCCACTAACTACCAGAGATGTATTTGCTCCTACAGTAATTGAAAACTCTTGTGTTTCCGTTTCGATACGCAAACTGTCTCTTCCTTGGCCGTCTCCTTGATAGACTTTGCTTGTATCATACGGTGTACTGATAGAATTGCTTTTGTTGATGGTCTCGTCCTTTAGAGAACTCAAATCAGCCAACTCTTTGGGCGTAATGAGCACAACGGGCTTTTCTTGTTCGGAACGGATACAACTAATACCGCCATTGGCAGTGCTTGCGTCAATGACAACCTTGCCTTGGTTGGGTAAATCGATGACAGCCTGCGTGTCGCTTATCTTGAATATCCCAATCTTTCCTGTTCCGTCTTTTTTGAGGAGGGTGGTGATAGGTGTGCCGCCTGCCTTTTTGAGGTAGTTGGCATCGCGTGAAGCATTGAAAGCGTCAAAATACGTTCCGCCGCCCCATAGGAGGACATTGTCTTTCTCTCCGTCTTTCTCTGTCAGTCCGCTCATACCTGCGGTAACGGTCTTATTGTCAAAATCGCGCAGCATAAGTACGTTGGTCAAGACAAGACCGCCTGCAATATCGGTGGTATGACCATCTTTCAGACACTCACCAAGGAAGCCGACCGCTGTCTGATAGGCAGTAGCGCGGTTGCCTTTCTGCACCATGATGTCGGTGTACTCCATAGAGATACCCGCCGTGCTGCCCCGTAGTCCCGAATAGATAATCATACTCCACGTGCCTGTGGAGGGTATGGTAAATGCTTGCTCTACGCGGGTAGTGCCGACAGCGAGGTTGCGTACCTGCTCTGGCTTGTCGGTATTAAAGTTGTATAACAACACAGAGTAATCCGTTGTGCTGCCTGCCTTGACAACGGACTTGCCGCAAGAGAAGACATAGCGGGCATCGTTTTGTAGGTTTTTAACCAATGTTACATAGTTGTAGATGCTTGTAGCGTTGGCAGCAATCGTCAGCGGGTTGTCGCCTGTATAGAGGTTCTCGCCGCCTGTCTCTTTGTCTGCTTCGGCTTCCGCCCACCCGCTTGGGGCTTTGTTACCCTCTGTGAGTTGTATCTCATAGATGCGGGTATTAGCCCGCATGCCATACGAACAGACGATACCAGCCACCGTCTTGCCGCTTGCAGAAACAAGCGTGGCTTCCGCGGGTGTCGTTTGGTCTTTGGCACAGATTATCCAACCGCTGCGAGTGCCGTCCGAGTACTTGAAACCGAGATATAATCCGGGGTTTGTCTTTGCACTATCCACTCTCCACTTGACTTTGAGGCAATACTGCTTGCCTGTCTCAAAGGACACGTTCCCTTGCAAGATGTCATTGTATGATGTGCCACCGCCCACGTATGTATATACTTGGTTCTCTTTGATTTGGTAGTACTCGCCGTAATCGTCAAAATTAACGGTTGTTGTGCCTGAGGACTTGGCGTTCCAGTCGAGCATATACTTCTTGGCAAAGAGGTTGCGTGTACCCATACTCATAGCAGCCACCTCTATCTCGCTCACCCGCTTGGCAATGGCATTGAGCAGGGTTACATTCGCTCCGTAGTAGTCGCTGAAAGCCTTGTTGAAATCAGCAGGGGTGATTTGAGTATCTTCGTTTGCCGACAACTTGGCTGTATTGGTGAGGTAGGAGTTAAGATCATTGTAAGCGGTTTTGTAGGCAGCATACTCCGTGTTTGAAGTATATCCGCTTTCACCCCAGCACACTTTGGCGTTGTTGGTATTCTTGGTGAACTCGGCTTGTATGCTCGCCCATTCGGTACGCACAGAGCATTTCTCCTGCTTGGTAAATACATTGTCGCTGGCGATGTTGGTGAGTGTGGTGAGCGCGGTTTGTGCGTTAGCCTTTGCCGTTGCTGCTTCTGTGGCTGCCTGCCCCGCTTTCGAGAGTGCACTGCTTGCTGCTTCCCAGTCGTCTTGTGCAAAGGTCTGTTCTGCGGTCTTGGCTGTCTTGCATTTGAGAATATCTTTGCCGTCTCCGCTGCCTTGCGCCCACAAGTCGCCTATCTCGTAAGGCGGGGTAGGTTGTACGACGAACACACGCCGTTTGCCGTCTGCCGTATCCTGCGCTTTGGCTGCGTTCTGCAAGGCACGCACCGCATCGCTGTCCGCTATCTCGTGCCAATGCCAACCTGTGGCAGGACTATCCCCTGTGCCTTTGCACCAACGCCACGACTTGCCTGCATCGGGGTTGACAACCACTCCGCTTGCCACGACATCTGCGATAGAAGTCTGCTCTCCGTCTATGCGGGTGATAGATATAGCAATATACGGATAGTCTGTCGTAACAAAATCCGCTGTCTTCCAAAAGTTTGCAACGACCAGTTTCTTATTGGCATTAAAGTAAAGGACTGCGAACTTGTATGTGCTATAATCGGACAAATGAATAATACTACCTTTCTTGTTTTCTATCAACTCTGCGAGACGTATAGGCTTTTTGTTCGTGTCATATTTTGCGCCATTAACTACCCAACCATAGCCTGTCATACTTTCTGCGAATGAGCCTTGTTCCCATACATCTTTCTCCAACTTGGTGTATTGTTGGATATTGGTGTACGTGTCCCCTTCGTGGCGTTGTTTGAGTTCGTCTGTCGTCCACTCGTTGGCAGGGGCATTGGAGGTGGTCGGCACTCCCTCCATAAAGTAACTATCCACCACGCCGTCTATCTGACTTTGCAGGGTGTCTCCGAGAGCCGTAACAAGCCCCTCTGTATATGTCTTGCTCTCTGCAATAGACGCTTCTACATCTTCGGGCGCGGGAGTCCAATCCGTGGGTACTGTACCTTTCTCTAATTTTTGCTCCTTTACTTGTAAGGTCAGACCATTTATGTTCTGGTCTTTTCCGCTATCTTTATTGTACTGCCGTAAATCACAACGTATGTATGTAGCATCAGCGGGGGCGGTTGTGGTAATAGTCGTATAGCCTTCTTCGCCCGGCATTATCTTTACATCTTGATTGCTGAATTGTTTGAAACTCGTCTTTGTAAAGAATGTAAAGTATGCTCCATAACTCACAGGACTATCCGCAGGAACTTTAACATAAGCACGATATGTATAGGTTGCATTTGGCTCTGCAACTACATTACCGACATTGTAACCATAATTGTTCGTTGTAACCTGCTTCAGTTCATTGCTTGTGCCTGTCAGCAAGTTCCTCCCTCCTATCTCCAAGTTATCAAGAGCGGCTTGGGCGGCAGCCGCATCATTTTTTGCCGCGTCGGCAGCGGATTGGGCGTTGGAGGCAATCAGTCCCAAATCGGCAAGTTGCTCCTCTGCCGTCTTGGTGTCGGTTGCCTTGAAACGAACATTGCCGATTATCTCCGCACCGTTGCGGGCTATGATACGTGGCGGGTTGCTCTGGAAGTCGATAATGAGGTTGCGCCCCGCGTCCTGTATCTGCTCGGTGGTGATAGTGCCGCCCTCAATAGCCGTGTAGCCGTTGGTGCGACTGAAGACACGCCTGCCCTCGAACTCCGAAGACAGGATACCGAGTAACAGGTATGGCACATCGTCTTCGCTTTCGCTCTTGTGTGCGTCCGTGGTCAGTATCAGTCGTGCGGGGTTGGTGTCGTCTGCTACTTGTGCAAACAGGTAGTACGGAGTATCGGGGTCGAGGTTGGCACCATTCACGTCCTTGGTGAGGGTAGCACCGCTTATCTCCCATAGTCCGCGGTTGGCATAGTTGATATACGGCTCTTGGGTGTGCTGCAACGAACCGTAGCCCACGCGCAGGCTTGCGAACTTGTTGCCGCTATCCACGCACTCGATAGATGAGGTGAAGCCGAACTGATAGCGTTCATTGCCGACAAGCATCATCTCGGAGGTGATACTATCCAGCATATCCGCCACCTCATTAGCGTCCCTCCAACCACGGCGTGAGAGGTTAATGGCACGCTGCTCCAATCCACCTGCGGTGTGGGTAACATCGGATATGGCATTGTTCATCTCGGAGAGCGTACCCCGCATAACAGCCGAAGCCAACGAGAACTGCACGCTGCTCGGTAAGGTGAGTTTATAGGAGTAGGCGATGACGCGGCTGATAAACGGTTCGTCTCCGAACAGTTCCGAGGACACTTGCATGACAGCCCCGAAAGAGACGGTATGCTGCATGAACGTAAACGGCTCGGAGGTGCATTTGACTTCGGGGCGTGTGTTCTGCAAGTCCAACAACTCCTCGTAGGCACGTTGTGCGAGGTCTTGCTTGGCGAGAGAGACGAACTCCGCAGGCATCTTCATATTGAACAATGCGAATTGGTCGCCTACGTTGGGTTTGAAATTGCCGCTTGGTATGAGTGTTCCGTCCTCAATAGAGCCGTCTGCTACGATGGTGAATTTAAGGCTGTAGCCTGTTGAGTCTTGGTCTTTGTGGGTCTTGTTGGCTATCTCGAACTCCCGACCGTTGAGGAAGCCGCTCTCGAAACGGACGGACAGGGTGGTTGCCTCCTCTATACGCAGCGGGAACATTCCCTTTTGAGCGAGGTACTCTTTGGTGTAGCGTGCGTCCACGGCTATACCCTCACACGTGTATTCGGGGACGGTCTCGCCGCTCTGCCGCTTGTTCTTCACCTCCACTTTGGTGATTTTGAAATGGCACTGCGGGTAGATGTCGTCGTAGAACTTGGTTATCTCTATGCCTGTGTTTACATTCGGGTTGCTCAACGCTCCGTGTGCGTCCGTGGTGATGGTCGCGGCATTCTCTCCGTTCTTGTCGTGTACGTTGTAGGTGGTGTTCGGGTCAAGGCGCAGACGCTTGCCGAAGGTAGATTGCATCTGTGTGGTCTCGTCTATACCCACAACGGATATGCCCGACATATTGCGGTCTGCTCCGTAAGGCACGATGACCTGCGGCACATCCGACCACGCCTGTGCATACTCTACACTCTTCAGTCCTCCGTTGAGATACGGACGGGCGAAACGGTCTGTGCCGTTGTTCTCCCATTCGTAGTCCCTTGTAGTTGGTCTAACTGTTCCTGTGGCACTTGGAGGGCGATGCCCGAGTTGTTTTTTTGATTTGGTCGTTCCAATGGCGTTTTTGCCCCACAAACACGAAGTGGCGTGCCGATTTTCTCGGCACGCCACTTTCCTTTTTCGTTCAGAGGGGCATTTTACTCCATAGTGTCGGCGACTTGGTGCCAGACGAACTGGTAGAGGGTTCGGAACT